>CANJMM010000026.1 GCA_947475765.1 Legionellales bacterium | reverse complement strand
TTTGAAAAACGCATTAAAATTTCTTCTATTAATTTTATGCGCGGCAGAACCTTTTTAAATAAATTTATTATTATCGATGAAGCACAAAATTTAACGGCAAAACAAATGCAAACTTTGGTCACCCGTGCAGGCCCTGGCACTAAAATTGTGTGCTTAGGGAACATCAATCAAATTGATACGCCCTATTTAACCGAAACCACTTCAGGATTAACCTATGTGGTACAACAATTTAAAAGCTGGGAACACAGTGCACACATTACCATGACACGAGGAGAACGTTCTCGATTGGCCGATCAGGCCACTAAAGTTTTATAAAATTTGATATTTAAACCATACGCTCCTAAACTAAATAAATAAATAAAATAAAATAAATTTATATGATTAATCATTAAAAGAGCTTTTAAGATTATGTACACAGCTAAGCAAGTAACCAACTTTTCTTATTGTTTTTTTATTGGCTTATGTCTTTTATTAATAACGCTCAATCTCAAAACGCCTTTACTCACCATTCTTTTTTCATTGTTAGTCCTGCGTATTTGTACCATTCAAGGCTATAAATCCATTTCAGTGGTGCTTTTTTTTCTGATTGTTATCACTGTTTTTTTAGGATTTGGCTATTCTGTCAACCGTGCAATAAGCACGCTTCCTGACATTGCGGAGAAAGCACTGCCTAAAATTTTTGAATTAGCAGAATCTTACAATATCACCCTTCCTTTTTCTAATGACGATAGTCTAAAAATGGTATCTGTTCAGATTATTAAAGCTGAATTATCTTCTTTTACTAATTTTGCCAAACTGGCCTCTAAAGAATTTATTTATTTTATTATTAGTGTTTTTATTGCGGTTGGCATTTTTATCACCCCAAAAATAGATATTGAAGCAGGCAAAACTGTCTCTTCTGATAATTTATATTCTGCTCTATGCTTTTCCATTGAAGACCGCTTCAAAAATTTTTTCTATAGCTTTAAACAAGTGATAGGTGCTCAAATCATCATTTCCTTGATTAATACGACTTTTACTGGAATATTTATTTATATAGAAGATTTGCCTCATGTTGAATTACTCATTCCCGCCACTTTTTTCTGTGGGTTGCTTCCTGTTATAGGCAATATCATCAGCAACAGTATCATTTTTTGCGTCGCAAGCACAGTTTCAGCCACCCTAGCAATTCATTCTCTGATATTTTTAATTATATTGCACAAAGCCGAATATTTCTTAAATTCAAAAATTATTGGTGGCGCCATTAAAAACCCCATGTGGCTTACTCTGCTTGCTTTGGTGATAGGGGAACGCATCATGGGGATCCCAGGCATTATGCTCGCCCCTGTCTTTTTAAATTATATGAAACGAGAAATGCGGCCTTTTACAAAATCAGTTAAATCTTAAGCGCATTCTTTAAAATTAATTGGGTATCTATTTTAATTCTAGTTATACTCTAGGTATGCATAAAAACTTAAAACCAGTCAAAAGATTTAGCGCACTTAATAAAAAATCTTATTTAACGCTATTTCTTTTTGTTACTTGTCTTTCTTTTTTTCCTTCCACTTTGTCTTTTAGTAGCCCCGCACCCGATTTACCTGAGCTGGGGCAATCAGGTGCCAGCCTCTCTCCTAAACAAGAAAAAGAAATTGGTCAAGAAGTCTTAGGGGAAATTAGACGGTATTTAAATTTTGAAAGCGATGCTTATATACAAGATTATATTCAATCTATTGGCCAAAAATTAGTCTCTACGCATACCCAAGTCATGGACTACACTTTTTTTGTGATTCAAGATCACCGTATTAATGCTTTTGCTTTACCTGGTGGCTATATTGGAATTAACACTGGGCTGATTTTACATTCTGATTCAGAAAGCGAATTGGCCAGTGTCATCGCACATGAAGTCTCTCACGTGAGACTAAGACACATTGCGCGATTATATGAACATGCCAATAAAGTTCAGCTTTCGACTATTGTCGGCATGCTGGCTGCGGTTATCTTGGCAACTCAAAGCCCGGAGGCTGCTCAAGGTGCCTTAGCCGTTACCATGGCAGGCAGTACACAATCGATGATCAACTTTACCCGTGAAAATGAAAAAGAAGCGGATCAAGAAGGCCTACAAGCCCTTGCCCGAGCTGGGTTTGATCCCAAAGGCATGTCCAATTTTTTTCAAAAACTGCTTGAAGGTAATCGTTTTCAAGATATTAACAGCGCGCCTGAATTTTTAAGAACCCATCCCCTCACCGAATCCAGAATACAATCTGCCTTATTCCACGCTAAATGCTATCCCTATAAACAAATCACCGACTCCTTAGTTTTTCATTTGGTTAAAGCCAAACTTCAATATAACCAATTTGCCTCAGCCAAACAGGCCGAACATTACTTTGAAAACCACTTAAAACGAGGCACCTACCACAATAAAATTGGCATGCAATATGGCTATGCTTTAAGTCTAATAGATCAACAAGCTCATGAAAAAGCCCTTGCATTATTAAAACCCCTTGCTGAAAACTATCCTAATGAATCTGCTTTTCAATTAGCCTTAGCTAATATTAGCTTACAATCTAATCAGCCTTTAGAGGCCATTCACCGATTAGAACAGCATCTTTCCGAACTGCCTCAAAATCGGGCCACCACCTTGCAGCTTTGCGATCTTTTGTTATCATTACATGCTGAATTCCCCCATCGTGATTATCCTGCTCAGGCTAAAAAATACTTAGTTGGGGCCTTAAAACGGTATCCCAAAGGCGATAAAAGTTTATTAGAACGCTTATCACGCGCTTATTTTTTAAGTGGTGACTTGCTTGATGCACATCTTAGTGAGTCCAAAGCAAGGGAACTAAATGGAGAATATATCGGTGCAATTATACAGCTCAAACAGGCCAAAAAAATTGCCCACTTAAATTCAAGGCAAGTCTCTCAGCTAGAGGCCAGAATTGAAGAGCTTAAACAGCACCTACCTGAAAGTCAAAAAGGCAAAATCCACTAAGCGCTGATTTATATTATATTAATGATGATGGTACTCAGGCTTCGTGCCCCAATGACCGCCCTCTGTTTCAGCAGGTTTTGGCTCAGTCGGTACATTAGGTGAATTAGGTGAATTAGACTCTGTAGGCGCAGCAGCCCCTGAAAAAGGAGAACTATGCGGCGTGACCATTTTCTCTTCTTGTTTTGTTTTTTCAACGGCACTCCAAGAACCCCCGCCTTGTTTGGAGATATAAGGCAAAATCAATAAAATACCGGATAAAATAAATAGCGTAATAGGCGTAGAAAGAGGCACTAACTTAGGGTTTTGTTGATGATTTTTAATCTGCATAATCCCCGTTAAGGCAAGCGCAATGGCTACAGCATAACAGCCAAATATCACAAATTTAGTCACAAAAGCCGTAGGCGCATAAATATTATCGGCTAATTCACCCAAAGAAAAAGCCCAAGATATATTCGGTAAAAAACAGGCTGTGCCCACAAACCCAATTTTTGCTATTTTTGCATAGCGGCTTTTTTGAATAACTGTCATGATATGTTGCTCTCTCGCTATCTGGTTTTTAAAATTTTATGCTTTTTGGGATTTAAAATCAAAAATTTTTGCTTTAGCTTTTTTAACACTTCTGTTTGATTTTGAATGATTTTATCGTTCAATATTCTTTTGGTATAGCGCCAATCTTTCTCTATAGCCTCATAAAAATAAGCCAGCGGATCAAATTCCAAAGTAAAACACCCAAACCAGCCTAATAAATAAGGGGGATAACCCCATGTCGGATCCGCTTGAGCGGCTAAAGCAGCCAATTGAATCGCCTGCTCCATTTGACCCTTTTGAAAACGCCATAAAGACAAACAGATCAGCGTGTAACTACAATCATAGCTACACTGTGTGGCTAACCTGTCTGAAATTAAATGACTTAAGTCTTCTATTTTACTTAATATAACGACATCCGGGTTTAATTGTCGAATTTGTACCGCATGCAAGCCTGTTTTACAAATAGCCCAAATTTTTTCTTTATCTAAAGTCGATTCACTTATCAGTGCCATCAAAAAACAAATTAAATCTGGGCAGCGATTTTTTTGAATCAAATAAATTAAATACGATTTGGCCGCATACGCATGATTTAGGCGTATGCGGTGAAAAACAGCAAAGTGGATCACCCAAGAAAAAGGCTGCAAAAAAATCGTTTTTTCACAAAAAATAAACACACTGGACAAAAATCCGGTTTTCTTTTGCAAAATAACTAAGTCATTATAAAATTTACGCATAGTCTTTTTAATATCGACCTTAAGCCATATTAATTAACTTAAACTGTCTAATTGGCCCTGTAATTTTACCCAACCTGACTCTGCCTCTTCTAGTTTTTTCTCTTCCTTTTTTTTATGTGCTAAATAATCTGCTAATTGTTGTTTTTTAGAATCCGCGCCTAAGGCATATAAACTCGAATCTTGTAATGCTGTTTCTATTTTTGCTAATTTTTCTTGAATTAACGCAATCTGTTTTTCTTGTTTTTGAATGTCTTTTTCTAATTGAACTTTAGGTTGCGAGCTATTCCCATTTTTGGTGTTTTTTGATTTTGCCGTCACCCCACCAGAATCTGTAATGCGTTTGCTTTCAAGCCATTTCACGTAATCACTCATGTCTCCATCAAAATCACTGACTTCCCCGGAATCAACTAGCCACAACTTATCTGTTGTTTCTTGTAACAGCTCCCTATCATGAGAAACCAGTACCATAGCACCATCGAAACTTTGTAAAGCTAAAGTCAATGCTTCTCTCATGTCTAAATCTAAATGATTAGTCGGTTCATCTAATAATAATAAATGTGGTTCTTGGTAAACTAATTTAGCCAAAATTAATCTTGACTTTTCGCCTCCAGATAAAACCCCGATTTTTTCAAAAACTTTATCGCCCGTAAAAGCAAATTTGGCTAAAATTTCTCTAATAACTTTAACATTTTGATTGCCGAAAATTTCTTGCCACCAGTCTATTAGGCTGAGTGCCGGGTTTAATAATTCTAATTGATGTTGTGCGAAATACCCAATTTTAGGGTTACTGGCCACAACTTTATCACCCGATAAAGGCGCCAAAACACCGGCTAATAACTTAATGAAAGTCGATTTACCTGCCCCATTTAAGCCTAATAATCCCACTCTGTCTCCAGGGCCTAAATAGCGGTTAATGCCATTTAACACCACTTTTTCACCATACCCAACATCTACCCTGCCTAATCTTAAAATAGGATTGGGGCAAGATTCCACGGGTAAAAACTCAAAAGAAAAAGGCGAATCAATATGCACACTGGCCACTAATTCCATTCTTTCTAAGGCTTTAGCGCGAGATTGTGCTTGCTTGGCTTTGCTGGCTTTGGCTTTAAATCGGGCGATAAAACTTTGATAATGCTCTATGACTTTTTGTTGCTTGGCATGCATTTTTTGCTGAATAACCAAATTTTGTGCGCGCTGTCTAATAAAACTGGTATAATTCCCTGTATACATATCAATTTTTTTATTGGCAATATGCGCAATTTTATTCACCACGCTATCTAAAAATGCACTATCATGGGCAATTAACACTATCATGCCCTCGTAGCTTTTTAACCATCTTTCAAGCCAGACAATGGCATCTAAATCTAAATGATTGGTTGGCTCGTCTAATAATAAAACTTGCTCAGGGCAAATTAAGGCCCTTGCTAAATTTAATCTCATTCGCCATCCGCCAGAAAAATCATCGACGGCTTTATCCAGCTCTGCATTAGAAAAACCCAAGCCCACTAAAATTTCTGCCGCTTTAGTTGGCAACCTAAATCCATCTATTTCTTCTAATTTTTCTTGATATTCAATTAGGGCTTCACCATCTTCGTTATCTAAAGCTTGTTCATAAAGCGCCCAATAACGTATATATTTGGCATGGCCATGTAAAACATACTCTTTGGCAGATAACTTCCCTTCTGGGATGGCCTGGGCCAAATAGGTTATTCCCCAAGATTTGGGCACATACACCTGTCCTGTGTCTTCCCCATAGTGACCTAAAATTAAGCCAAATAATGAGGATTTACCTGAGCCATTTCGACCAATCAGTCCAATTTTATCCCCCGCATAAAGCGCAAAATTGGCTTCTTCAAGTAAAACCTGATTGCCTCTTGATAAGGTAACACCTTCTAAATTCATCTATACATCCCAAAAATATCGAAAATAATCGCTCAAAAAATAACTCAGGGGCTTTTATAACGCTTTACAGTCTAAAAACCAAGTGCTATGATAAAAAATGTTTTAATGTAGTAGCACAAAAATACAATATTATAAGCCCTAAAAAATGTCTATATTACAGCAAAAGTCATCTGAATGCCATAAAAATCTTACTGAGCTCTTTGAGATCCTCCAAAATTTTAACTCTACCGAAGACTGCCAACGTTTTTTTAAAGATTTATGTACCCCCAAAGAACTCAAATCGCTTTCTGATCGCTGGCAAGTGGCAAAATTACTCCATCAAAAAATAGCTTACCGAAAAATTTCAGAGTTAACCGGTGCCAGCACCGCGACCATTACGCGCGTCGCTCGAAGTTTATTACAAGGGGAAAATGGCTATCAAGCCGTTTTAAATAAATAATTTATTTGCTATTCACTTAAGGACTATTGACCATGAGTTTTTCAAGCCTTCCCCCAAAACGGATCTTAAGTGTTTTTTCGCTGATCATGATTAATGTCATTGCCGTAGACAGCATTCGAGCCCTCCCGCTTGCCGCTACCTATGGCTTATCTTTGCTCACGCTCTATTTAATTGGGGCTATTTTATTTTTTATTCCCACTGCCTTAATCAGTGCTGAGCTGGCCACCACTTGGCCAATGAAAGGCGGTATGTACGTTTGGGTCAAAGAAGCCTTTGGGGCCAGATGGGGGTTTTTAGTTGTTTACCTACAATGGATTTATAATATTGTTTGGTACCCTACTATTTTATCTTTGGTTGCCGGCACCCTTGCTTATTTATTTGATCCAAATTTGGTGAATAATAAGCTTTATATGACTTCTATGGTGTTGCTCATTTTTTGGGGAAGCACGCTGGTCAATTTTTTAGGCATGCAAATGTCTTCTTGGATAAGTACCGTGGGCTCTTTAATTGGCACCATGTTACCCATGCTTTTAATCATTGCCTGTGCAATCTATTGGCTCTGGTCGGGGCAACCTAGCCACACCGAACTCAGTATGGCTGCTTTGGTGCCTAAAATTGATTCGCTGCCTCAACTGGTTTTTTTCTCTGCTATTTTATATAGCTTATTAGGCTTAGAAATGTCTTCGGTTCATGCTTTAGAAGTCAAAAATCCAGAACGCGACTATCCTAAAGCCTTATTGATTTCTGCCCTCATTGTTTTAGTCAGTTTGACTTTTGCCTCAGTGGCCATCGCCATCGTGGTGCCTAAAACAGAGTTAAATATTGTTTCTGGCATTATTCAAGCTTTTGCTTTATTTTTAAGTTCTTTCAAGCTCAATGCCCTTATTCCGTTGATTGCGCTAATTATTGTGATTGGGGGGATTTGTCAAGTGGCTACTTGGATAATTGGCCCCACTAAAGGCCTATGGGCTGCAGTGGATGATGGTTATTTGCCTAAAATATTATCTGTGACCAATAAAAAAAATGTGCCGGTTAATATGTTAATTGCCCAGGCCTTGATTTGCACCCTATTGAGTTTAACTTTTATTGTTTTACCTACCATCAAAAGCTCTTACTGGGCTTTATCGGCAATGGCTGCACAATTATCGCTTATTATGTACGCTATTTTGTTTGCTGCCGCTATTCGATTAAGATATAACCGAAGCGATGTATTTAGACCCTTTAAAATTCCTTTTGGCCATATCGGTATGTGGGCTGTGGCTGGAACTGGCCTTATCACAAGTATTTTAGTGGCTTTATTAGGTTTTATTCCCCCTGAAGACATTCCTGTGGGGAATATTTGGATTTATGAAGGCATTTTGTTTTCAGGAATGGCTATAATCTTAATCCCCTTCTTTTTTAAAAAAAAAACACCCCTAATATTAAAATGAGACTATCATCCTTTTAATCGCTTCTTTTAGGGCATCTTGGTTAATAGGCTTGGATACAAAGTCGTTCATGCCTATGGCCAAGTACTGTTCTTTTTCTGAGGCCATCGCGTTGGCGGTTAAGGCAATAATCGGAATATTGCTTTTAGGCTGTTCTAAAGCCCTAATACGCTGGGTAGCCTCTAACCCATTCATTTCTGGCATTTGAATGTCCATAAAAATTAAATCAAATAAACGCGCTTCTGGACAGTTTTCCACCGCTTCCATGGCAAGCTGTCCATTAGAAACGGTATGAATTTCAAAGCCTAATTTTTTCAAAAACCCTTGTGCGACAATTTGATTTACAAGATTGTCTTCTGCCAATAATACCCGAATAATTCTAGACTCAGATTTAAATTCAGATTTAAATTCAGATTTAAATTCAGGCTTAAATTCAGATTCACTTGGCATTTCGGCTTTATTAAAACTTAACTTAATCCAAAAGGTACTGCCTTTGCCAAGCTCACTTTCTACCCCAATTTCGCCATCCATTAGGCCAATGATTTTTTTACAAATAGCCAAGCCTAAACCAGTCCCGCCAAATTGCCTAGAAATAGACGAGTCGGCCTGTGTGAATTTTTCAAAAAGAGAAGGCAACATATCTGGCAAAATCCCCATCCCCGTATCGTTAATTTCAAAACAGACCCAAACCAATTTTTCACACTGTTTTTCTACTTTTACTTTTAAGGTAACCGTGCCTTTTTTGGTAAATTTCAAGGCATTGCCCACTAAATTTAATAAGACTTGTCTTAGCCTACCTACATCTCCTGTTATCCAACTTGGCATCTGAGGGTCGATTTCACAAACCAAGCTGTTATTTTGCTCTTGTGCCTTTTGTTCAAATAATTTGACGACTCTATTGAGCATGTCATGTACATCAAAATCCACGGATTCTAAATCAAGTTTACCCGCTTCTAATTTAGAAATATCTAAAATGTCGTTTAAAATGACTAATAAAGCCTCAGCCGATTCTACAATGTTTTTTGCCTGCTCTTTTTGAGCGGCATTTAAATTATTTTCGAGCAATAATTGCGCCATACCAATGATCCCGTTCATAGGGGTACGAATTTCATGACTCATTGTGGCTAAAAAGCTGGACTTTACCTCATTTGCCACACGAGCATATTTTAAGGCTTCTTTGAGTTCTCGTGTTCTTTCATTCACCACTTTTTCAAGGTTAGCACGATGCTGCTCCAGTTCTTTTTCATATTGTTGTTGCCTGAATTGCATTTCATTAAAAGATTTAATGACTTTACCTATGTCATCTTCTGTTTGCCATCTCACCGGTTTAAAAAAATGGTTTTCATTTTGTTCTCTAATAGACTCTAATAATCTAGATAAAGGCTCATCAATCGTTGATTTTTTAAGCCGCATCATGACCATAACATTAATGGCCAAAACACAAATAATACTGAACAAATAAATCAAGATATTAAACGTAAAATTTTGATCTGTTTTTTGAAAAATTTGTAAGCCAATCACCAAAGCCACAATAATAAACACAAGAATGGGTAAGCCATAAAGCACATACTTGGCTTCAAAACGTTGTACCTTCACTTGTGTCATCGGTTTAAAATAACCTGGGATCTCTACTGGCATCTCTAATAGCCCTTTTCTTCACCCTGATAGAATACAGATCTGTTATCGCGCTGGTTAAGCAAAACTTAAGATTTACTTTGGTGAAAAATAAGGTATTATACTGAATTTATTTAGGGTTTTTTTATGTATAATTTGGCTTTGCTCTTTTTAAGTACCGGCTTTGTGGTGCTTTTTGCCCGCTATTGCAGTAAATACGGTAAAGAAGCACTGATCGCCTTAATTGCCATACAAAGTGTGTTAGCCAACATATTTGTTTTAAAACAAATCACGCTTTTAGGCCTGAATGCGACGGCCAGTGAAGTCTTTGTGATTGGCAGTATTATTAGCCTCAATTTTTTACAGGCTCGGCACGGGGCAAAAGCCGCAAGGCAAGCGGTTTGGATTGCTTTTATGAGTATGTTCTTTTTTTGTGTCATGTCTCAAATCCACTTATTATATCTCCCAAGCAGCCTAGATACCCAACATGAAGCCTACTCAGCCTTGTTCTCTTCTGCGCCCCGTATTTTATTCGCTTCTTTAAGCGTATATTTTGTGGTACAACATTTATCTGTGATTTTATTTAGCTATGGCAAAAAACAGCTACCCGGCTTACCGAACACTTTTCTTATTTTAAGCTGTTTATTGCTAACACAATTATTAGACACCGTGTTATTTGGATTCTTAGGTCTTTATGGCCTTGTGGATAAAATCACAGAAGTCATGTTCATTAGTTTTAGCATTAAAATGCTGGTCATTTTAATTAGCATGCCTTTTACAGAACTCTCGTCTTTTTTTATGCCTCCCCCTAAAACGAACCCAGAAATTAAAAATTAAAAATTAAATAATCATGCAAATACAACTAAAAAAACAAGACCCCTACTTTAAGTTTGAATTATTATATCAATCTAAAAAATCTCGTGCTCGAGTAGGCCGTATTCACACCCCACACGGGATAATCGACACCCCTAATTTTGTCGCAGTAGGCACCAATGGTTCGCTTAAAGCCTTATCCAATGTAGAAGTCAATACAATGGGTTTACAGCTCATGTTTTGTAATACTTATCATCTGCTTTTGCAACCTGGAACCGAAATTGTCAAGCAAGCAGGCGGGCTACATACTTTTATTCATCGCAATCAACCCCTTATTACCGATTCTGGTGGTTTTCAAGTTTTCAGTTTGGCTTATGGTGGCGTTGCCAGTGAATTAAAAAGCGCCGGCAATAAAAAAACAGATGGCAGCGTTCTTAAAATCACTGAAGAAGGCGTCACTTTTCGATCTTATCGTGATGGCGCAAAAATATTTTTAACCCCAGAAAGTTCGGTACTCGCACAAAAAAATCTTGGCGCCGATATTATTATTCCGCTCGATGAACTCCCTCCCTATCATGTCGACCCCAAACAACTTAAAAAATCGCTCGATCGTACCCATCGTTGGGAAAAACGCTCTTTAGACACCCATTTAAATAATCTGAATCAACAAGCCATGTATGCCGTAGTACATGGCGGGGTAGATTTAAGCTTAAGAACATTAAGTGCCAATTTATTATCTAACTTAAGTTTTGATGGTTTTGCCATAGGCGGCAGCTTGGGTAAAAACAAACCAGAATTAGTCGAAGTCGTTCAGCATACCGTGCCTTTATTGCCCCCTGAAAAACCCAATCACTTACTGGGCATTGGGGATCTCGAATCTATTGCCCAGTGTGTGCCCCTAGGTATCGATACTTTTGACAGTTCTTATCCAACTAAAGCCGCCAGACATGGGGTGTTATTTACCGAAAATGAAGGAAAAATTAAAATCACCAAAACCAGTTATGCCAATGATTTTGAACGCATTGAAGCTGGCTGCCCTTGTTCCACTTGTGAACATTATTCAAAAGCCTATTTAAATCATTTATTTAAAGCACATGAGCCCACGGCTTTAACTTTAGCGTCTATTCATAATATTGCCTTTATGATTCGCTTAATGGCAAAATACCGAACGCAAATTTTGGAGGGGGTTATTTAAACTAACTCCCACACAAATGCACTAGCCATCTTATCGCATTCTCGTTTTGATAAACCAAATTCAGATGCAACAGATCGCCATTGTTCCACAGCTGAGGCAACTTCTTTTATGATAAACAGTGCCTCTTCTTTATTTAATCTAAAATCCTTTGCCACACGCAAAACAGTTTCTAAAGAAGCATCGCTATCGTAAAAATCAATCGATGTCGTTAGAATGCGTGGTGCAATTTCTATAGGCGTTGGGTTAATATCATAAGCAGGAGATAGCCTCCATCCTTTGTTCCGATCGTAAATAAAGCCATGATTTCGCAAATGGTCATCCGTATTAGAAACCATGATCGTAAACACAATACGTCTCCATAATTCCTTCATGTCCTCTTCTGGAAAAGCTCCGTATTGCGCCAAGGCATAAGCCATTTCAAGATAGCTATGTTGCTCGTTATCACGAGCGCCAAGCATGCTCATTGCAGAGAGAAAAGGAATACGGTTAGCGCCTTCCCGATCAAATCTACGGATGATTAAAACAGGTTTTTCACAAATTTTTTCTAGGCGATATGCAGGTAGCTTAATCTTTGCTTTTTTAGCTAAAGTTAAGGTTACTGCCTCCCAAACAACCACATTAAAGTCATCCTCTTTTTTGGGGAATTTCGCAATGGCAAGGCTGCCATCTTTATCACGAATAGAAGCTTTTGGACGCGCTCCCCCGAGTGACGATCCAGGAGCAAGCAATAGCCTTAAGTCTTCTGAACTTTCATTGTCAGCCATAAATCTTTCTGTAGCGGATAAGAGTTTTGGCAGATCGATCAGCGGCGGAATGCTGGTTTTTTCCTTTGGAGATAGAAATACATTCTCCTCAGGCGCAACGGAGAAGCGCAAAGCGCCTTGACGTGCCTCATCATTCACCCCTAAGAGATAATCGATTTCAAAAAGGCTCCTTGGCGCACGATTTTGGACTGATGCTTTTGATACCTCAGCGCGACGCATAAGAACACGTCCCCAACGATCTGGAGCGGAATCACCAATCGCACCAAAAAGACTGATTCCTTGGCCCGTGTGAAAGGCACCTTCTGTAAGTTTTAAAGCAGGTTCAAGCGCAAATTTTTCAGGATGATCTAGCCACCCTTTATCATACTCAAAAGAAGCACTTTCTTTATTTCCCCTTACATGAAACCACAGCTTTCCAATGCGGATATTTTCAGATCCTAATGCAATTGAAACAAGAATTTCTTTGCTACTCATTATTGCCCTTATTTTTTCTATTAGGCATGCGGATTCTTTGAGGTAATTTTTCATCCTCTAGTCTGCGACCAATGAGATCGTGAACACTATCCACAACATCGCTCAAACGCGCATGCATGCCCAAAACAAAAAGCACTGAAGCATAGCCTCCCATTGAGGTGGTTGGATCCCCTTTTTCGATTTTTCCAATTGTGGCTCGTGATAGGCCAGCACGCTCAGCCATAAGCTCTATGGTGACACGCCTGCGGCGCCTCGCGTCATTAATGTCTTGTCCTAATTTACGCAAGGCTTTGATGACAGGAATAGGTAAATTGATCATGATTTTGATTTAAACCTCTTATAAAGAATCATAATGCATATTAACGACTAGTATAGCAAACATTAAGCACTATGTCGATATCAATAGGTTTAATGCCTTCTAAAAAAGGCATTATCACTAATAATGTCTAATATAAAAGTCTTTAAGTTAATAGCGGGTATTTTTTAATAATCGGAAAATAGAGAAAATAGGATTTTAACCCTAAATAAATCACTTCAAGCAGCTAACTATAACTTAAAATAAAAATAGTGATATTTTATAGTAGTGAGCTTGATGACCTACCTCTTTAAAAAAGAGAGAGAAGATAAAAATCACCATCAACAAGATATCCCTATTTTCTTTTAAAATGCGGCGCGCCTGCCAAGGGAAATCTTGACAAAAAACTGAAGAAAAATTTTGGAGAGGGTTATTTAACGCCCCGGGATCTTTTTTGCATGTGAAATAAAAAAGTGGCAAATAGTACTACTGGACCACACAAGAGCAAGGCAAATTTTAAAGGAACAAAAAACCCCCCATCTACGATGGCTATCATTATCAAATCTGTTAATAATACGCAAGATATGAAGACAGCATATTTTATTGTCTTCATATTTTTATAACGCTCACCAACGAAACCAACCACCATGGGCGTAATAATATACAAGGCACAATCAAAATACATAATTAATACTTCTGTGAAATGGCATTACCTGAAGCATTAATCGCGATACTACTTGGCGCCCAAACCGCATTCCCAATTAATGTGCCACCTGCAGCGAGACCACCAGCTACACCTACTCCACCAGCTATCAGACCTGAACCCCCTGCTATTGCTAATCCTTGAGGGGTAATTTCTTCATGTTTGCCTTTTTTTCGTAGTGAATGGGCGACCATATTAATAACCGATGGAAGAATTATCCTTGCTGCAAGCAACCAAAATCCACCACTTACCTGTTCAACTTCCTGACAATTTAACTCTTTCATTCTTTTATCCTTAATCCATGAGTCAACCTAAATACCGAGATAAGAATACATGATTTTAAAAAAAATACAAAAATATTTTATATTTGTGTGAATTCAAACTATTTTTAAAAATTTTTCGCTATAATAAACCGAGTAAAATCATCACTTGAAAAATATGCAATTTTTTACTGAACACTATTTTTCTAAAATCATACCAGATATCTTATCAAAAGCTTGACGTAAAACAGGGACATAAGATTTAATATTCTGAAATATTTCATCTGCAAGAACTCGATCATAAGTATGGGAGCTTAAGTTTCTGTCTTTTAACATTTGAATCCATAAAGATTCATTGTGAATTAACTGATCTGCATAAGCTTCTTTAATGACATCTCTAGGGTAATTGATCTCCAAGCCTTTTTGATGAAAAAATTCCTTTAGTGTTTTCCAAAATAATTCAAATGTAAATTCAAAACGTCGTATAGTCGCATCTATATTTATCCTATCTTCAAGTGTAGGCTTTAAATAAACGGCCTCTAAAGCTTCTAATTCCTTACGCCATTTATCTAATTTTATCAAATGGATAAACTCATATTTTTCAATTAACTGCTCTCTCATCGATTAATCACCGCTAAAAAATCTTGATGAAAACGTTTGGCATTGGCACTAAGTGCCACTTGAACATAATCCCCTTTTTGATGATCGACCACCGTTTGGCCAGAAATATTAGGGGCGCCATATTTAACGCGAATAGGCAAACTTTTAAACTCCCCCATACTGGAATCTAAAGCCATGGCTACCGTGAGGCTATCCCAAAAACAATACCCGGTATAATTTTGGGTATTATTTTTTTTATTAAGTATGCCGTAAATAAATTCTGCTGCGCGCGTTTTTTTGACCCGTTTAAAGTGCCGCATAAATGCTTTATCTAAAGGCACCATATCGGTTGCATCTAAAGGCATCATTTTAAAAACCACCCCACTTTCTAATACTTTTTTAACGGCCAAGGGATCGGCATAAAAATTCCACTCAGAAACCCTATTTTGATAGAACACCGGATCAATATAATGAATATTGCCTTTAACACTCACCGCTCCCCCCATGCTAATAATATTCGAAATTTTATGTTTAAAGCTGGGATCTTTTTCTAAAATATTCGCCATGGTGGTCAAAGGCCCTAAAGTAATGATAATAGGCTTAATCCCTAACTTAGCTTGTTTGTCCACTTGTTCTTGAATGAGCTGTTCGGCCGATATGGCCAACGATTTTCTAGCAGAATAAGGTAACACCATTCCTGCTAAGGTATTGGCTTCATGGCGCCATTTATCGGGAAAGGGCACCACAAATTGTTGTGTATAATAACTTTGGCTACAGGCAACTGGTATTTGTCGATTGGCGACTTTGCCCGATAAATCCATTAATTTATGGATATTATGAATGGCTGCTTGGCAATGTGACTGACCTGTAATAGGGACGGTAATGGCTAAAATTTCTACATCTCTTCTGTTTAATAAATACAGCAAGGCTAACCAATCGTCTATGCCCATATCCGTATCTAAAATAACGGGGATTTTTGCGCTAGGAACATGCGGCTTACCTGCGCTTGCTAAAATAGTGGGGCTTAAAAAACACACACTCAACAAACAAGTGAGTAGGCATAAAGTCATACATCGATAAAAAAAAGCTGACATTGATTTTTTAGGGTTCATATAATTTAAGTTGATTTGATTTGATTTAATTTGATTATTATGTGCCTGAAGGGGGATTTTTTCAAGGCAAAAAAAACGGGAGCATAGGCTCCCGTTCTAACTTAAACTGCGTATCAGCGTTAAGCTTTAGCGCCGGACCATTTGAATTCTAAGAAAGGTCCTTGACGGGTGAAAGGAAAGCCCGCAGAGCTATTACCCGCACCAGCACCAGGATTAGCGGCCACAGCAGCACCTTGAGCAAATCGAGCATAAGCGCCCCCTGTTGCCCCATAATTAAAGGCATCTGAATAATGCATCATCATATACCCTAAAGAAGCAGAGAACACGGTTTTGTTACACAACACATGATCCCAGCCTATGGCCAGTTTTATCGCCATTTCACTGGAAAGGCCTTTGACCCCTTCCCTGTCAAATGTTTCTGCACCTGCTGCGCCCCCTGTCAGCAAGCTGGAGGTGAAGTTGCTTTTGGCATACAACAAGCCTGCGCCTGCATAGGCTTGTACATTCAGGCCTTTTTTGTTTTTTGCATTCATATGATATTTGGTGGCCACATCAAAAAACGGTCCAAAAGCACGGAAATTCGCTTCTTGAAGCAAGCTTCTTGATACGCCAGCAGCAGTTTGCGTCGCTAAAAAATCTCTGTCTACGTCTATCCAAGAGAGCGCAGCGCCTAAATCTACAGAATAAGCCGAGCCAAAATTTAAACGATGACGTGAGCCTAATTTTACCGCATCGGAACGAATTTCATAGTTACCCGAAGCAGTAGCAGCACCAGCACCCAATAAATTTTCTTGCACGCCACTGAAACCAGAACTTTGCTCTGCTTCAAAATGATCGTAATCTACAAACAAACGGCTCACACCATTAGACAATTTGTGTTCTAAACCTAATGCATAATCAAATTCTTGTTTCACCCCCACAAAATCCACATAACCTTTGTTAGCAGGAGCAGTTTGCACCGAAGCAAAATCAAAACCATGCTGGTTAGGTTCCGTAAACGTCAGGGTGGCTTTGACCGCAGTATGGTCTAACCAATTTTCTACATTATTTCGAACGTTATTTTTGGCATAGGCCACGGGAACGGCAATCACTCCTGCAGCTAGGAGGGATACCAAGGTTATGTTGCGGGCAGTTTTCATGCGTTCATCCTTTTATAACACATAACAAAGGGTGGGATGTTATCAACTGATTCACCAGTTGAAACAAACCATACAACCCTCAGCTGTTTAACTTAAAATCCATTTTTTTATGATACCTGATCTTAAATAATTAAATAATTAATAATTAAGTGCAGACACAATCTAGTTTTAGATTAAAAATAGGGGGTAAGTCAAGAGACAAATTAAAATTTTTGATAATTTTGATTATTTTGATAAAAATAAAGGCATTTTTTTGACTGGATATGTGTGGTGGGTCGTGATGGATTCGAACCATCGACCAATGGATTAAAAGTCCACTGCTCTACCGACTGAGCTAACGACCCACATGATGAGGCAGAATAATACCGAATCTACAGAAAAGCGCAAGTACTTAAATCGATTATTCTTAAATTTTTATATATTTAGATTTTTATATTAAATATATCAGCTTTATAAGCTTTGTAACTATTTATTAGGTTATATTATAAATTGGGGGTTTTATCCCTTCTACCGCTTCGCGGGAGAAGGTGCCCGCCACTGCCATTAAGTTAAGGCCCGCAGGGTGGCGAATCAATTGGGCCGGCACGGAGACCGGCCCCTACGGAGCGCTACGTTTTGAATTTAGGCAGATAAGTAGGGGCCGGTCTCTGTGCCGGCCCAGCGATCAAAATTATCATTTATTTTTTGATTTATAAAAATGTCAGATAACATTCTTTTATAACCGGTTCTCTTAACTTAATGGCAGTGAAGGTGCCCGCAGGGCGGATGAGGGAAAAAAAGGATTTTAAAAAGACCCTCACCCGGCCTTTCAGGCCACCCTCTCCCAGGCACTCGCCTTGCTCGTTTTGGTAGAGGGGATAAAACCGCCAATTTATAATTTAAGCTTGACGCCTAGGGGCACAGAGACCGGCCCCTACGGAGCGCTACGTTTTGAATTTGGGCAGATAAGTAGGGGCCGGTCTCCGTGCCGGCCCAATTAATTCGCCGCCCTGGGGGCTGCTGGAGCAGGTGCTTGAAGGACTGCTGCTGGAGCAGGGGCAGCAGGTGCAGCAGCTTCAAATCTAAGCGGCACTGAACCTGGACGTTCAAGAGGAGGCGGTATAACGAATTCTCTTAATTCAGCTATTTGTCTCTCTAAGTTTGCTATTCTCTCTGCTTGAGCTTGAGTTTGGGCTTGGGGCTCAGGAGCAGGAGCAGGAGCAGGAGCTGGTTCAGGGGCAACTGCCGCTTTAGCTGCTCGTTCTGCATTATGGTCTTTTGGATTAAACGTGTGTGAAGCGCTCTCGTATGCATTATAGCCGGCTCCTAGCGCGCCTAATATCCCATAAGGTAGCGTATTGGCTACAGCAGAGAGCCCTGTCATGGCCCATAATGCCTTTTCGGGGCTAACCCCACATAAACAGCTAAACATAAACCCAAAGGTCGGCACACCTAAAGACAATAAAAATCGCATGGAGTTGGCTTGTTCAACTTGCTTAGCGCCTATTTTTAGCCAATAAACTAACCCGCCATTCCTAAGGGTATGCTCTTGGTATTCCTCTTCCCCTTTCTCATTTGTATGCTTTGGCATTTGCCTTTGCACTAATTTTTTTGTGTTGCTATAAAATTCGACTAAATTTGAGGCCAATAAACAGCCTACGCCCAGTAAAACCACGGCAGGTAACACACTTGGACTAAATATTTGGCCAATAAGCGGTATGCTTTCTAATAAAGATAAGCCTTTATAGGCCGTATTTTTAAAAAGACTGATGGCCAATTCTGTGAGCCAATGATTAGAATTTGCCCAACTAAGTGCAAATTCGCCAACTGTGTTAAATAAATAAGGCGTAAAAGCGAATTGAACGATACATGCTAGAGCGAAATTAATTGTGATAAACACCAAATCTCTGGCTTTGAACAAGTTTTTAAAGACGCCTGACATGTAGACAACCTCATGATGATTAAATAAAAAAAATAAAAAAATAAAAAAATAAAAAAATAAATAGATAAAGGCATAGTATAAAGTTGACATTCTAAATGAATAAAGGGAAATAGCAAGGTTTGAAACTAAATTAAAATTAAATTAAAATTAAGTTAGTAAGATTATTTTTATTTTTTGCTTGTGAACTTATTAAGATATTGATCGGCCTGCTTGGCAGCAGCCGTACCAGGAAATTTAACTTTAAGATCATTAAAATGTTTGATGGCCAACTTATTATCACCCCTAACGTAAGCAATATAGCCTATTTTAAATAAAGCCTCGCTGATTTTTGGACTAGCGGGATAATTTAAAACAATTTGATTAAAATGCTGTATAGCCTCATCGTATTTGCCTTGAATGCTCTCCATTTCCCCCATCCAAAAATAAGCGGTAGGCACATAGGTGCTTTGTGGATAAGATTGAATGAGTAAAGCAAAGGCTTTTATAGACTGATCATATTCTTTGGCCTGCGCTAAGCTATAGGCTTTATGATATAAGGCTTTGTCTTGCTGTATATCTTGTTCTGACACAGTTGGTGCTGAAGCCGCCTGTTGCATTTTTAAGGCTAAGTCTTGATGGCTATTGGCAATTTGGGTGATTTGTTTGTTTAATTCTTGAATCACATGCTCTTGCATCTCCAGTTTACCCTGAAGTTCTTGAACTTGTTGTTGTAACTGATTGATTTTTGCAGCTGGGGTATCGGGTATAGCCGACACTGGATGTATTTCACTTTCTTCTTCTAAGAGCAGCATAGGCCTATCTGAGGTCACAGGCACCTGTTCTAGTGCTTCTGTTGAATGCGTCTCGCGGCTTTCGACCACGGGCAAACCCTCTGTTTGTGCCCATGCTGTATGCATGATAAGCGTGGGAGACAAAGCACAAGTTATAAAGCCAAGCTTTAAAAATAAAGCAGACAAATTGTTTTTCATTTATTTCGCCTTTTTTATTTCGCCTTTTTTATTTTGCTTTTTATTTAGCCTAAAGCAAGGCTGAATAACTTGTGTTTTATTTAGTTCTTTTCGTAAGCAAGTGCTGAACGACGGTTAACGCTGTAAGCCGACTCGTCTTTTCCAGCAACTTCTGGCTTTTCTTGACCAAAGCTTACGATATCATATTGCTTTGAGCTCACGCCTTTTGCATTCATGATTTCTCGTACGGCTTTAGCACGACGTTCGCCTAACCCAATATTATATTCCCGGGATCCTTGTTCATCGGTATGGCCTTCGATGCGTACATGGGCCTCAGGATGGGCTTTAAGATAATCAGCATGGGCTTCAATGGCCTCACGATCGGAACTGGCTATATCAAATTTATCAAAACCAAAGCGATAGACGCGTTTTGCCATGAGATCGCGTTTGGCGCTATCCCAGCCATCTTGGCCACGAAAACGCGTGATTTCTTCTGCCCCATCAGTGGCTGAAGCGCTTTCTTCTACGCCAGCAGATTCTGCTGTTTTATTTTTAGGCGCTTTTGAGGCACACCCGGATAAGCCTAAGCTTAATCCTAAGCCTAATACTGTACTTAAAAGTAGAAAATTTAAATTTTTAGTTAACATTGTTATAATCCCTTCTGACTAATTGTAATGATTTAAAAAAGGCGACCATGCGGGCTCTTGTACCATGCCTTCTCTTGCTGGTAAGCGCAGTTTACCTCGTCCGGCTAATGATACCAAGCCTAGAACACTTTGCCCTTTAGAGCGCGTTCCATACAGTATCATATCTCCATTCGGCGACAAACTGGGCGACTCATCTCCACCTGATCCACTCGATTGAGTTAAAATACTCATCTCTCCAGATTGTAGATGCTGTTTGGCAATTTTGAAAATACCCTGACTATCTCGGTGTTGCATGACCAAATATTGACCATCCGATGTAATAGACGGCCTGGCATTATAATCCCCCTTAAAAGTTACTCGGCTAATTTTAGCTGAACCATCGGTACTGATTTTATAAATTTGAGGGCCTCCTCCTCTGTTAGAGGTAAAAAATAGGCTATTTCCACTGGGATCCCAGTGCGGCTCGGTATCGATGCCATAGCCTTGGGTTAAGCGCTTTAACATACGATTGGCTAAATCAATGGTATAAATAGCTGGATTGCCGTCTTTAGATAAAACAACGGCTAATTTTTTGCCATCTGGAGACCAACTTGGGGCGCCATTAATGCCAGGATATTGGGTGATTTTTTCTCTACGGCCTGTAAAAACTTCTAGTATATAAATTTGCGCTCTTTTTCCTTCAAATGAGACGTAGGCTATTTTTTTACCATCTGGCGACCAAGCCGGTGACATCATGGGTTCAAGGCTTTTGACCAATGATTTAGCATTAAAACCGTCTATATCAGATATTTCTAAAATATAGTGATTTTTTTTAGAAAAGTTATAAGGCTGAACCAGTATATAGGCAATTTTGGTTGAAAACATGCCTTTTATGCCGGTTAATTTTTCAAAAATCAAATCGCTGATATGATGGCCTAAGGCCCTAAGATTTTTAGGGGCAATGTCATTAAAAGTCTTAAACATTAATTTACTCGGGATGTTTTCAGTAGGAGAAAACACATCTAATAAAGCCACTTGAACTTGATAGCGCCCCCCTACATTCGTGATTTCGCCAATCACTGCGTTTTCGACTTTCTTTTGTTGCCACTCTTCGGCAGGATATTGCGCCAATAAAGCCAAGCTGCCACGTGGCAACAAGCTTTGCTCTACTGGACTAAAGCGCGCCGATAATTTTAAATCTTGGCGAATAATGGCCGATAGGCTTTCAACCGCATCACTTTCGCCTGAAAAATCGGTGACGGCAATGGGGACCGCCCCTGTTTGTCCTTCGGTGATTTCAATTCGAATTCTGGCCTCTGTCGTAAAAGACAATAAACTAACTATAATAACAGCGCAGCACAAAGCCAATTTTTTGCTCTTTTTTACTATGCTTATACTCGTGATACGCATTATACTCATCGCTAGACCCCGGGATTAAAAGAAAATTCAAATTGTTTAAATTCTGAACGCACTAAAGCACTGGTTGGCATCGGTAAAGGCGAAGATTTTTTCACGGCCATTTCAGCCGAACGATCGAAACTTAAATCGCCACTACTTTCAATAACACTCACTTCGGTTATCATGCCATTGGCTACGGTCTTAATTAAAATAACACAAGCCAAACTCTTAGCGTGAATGTCTATAGGCTTACGCCAATTTTGAGTTACTTTACGATTGATCCGCATCATATGTTCATTGATTTCAGAGGGGGATGGCGCCGCAGCTTGTCTGAATTCTAAATCATGCTCTTGTAGTTTTTTTTGAAAATTTTCTTGCAACTGTTCTTGTAAATTTTCTTGTTTAAAAGCTTGTTCTAAAGATTGCTCGGCCATACGTTTTAACTCGAGTTTTTTATCTGGTGTTTTAGGTTTTTTCTTCTCTATTGGGGCTATTGGGGGGGCAACAGGCATAGCCACCGTATTTTTAGGGATTATCTCAGGCTCAGGTTTAGGTTCAGGTTCAGGCGCTGCTTTTTTAAGGGCAAGTTTAGGGGGAGGCTGACTCATCACTAAACTCGCCTCTATGGTCTTTATTTCATCGACTTGAGGTGCAATTTGAATGGTTTGATGTGATTCAATGCCTATGAATAAAACTAAAACCACCCCATGAAATAAGAGCGAGAAAAAAAGAGGGGTAGCATAAACTTGCCGCGTATTCGCTGTTTTCTTCATATTTTCTTCATGTATTTTCTAACACTTTGGGGTTTTCTGTGAGCAACCCCACCTGATCGGCTCCTGCTTGTTGCAATAACACCATGGCTTGAATTACTGTGCCATAATCAATTTTTTTATGTGCTTTTACCACCACTTTTTGTTTGGGGTTCCGCTGCATTTCTGCTTGTACTTTTTGTGTAATGTCTTTTTTAAGCATAGGCAGACTCGGATGTGAGACAAAATTGAGATAAAATTGGCCTTCACTGTCAATGCTTAATATAATAGGATCTTTTTCTTGGGCCAGTGACTTAGCCTGCGCTTGGGGTAAATCCACCGACACGCCTTGTTGTAATAAAGGCGCCGTGACCATAAAAATAATTAATAAGACCAGCATCACATCGATATAAGGCACAATATTAATATCGACAGAAGGCGTGTTTTTTAAGCGTCGCGCGACTCTCCTCATTTTAAATTTGGCCTTCATCTGGCTTTGAATGAAACACTCTTTGTTCTAATAATCCATAAAACTCTTCAGACAAATTATCATAATCTTGAACTAAATTATTCACGCCGTGCGTAAAACGATGATACGCAAAAACAGCCGGGATAGCCGCAAACAAGCCCAAAGCAGTGGCAATTAAGGCCTCTGAAATACCTGGCGCAACCATAGCAAGCGTGGCTTGTTGCATGTTTGCTAACGCGCTAAAAGCATTCATAATGCCCCAAACCGTACCAAATAACCCAATATACACACTGATAGACCCAACGGATCCTAAAAACGACAAACTTTGGCTCAAATACTGCTCTTCTTTATTTAAGGCAATTCTCAATGCACGTTCAACGGATTGTAAAATAACCGTAGGGGTATGCACTTGTTTTTTAGCTTTTAAATATTCTTTAAATCCCGATTTAATGATCTGTTCCATGCCCATGAGGGCCTCTCTTTTTTGAGCCAGATAATCATAGAGCCTATTTAAATCGCCCTGTTGATAAATTTGATTAAATCGTTCAAAAGCACGGTGGCTATTTTTAAGCACCCTTCGATGCTGGAAAATCAAGGCCCAAGAAGCCACTGAGATTAATCCTAGAATTAACATCACCAGTTGTACTACCTTACTGGCATTGGTAATTAACGTGAGGAACGACAGTTCCGTACCCATTTTGTTATCCTTAAATTTTATTTTTTAGATTTTATTTTTTAAATTTTATTGCTTAAATTTATTTATATAATATTTAATATATTATATATAATAGTTTGGATACTCAACACTTACTCACTGACAAATTTATCAGGCACATCTAGACCAAGGTGAAGGTAAGTTTGCTGGCTTAACATTCTGCCTCTTAATGTTCTGATAATAAAGCCTTCTTGTAATAAAAACGGCTCTACAATATCTTCAATGGTATCTCGCGATTCTCCTATAGCAGCAGCAATACTTTCAATGCCAACCGGTCCGCCTGAAAATTTTTCTAAAATAACGCTCAAAAATTTTCTATCGAGTAAATCTAAGCCTTGTTTATCGACGGCTAGCATCAACAAGGCTTGTTCTGCTATGGCATGAGAAATCACCCCTTCCCCTTGAACTTGAGCCACATCTCGAACGCGTCTGAGCAATCGATTGGCAATACGAGGGGTTCCCCTAGAACGCCTTGCAATTTCATCTGCCCCTTCAGGGGTAATAGGCATGCCTAATAAAGCCGCTGAGCGCCTCACAATATCGGCTAATTCGCTTTTAAGATAAAACTCTAGGCGAGCCGTAATGCCAAATCGATCGCGCAAAGGGGAAGTCAACATGCCCGCACGTGTGGTTGCCCCAATCAGCGTAAAAGGCGGAATGTCTAACTTTAAAGAACGGGCACCTGGCCCCTCCCCGACCATAATGTCAATTTGATTGTCTTCCATCGCAGGATATAAAACTTCTTCAACTGTAGGACTTAATCGGTGAATTTCGTCGATAAACAAGACATCATGTGGCGATAAATTGGTTAATATCGCGGCCAAATCTCCTGCCTTTTCTAATATAGGGCCTGAAGTAGATTTAAAATCTACCCCCATTTCATTGGCAATAATCTGGGCCAAAGTGGTTTTACCCAAGCCAGGCGGCCCAAATAATAAAACATGATCTAGGGCTTCTTGACGATACTTAGCCGCTTCAATAAAAATGGTAAATTGCTTTCGAATGGGTTGCTGCCCAATATAGTCTGCCAAAATTTTAGGGCGCATGGCTTTATCATAGGCACGTTCATTGGGCTCGACCTGTTGCGTCACTACTCTAAATTCATTTTCTGCTATCATCGTTATCAACCTAAGTTTGGGTTATTTTGTATTTTAGTCGATAGACACTATATTATACTATCAAGCTTCATCCCTTCTTAGTCCTTCTTAGCCTTCACTGAAATTAAGCTCAGGAAATAAGGAAATTAGTAACCTGGCTTTATAACTTTTGATTAGGCTCTTCTAAAAATAGCGAATTGGCTTAAACTACCTACTATCAAAAATTTACCACGCTCGAAGTATTAAATTTAAAAACACAAGTGTTGTTTTTAGGTCAGGCACTACAAAACAAAACTTATCTTCCGCATACCCAGTTTGCAGATCATTTTCCCAAAGATTTAGATTATCGGAAATTAGTGGCAAAAGACAGGCTCGGATAAATTGAATTGGGCCAGCACAAAGACCCATAGGCACAATGAAATAAAATCTCAAAAATAAATGGGTTTCAACTTAGTGGCATGCTATTTTTTAGGATTTTTATTTAGTATGCTCTCTTTTGTTGTACAAGCAGACATTCATGCCTTATATAACTTTCAGCCTGTATATGATAGCCTAAGGCCTTATTTTAAAATAGAACTGAGCTTTAACAGTGGTGAGCGCGAAGAATATATTGTGACATGCTCCCACCACTAAGTGTTAAAACACTCTAGTGGGGGCTTCCTGCGACCCGATGAATGCAAATCATCCATCCTTTCGCTGCGGCACACCCTCACACAAGGGTATTGCCACAGGGGAACACTTTATGCAGCCGCGCATTGCCCTGGCGGTTGTGCTAAGGAAAATTGTTTTATCATGATAGCCGCATTAATATCCCTATCATGCTGGGCACCGCAAGAACATGCCCATTCTCGAATAGAGAGGGGTAATTTTTCTTGTTTGACACCGCAGGCACTGCACGTTTTAGAACTCGCTGCAAACCGGCCTATCTTGATAAAATTTTTGCCATTCCAATCACATTTATAAGACAAGGCGTTGAGAAACATCCGCCAACCACAATCCGAGATGGCTCTTGCCAGTTTGCGGTTTTTAACCATGCCTTTGATGTGAAGATCTTCTATCGCAAAGCTAGTCGCTTGGTTTTTGTCGGCCAGTTTTGCAGATATTTGATGAACGAAATCATACCGTTTATGGGCTACTTTTTCGTGTAAAATAGCAACTTTTAATTTCTGTTTTGCTCGATTATGACTGTCTTTTTTCATCCTAGACAGTTTTCGTTGTTGAGCGCGTAATTTTTTCAACGCATTTAAGAGGTATTTAGGATTCTCAATTTTATTGCCTTCGCTATCGATAAGAAAATGACGAATACCCATGTCTAAGCCAAGGGTTTTGTCTTGTTCTATCAGCGCAGGCATGGGGATTGCTTCTAAGTCCTCAACCAAAATACTGGCAAAATATTTGCCAGAGGGAGCTCGTTTAATCGTGACGGTTTTTATTTTGCCTGCAAATGTACGATGAAATTTTGTCGGAATATTTTTTATCTTAGGTAAGTTTAATAACCCCGCCTCAAAATTGACTTCTACATGTTGAGGGCACTGAAAAGACTGATAACTGGAATGTTTTTTCTTGAATCGGGGGAATTTGGCTATTTTTTTGAAAAAATTCCCAAAGGCATTATCTAGGTTCAATAAT
>CANJMM010000025.1 GCA_947475765.1 Legionellales bacterium | reverse complement strand
GCTGTATGCAAAAGCTTATTGTCGCATTTCCAGCTATTTGCAGACCATGGCAACCAAAGGATATAATCCTTTAATTGCAATTCAGATGGCACTTGCTGGTGAACTTGTCTGAAGGGTGCGAGTAGTTACGTTCCATCAAAATTTCCATATATTCGTAAAAACCTATACATATATTACCGCTATTTAGAAAAGTATTTTGATTTTTTTTACGCCACCATAGCAGTTTGAAAAATCAAAAATTTTTTCTAAAACAGTATGGAAATAGGACAGTTAACAATCAAACTATCAACTTGTGTAGATACTAATGTTTAAAAAAAGGGGTAGAAGATAAAATTCACCATCAACAAGATATCACTATTTTTCTTTTAAGATAGCGTTAGCTGCTTAAAGTGATTAATGTCGGTTATAATATAACCGGCCCAAAGTCCTGCTCAAGAAACTTTGTTCTTTCACTGGTGATGGATTTGGTTCGCTTGCTTTGATATCAGGGTGATTTTCTTCTATTTTTTTATCGGCTTTTTTATGCTGCTCAAAACCTAAAAACCTACCTGCCACATTATGAGCGATGTTTAAAAAATGTGATTTTTTACCCAGCTCACGTTGGACCTGATATTGCCCTTCTGGATCCGTATTATCAAAACGTTCATATCCTGCTTTAATCGGCTCTTTATGTAAATGACGCGTATGCGCTTCTTTTGTGTCCATCAGCCCAAGTCCCACACTCGATGTCACAACACCTACTGCCACAGGTAAAATACCAAGCATTGCACCACCTGCTAGCGTGGCTGCAGCTCCAGGAACACTAAACTTTTGATTATGCTCTGATCCGAATAAATAGGCTTTTATTGCATTACTCGATTCTATGTGAACTTTAAGCACATCTACTTTTGCATATTCTATTGATACATCGCTCAATAAATGTGTCTCTCCCGTTTGCTGCACCCCATCACCCGCCACTCGTTGATTATAAGCTTCAACCTTTACCTTATCTGAAATCAATTTAAGATTTTTTTTGGCTTGTTTTGCAATAAATCTAGGCACACCTGCAGAATTATACGTAAACAACCTCATCTCATTAATTGTCGAAAACTGTTCCATCTCCTCTTTAAGTAACCCTAACACTTTATCTTCATCAGGCAGTAAATTTTCACATTCACATTTTGCTTGAATCATGGCATTCAGAGCATTCTGCGCATCTGCCCCGCCTAAACTGTGTCCTGCAAATGTCACACTAATAGGTGTACCATTGGTTTGATATACTTGAGCATAATTACGCATGGCTTGGTTGATTTGCAATATAATCCCTTTCGCATTGTTAGAAAAACTAAGGGATCCTGCACCACGTAATTCTAAATCACGAGATACACTGGCCTGTGATTGGGGAGACGTGCCTTTAAATATCACTTTAATATCTGGCTTTTGACCATTTTGATAAGCAGTTGGCACTAAAATATACCCCACCAATCCCTCATGATTGACTTGAAGGCGCGTACAACGATATGCTGAAGTTGTCCCATCCATTTCTATCACATTCTGAACGGTATCATCCTCTAATTTTTGATAAGCCAAATGATGTGCTAAAAATTCGCCCGATGCATATTTTTGTAAATGTGTGTTTTCCTTTTCTTTAAATTCGCTAGGTTCTTCTTTTATTTTTTCAACTACAACAAAATTGTCTTCACCGTCACCCTCGCTATCCTGGCTATCCTGAATATATTGATACCCCTCAAAATCATACTTTTTACCACTTTTATCGCTTTGTAATCGAGTCCAATCTTGATACAGTAGTTGATTGTTCATTTTGTGTATCTCCACCTATACTTTTGCTGATATAAAATATTACCCCAAAAAAATAGACACCTTATGCTAAACTCTATACTGAAAAAAAGAAGAGTTATTTAACTAGTTTATACTTTTAATCTTTCATTGTCTACCCCTAGCCCTTTTAAATATCGCTATCTATTATGAGCAAATCTAAATAAAAATTAATAAAATTAATAAAATTGAAAAATTAAGTGACAAATCCATGATTATTTAAGATACTTAGCCCCATATGCGACCAACTCTCAAAATAGGCCCCTATACATTAGACTCCCCCGTTGTATTAGCACCAATGGCAGGCGTCACCGATAAACCTTTTAGACAGCTCTGTAAAGACATGGGGGCTGGGCTTGCCTGTACCGAAATGGTTGGTGCCACGTCTTTATTAAAAGGCAGTGAAAAAACACACCGAAGGGCCGACCTCTCCGGTGAAACCCATCCTTGTGCCGTTCAAATGGTAGGATCCGATCCTGCCATGTTGGCTGAAGCAGCCATTGTGAATGAAGCCAATGGCGCTCAAATTCTTGATATTAATATGGGTTGCCCTGCTAAAAAAGTGTGTAATACTTTAGCAGGCTCTGCTTTACTCAGAGATGAACCTTTGGTGGCTAAAATTTTAGAGGCCATTGTAAAGGCAGTTAACATTCCTGTGACTTTAAAAATTCGCACCGGATGGGATGCTGATCATAAAAATGGCATTAGAATTGCCCAGCTGGCCGAATCTTTAGGTATTGTTGCGCTTGCTGTGCATGGTAGAACGCGTGCTTGCCGATTTAATGGCCATGCTGAATATGACACCATTCGGGCCATCAAAGAAAGTGTTTCTATTCCTGTTATTGCCAATGGGGATATTACTAGCCCTCAAAAAGCCAAAGAAGTTTTAGACTACACCAAAGCCGATGGGATCATGATAGGCAGAGCAGCTCAAGGGCGCCCTTGGATTTTTTCAGAAATTAATCACTATCTAGATCATGGGACTTTATTACCTAAACCCAGTATTGATCATGTGTATCGCCTTATGATCGATCACTTACACAGTTTGTATGATTTTTATGGCCCTAAAAATGGGGTGCATATAGCCAGAAAACACGTTTCTTGGTACACAAAGGGTCAGCCAAATGGCTCTTATTTCAGAGATATCTTTAATCGTCTCGATACGGTCGATGCACAATTAGACGCGGCCAATGCCTTTTTTCTCTCACTCATAGAAGGCAGTCGCCATGACGTACATCCCTGTGAAACCACTTAGTGTTATAAATTTATCTGCACTCACTTTAAGACAATCTGTGGAACAAGCCATGGAGCAATATTTTTTAAATCTAGAAGAAGCACAAACCACTGATTTATATGATTTGGTTATTAAAGAAGTCGAAATGGGCTTATTTCATGTTGTCATGAAACATGCACAAGGCAACCAATCTAAAGCAGCAGACTGGCTGGGGCTAGCACGAGGGACCTTGCGAAAAAGACTCGCTGAATATTCCATCGATTAATATCGTTAATTTAGATATAATACAACACATTTTTTAAAACTTAGCTGTAACGAAGATTATTTACCATGACAACTATAAACAAAAATATTAACCCCGATTTGAATGCGGCTTTTAATATGCTTTCTATTCGCCGTGCCCTGATTAGCGTCTCAGATAAAACAGGCTTAATTGAACTGGCCACGGCCCTACATCAAGCCCATGTCCAAATTTTATCGACGGGCAATAGCGCCAAAATGCTGAAGCAAGCGAATATTCCCGTTATCGATGTTTCTGATCATATTCAGTTTCCTGAAATTTTAGAGGGCCGTGTCAAAACCTTACACCCCAAAATTCATGGTGGCATTTTAGACCGAGGTCAACAAGATGCCGATATTTTATCCGATTTAAATATTTTGCCTATTGATTTGATTATTATTAATTTATATCCTTTTGAACAAGTCATCGCCAAACCCCATACTTTCGAAGAAGCCATCGAAAATATTGATATTGGGGGGCCCAGTATGATACGAGGGGCCGCAAAAAATCATGCCCACAAACTGATTTTAACCGATCCTATCGATTATCCAGAATTTATAACGCAATTAGAAAAAAATAATCAATTTGATTACACCGCTCGCTTATATTATGCTAAAAAAGCATTTCAACTCAGCGCCAAATATGAAGCCAGTATTGCAAATTATTTTACACAAGGTGAAGCAACCTTACCTGAAAAGCTATTTTTAAGCTGCGAATTAACCCAATCTTTACGCTATGGTGAAAATTCCCAACAACAAGCTGGGCTATATCGCCTCACAGAACAGGCAAATCACTCAAGTACTTTATTACAAGGCAAGCCCTTATCTTATAATAATTTATTAGACAGCGATGCCGCCTATCAAACTATCCAAGCTTTAAATTCTAGTCAAGCTGCTTGTGTGATAGTCAAACACACCAATCCTTGTGGCGTTGCCATCGCCAAAAATTTAAGCCAAGCCTACGAGCAAGCTTATTTAGCCGATCCCATTTCTGCTTTTGGAGGCATTATTGCCTTCAATCAGCCTGTTGATCATATTGTTCTTAGCCATATTTTAAATAAGCAATTTTTAGAAGTATGCCTGGCCCCAAGTTTTACGGCGTCTGCCTTAGAAATAGCCAAAGCCAAACCTAATGTCAGATTACTGCAAATTCAGCTCAACCATCAGCCTCAAGCTAACATGGCTTGTTCTTCTAGGCTAGAAATTAAAACACTTTCAACTCAATCGGGCTTATTAATTCAAACGGCTGATATGGCTCAAGATAATGCCTACATTCAAGCGCACTCCACCATTGTGAGTCATTTAGTGCCCCATGAAAGCATTTGGGCCGATTTATTATTTTCTTGGCAGATTGCCAAGCAACTCAAATCCAATGCCATTGTCCTTGCAAAAAATAATCAAACCATTGGGCTTGGGGCAGGTCAAATGTCTCGTGTCTTTAGTATGGAAATTGCCTTACTTAAAGCCAAACAAAGCAATTTATCCCCAAAAGGCGCCGTACTGGCTTCAGATGCTTTTTTCCCCTTTTCAGATGCCATTGAATTGGCTGCTGAAGCAGGTATTCAAGCCATTATTCAACCAGGTGGATCTATTCGAGATGCTGAAGTCATTGAAAAAGCCAACGAAAAAGGCATTATCATGGTCTTCACACACATACGCCATTTTAAACATTAAGGCTCACTTTATATGAAAATCTTATTAATTGGCCAAGGTGGCCGTGAACATGCTTTGGCATGGCGTTTACGAAAATCAGATTTAGTGGAACATATTTATGTTGCGCCAGGTAATGGCGGCACCCTACGTGAACCTAAAGTTGAAAATATTGATATTTCTGCTTTAGATTTTCCTGCTTTAATTCAGTTTGCCAAAGAAAATGACATTACCTATACCCTAGTGGGCCCAGAAGTCCCCCTTGTGCACGGTATTGTCGATGCTTTTAAACAAGCAGGTTTATTGATTTTAGGCCCAGATAAATATGCAGCCCAATTAGAAGGCTCAAAATCTTTTTCCAAAGAATTCATGAATAAATATCATATTCCTACCGCAAAATCACAAAGCTTTAGTGATTTGACCCAAGCCAAAAAATATTTAACAACCCAGACTTATCCTGTTGTGATTAAAGCCGATGGCTTAGCAGCAGGCAAAGGCGTCGTGATTGCGCAAACCGAAGCAGAGGCGCTTTACACCCTAGAAAATTTCTTAGAAAAAGATACCTTAGGCGAATCTGGACACCTTGTTATTATTGAAGAATTTATAGCAGGAGAAGAAGCCAGTTTTATTATTTTAAGTGACGGGGAAAATATGATTGCTTTCCCCAGTAGCCAAGATCATAAAGCGCGAGATGATGGGGATCTGGGGCCCAATACGGGTGGCATGGGGGCTTATGCACCTGCGCCTATTATTACAGAGGAACGCCATCAAGAAGTGCTAAAGCGCGTGATGCAACCTGTTTTAGACGGCATGAAAAAAGAAGGCCACCCTTATGTAGGCTTTTTATATGCAGGCCTAATGATTGATAACCATAATCAAATTAAAGTATTGGAATTTAATTGTCGTTTTGGCGATCCTGAAACCCAAGCCATTATGATGTTAGTCAAATTCGACTTTGCTGATTTATGTTTGCAAGCCATTAAGGGCAATTTAAAATCAACCACGCCAGAATTTAAATCACTCTGTGCCTTAACCGTTGTGCTTGCAGCGCATGGCTATCCTAACCATCCTGAAATCCATAAAAAAATATCCGGATTAAATATTGCCTTACAAAAAGGCGAACGTATTTTTCATGCCTCCACTCAATTAAAAGAAGGGGAAACCCTCAGTACCGGCGGCCGTGTTTTATGCGTCACCACGGTGGGTGAATCGGTTAAAATCGCACATGCCAAAGCCTATCAGTTAATTAAAAAAATTCAATTTGACGGCATGTTTTATCGAAGTGATATTGGCTATAAAGCCATCATACGAGAATAGAGTCAGTTAACTGAAAGCTTTCACTTGAAGCAAGTGAAAAAAAAGACTATACTCCGAAAATGGCGTCCAAAATCGGAGTATGGTCTAAAAAATGGTGTACCTCAATCGTTCCTTAACCCTCCCACTGGATCATAGTTTTTTTCTTTTTGGTGCTAGAAATACGGGTAAAAGCACCTTGTTAAAAAAAACTTTTGACCCAAAACAGACATTATGGATTGATTTATTAAACCCTGATCAAGAAGACAGGTATTTACGAAATCCTTCTCTTTTAAGTGCAGAAGTTTTAGCCCTAAATAACAACATAAGCCATGTTATCATTGATGAAGTGCAAAAAATTCCGCGTCTCCTAGATATTGTTCATCAACTGATTGAAAGCACACAAATCAAATTTATCTTAACCGGATCCAGTGCCCGCAAATTACGCCACGGTGGGGCAAATTTACTGGCAGGCAGGGCTTTTGTGTATTATTTGCACCCTTTTACTTCTATTGAAATAGGCGAAAATTTTCAACTGGATGACGTTTTAAGATGGGGATCCTTGCCTTCTGTTCTTTTTATGAAAAATGAAACAGAAAAAATGCGTTTTCTTCAGGCTTATACCCAAACATACCTTAAAGAAGAAATTTGGGCCGAACAATTTATTCGTCGATTGGATCCTTTCAGAAAATTTTTAGAAGTTTCGGCACAATGTAATGGAAAAATTATTAATTTTTCTAATATTTCACGAGATGTCGGTGTTGATGATAAGACGATTAAACAATATTTTTCAATTTTAGAAGATACGTTAATTGGTTTTTTTCTTGAACCTTTCCAACATTCTTTTCGAAAAAGATTAAGCCTCAAGCCTAAGTTTTATTATTTTGATCCCGGTGTGGTACGTTCCTTATCTAGAATGCTTTCCGTTCCGCTTGTCACTTCAACGAGTGCTTATGGAGAGGTTTTTGAACATTTTATTGTCTTAGAATGTTATCGCCTGGCCAGTTGTTACTATCCAGAATATCGATTTTCTTTTTTAAAAACAAAAGATGATGCCGAAATTGATCTTGTTGTAGAAAGACCTGGAGAAAAAACATTATTCATTGAAATAAAAAGTTCAAAAGAAGTTCAGGAAGAAAATTTATCCACGCTTAAAAAAATAGCTCAAGATTTTGGGGAGTGCGAAGCCATTTGTTTTTCACAAGATATCCGTCGTAAACGTTTTGCTGAGATATATGTATACCCTTGGAAAGAAGGCATAGCCCATTATTTCTTAAATTCAGGTTTATAAATATAATAATGGCCCTCTATGCTTTTATCCCTTCTACCCTAACAAAGCGTAGGGGGGTGGTAATTTTAGTATTGGAAGCTCGTCGGCTTTAGCCGCGAGTAGTTCACCGTGCCTTGAAATACCTACAGGCGGATTAACTCCTTGAAAATCAAGAATAATTTCTTTTAAAAGTGTGATCATGCACGCAAATTCCGGTATTATTTTTCGCCACTTTATTTAACATCTAGCAATATTTATTACCACTTTAGCGCAAAATGATATTAATTAGCCCCACAGGGGGTGCATGCCATCCCAGGCAAAATCAATACGTGCTTTTTTACAGAATCACCTGATTGACAGCATGAATACCAAAAGCCTCGGCTTTGACTTGAGCAAGATTCAAGCGATTGCTAAGCATCTCAGTATAGTTGTTTAGCTCAGTGATATCTTCAGTTACCTGTTTAGGGACTTCTATAGGCTCCCCTAAATACAAACAGCTTTTGCTAAAAAGTTTAGGCACTTGATATTTATCCCATGCTTTGAGTTGAATGGCATGTTGATAAGCGGTGCCAATGGGTACAATTTTGATGCCTGTTTTAGCCGCCAAATAAATTGCCCCTGATTTTGCTTCGAAAATAGGACCTCTAGGGCCATCGGCAGCCAGTCCTAATGAATAACCTTGACGAGCCGCATTGAGTAACTTTTTTAAGCCACTTACGGCTTTTCGGGAAGAAGAACCTCTCACCACTTTATATCCCATGGCTTGTAACCACGTTGCCAACATGGTTCCATCCTGAGAGGCGCTTACTAAGGCCACATGTTTTTGATTGCCTAAGCGGTGCATACACATCAGCGGCATAAACTGTTTACCATGCCAAAAACAATAAATATATTGTTCTTTTGGCTGAATATCAGGATGTCTTATTTCGTGAATAAATAGCGTAAAATAAAGCAATCGGCCCACTAAGAAAGCCAAAAAACCAATGACTTTTTGTTTAAACTGATCTGAAAAAATCATTTCTTTCATACTGAATATAATGATAAACAAAAGTACTAGCATTAGTATTCATATCAGGATACACGGTTTTTCTTTCTATTTCGGTCCAATCTGATAAGGCTATTTTAGGAAAATACGCATCTCCTATAAAATCAGCCTCAATTTGGGTTATATATAACTTTTGGGCATAAGGCAAACATAAAGCATAAACATGGGCACCGCCTATGACCATCAATTCTTCTGCGCCTAAATTTTGTGCCAATTGAAAGGCCTCGTCCAAAGAACAAACCACTTCGCAACCTGGTGCTAAATATTTCGCATCATGGGTTAAGATAATATTCACTCGCCCTGGCAAGGGTCTGCCTATAGATTCATAGGTTTTTCTACCCATTAAAATAGGCTTTCCCAAAGTGAGCGTTTTAAAATGCTTTAAATCCTCAGGAAGATGCCAAGGTAATGTATTTTTATAACCAATCACTTCTCCTTGCGACTTAGCGACAATTAAGCTGATGTTCATACTGCAATGGGCGCTGGTATAGCAGCATAATATTCATAATTCAGCAATTCAAAATCTGCATAGCTAAACGCATCAATATTTTTAATCTCTGGGTTGATTTGCATTGTAGGCGGCGCTAAAGGCCTTCGGGTTAATTGTAGTTTTGCTTGCTCAAGATGATTAGAATATAAATGCGCATCCCCAAGGGTATGAACAAACTCCCCAGGCTTTAAACCAGTCACTTGCGCTACCATCATCGTTAACAAAGCGTAAGACGCAATATTAAAAGGCACCCCTAGAAAAATATCCGCACTACGTTGATATAGCTGACAACTTAATTTACCTTCCGATACATAAAATTGAAACAAACAATGGCAAGGTGGCAAAGCCATTTTGTCTAGCTGCCCCACATGCCAACTGGAGACGATTAATCTTCTAGAATAAGGATTTGTTTTTATTTCCTGAATGACATTGGCAAGTTGATCGTGTACTTTTCCATCATTTTCTTGCCATTTTCGCCATTGCTCACCATAAACTGGGCCCAAATTACCTTGAGGGTCTGCCCACTCATTCCAAATACGCACCCCATTTTGGGTTAAATAGCCAATATTCGTATCGCCTTTAATAAACCATAATAATTCATGAATAATGGATTTTAAATGCATTTTTTTAGTGGTCACTAAGGGAAAGCCTAAGCCCAAATCAAATCGCATTTGATGACCAAAAATACCCACTGTTCCGGTCTGCGTTCTATCTGATCGCATGACGCCTGATTCAATGGCTTTTTTTAGTAAAGCTTGATATTGTTGCATGATGTTTTTCTCTCAATCCAAACCATAAATATAAAGCGCTTATTATCATGGGCAAACATAAAACTTGACCCATTGTTAAGTAATTGCCCCATAAATAACCATATTGCACATCGGGTTCCCTAAACAATTCTTCAAAAATTCGAATTAAGCCATATCCCATTAAAAAACAGGCGGTATTGCCCCCCAATGATCGCGGCTTTTTAGCATAGTGCCATACGACTATACCCAGTAAGATACCCTCTAATAAAATCGCATAAATTGGCCAAGGGTGTCTAGGATAAATATCAATATGATAAAAATACATCGCCCAAGGCACAGTGGTGATTTTGCCCCATAACTCCCCATTTATAAAATTGCCTAGGCGCCCAAAACCTAATGCAATGGGAATAACTGGCGCAATGGCATCGCAAACAGATAATAAATGAACCTGAAAACGACGTGCAAACAACCAGGCTGAAAAACCCACGCCTAGAATTCCGCCATGAAAAGACATGCCGCCTTCCCATACTCTAAACAAACGAAAAGGATCGCTAAAAATAAAATCAGGGGCGTAAAAAAGCATATAACCCAATCGGCCACCTATCACAATGCCCAAGGCCATATAAAAAGCTAAGTCGATGATTTTATCGCTTGACCAATTAGCATTGTTTTTTTCTCGATAAAGCATCAAGCCAATACAAGACAAAATAGCCAAAACATACATCAAACCATACCAACGCACTTGAAGTGGGCCATAAATTTGAAATATAACTGGATTAATTTCTGGATGTTCAAACATAATATGCTCAGTTTAACAAAGACGCTACAAATTAAAACCTATTCGTGCTGCAATTAACACTAAAATTAAGGCGAATAACTTCTTTATTGCGCTCACTGGCAACCTTCTAGATAACCACACCCCAATGGGTGCACACATCATGCCGGTTATGCCAATTAAAAGCGCCCATGGCCAGTACACATAGCCAGTCACCCACTCGTTATCTGACATCATACCCCAACCAAAGTAAATACTCCCTATGGTGCCCATGCACACGCTACCAAAAGTCCCTATTGAGGTAGCTGCGCTCACTTCAATTGGCCTTAATCTCATATAAGCTAAAATTGGCCATAAAAATAAACCGCCGCCAATACCGACTAAGCTCGACATGGTGCCAACCCCTATCCCTATAGATAAAAAAATGGGAGACGAAAAAGAACGGGAGCTAGATTTAGCGCTTTCAGCTTCAGTTGCTGAACGAAAAAAAAGATGAGGAGAGCATAATAGCCTAAATGCCATAATCATGATTATTAAGATTAATACGATTTTTAAGACCTCAAGTGAAGCGAGGCTATTCAAGAAATTGCCACTCCAAGCCCCTATCCACAAACCTGGCATGAGCCACCAAAAAAAAGGTAAGGCAATCTCTGTATAATGATTGTGCTTAACATGGGAAAATAAACTCCCTGCCGTGGTCAATATCATAGCCGCCAAAGACGTGCCTACCGCAAAATGCATGATTTGATCTGGGGGAAATAACGCATGGGCTTGATAACAATAGATCAACACAGGCACAATAATAACCCCGCCCCCAATGCCTAATAAGCCTGACAATAGCCCTGCTATTATGCCTGTCATTAAAATAAGCAAGATCATCTCACTCAAGCTCAACCACCTCTACCCGGATCTTTATTTATTTATTTAAGAAAAAAAAGGGTCGAATATGGTCTGAGTATTTTCATTAGGCAACAAATATGGCCTAAATTCTTTAAGTGCTTTTCTGTATACTTCTCTTTTAAAAGCAATAACCTGATGAAGCGGATACCAATAACTTACCCATGCCCAGCCATCAAACTCAGGTTTAATCGTTGCATTTAATTTAATTTGTGTTTCTGGCGAAACTAAGGTTAATAAAAACCATTTTTGTTTTTGACCAATACACACAGGCCTGGCTTGACTGCGTATCAAACGTCTAGGTAAACGATAGCTTAACCAATAACGCGATTCAGCCAAAATTTTCACTTCGGTAGGCAAAAGCCCCACTTCTTCGTAAAGCTCGCGAAAAAGGGCTTCTTCTGCCTTTTCGTTTTCGTTAATACCCCCTTGAGGGAACTGCCATGCCTCTTGGCCAATACGCTTTGCCCAAAAGACTTGGCCTACCGTATTGGTTAAGATAATGCCCACATTCGGACGGTAGCCTTGCTCATCTATCACATCTGGGCCCTTGGATATTTTTATTTGTCCGTATTTCAATAACTTACAGCATAACGGTTTTGGGGTGAGAAAAAAAGAAACAAATTTAGCTTAAAATTAGTAGTTTTTTAACCAACTTTGTTCTTGTTTTTAAACCTCCCCCCACTGGTATCCTACCGTTAAAAAATGGCTTTTTGGTCTATAGCTTGCTTTTCCGGCTATATTCGCATTACTGGGGGCAAATTCAATATTGCCACAAAAGTGATAGCCATATTCTAATCTAAGATGTGTGTTTTTATTGAAGACCGGAATATCAATGCCCACACCCAATAAATAGCCTGTTTTATGATGCGAAAGTGCTGTGTCTAAGACACGTACGGGTATGTCAGGATTATTGGTGTCATCTGCCACTAAATGTAAGCGATTGGTGCTACGCTCTATGCCCACTCGAGCAAAAGGCGTAATCGATTCAAAGGCTTGATAGCCTACTCGGCCCGATAGGCTATAAAAAAAATCTCGCTCGTAACGCGCTCTAACTAAAAAATTATTTCCGGCTGAATCTTTGGCATGATAATGATGGGGATCATCAATCCCATTCCAATCTAAACTCAAATTCAAGCCCAGGGTAACTAAGTTATCTTTCCAGTTATACCCCACGAAACCACCGCCTAACCATCCTGTATCCGAAAGATATCGTTCGCTATTGAGCGTATTGGCGCCGCCGGCTGTCCCCGTTAGTTTTAGGGTCCCATCTTGCCACATTAAGCCTGCTCTAGCACCTAATTCCCAGCCATCGACACTATCGGCTTTAAGACTAGGCGGTACGGATAATAAGGCAAAACTGCATAATAAATAAGCGGGTAAGCTAAACTTAGTACGATTCATCCTGATGGCCTTTTGATTATTTTATGCTATCTATACATTCGTATAAGTTTGAAACATGCTTTTGTCAAGAAAGGCTGGATAAAAAAACTGGATAAAATAAGCGGTATAAAAAAGAGGACGGCGCAAAGGCCGTCCTTACAAAAACCAAGCTTAACTTAAACTTGGCTCCACACTAACCCAATGGTTAAAAAATGGGCCTTTGGTTTAACGTCCACTGAACCGTGAATATTGACATTATTAAAATCAAAATTTGCACGATTTTGCCAATGATACTGGTATTCAATACGCACATTTGTATGCTTATTAAACACAGGCATGTCTGCCCCTAAGCCTACTAAATATCCAGATTTATGCGTAGATTCTGCCAACCCTAATAGTCTAAGAGGTGGAGCAGCAGTCAAGTAATCCACATCTTGAGCTAACTTATTATTCACCCGCTCTATACCCAAACGAACAAAAGGCGTCACAAAATCCATGGCTTTGTATCCCATTCTGGCTGAAACGCCATACATGGCATCTCTTTTATAGCGTACAGAATTTAAGTAAGTTTCATTCAGATTATCTTTGGTTAAAAAATCATGTCTGTCACCAGAATCTAACCAATCTGCTGAGGCATCTAAGCCTAACAATAAATCATTACACACCCAATTATAGCCCACAAATAATCCGCCTACGGCGCCATTATCATGTAATTTTTTACTGTAATATAATTGTTCATTTGGATCTGCAGGAAAGCCCCCCGCAAAATTCAAATCTGTGTTATTTTGCCACTTATACCCTACACGGGCCCCCACTTCAAAGCCATGCTGTAATGCTGCTTGCGCTTGGCCTACCATTAAGGCAGAAGTCGCTACGGCCAGTGCCACTAAATTTTTCATCAAAACTCACTCCATTATTGCTATTTTGAAAAAATTTTAACCTAAAGAATTCGCCTAAATAAGCTTAAAGTTAATTTAAACTCATTCTGTTGATATTCAGGGATAGTTGTCTGCTTTTTTTTACAAAACTTTAAATATTTACCCCTGTCAAAATATTGACGCTTAAATAAAAAATAAAAAAATAAATATCATTTACAGGCTAAAATTCAAAATCTCTACTAAACTCAATACAGTTTACCTAGTTACCTAGTTACCTAGTTGTCTGGTATGGCAGAAATGTTAATCTTTTATCTTTTATCTTGAAAAATAGGAGCAATAATGAAAAATAAATGTGGCTGTTGTAAATTAAGTGCTTTAAGCTTAGGCGTTGCTGCTGCTGCTGTATCTGCTTTAGGCATAGCAACACTGGGCTTATTAAACATGCATCTTGGTTTAGGGGCAAAATGGATTGAGCTGATTTCCACCGTTTATCAAGGCTATGCGGCTAATTGGCATGGCATAGGTATAGGGGCTAGCTATGCAGCCGTTGAAGGATTTTCAGGCGGTTTAGTATTTGGATGGGTTTATAACATTTGCATAAGCTGTGTACGGAAATGTTGCGCTTCGTGCCAAAGCACTTGTAAAAAAAATAATACAGATAAAACAGATAAATCTGAAGCTTAACGCTGGTCTAACTCAAAGAATAGGGACGATAGATTGTGTTAATCGTCCCCTAAAAAAATACCCCTTAGTGCTTAGCTTTAAGCTTTAGCGCTGTTTTTAAAATCATTCCAATAATCTAACTCTGCCTGTTGCATGGCTATTGCTGTTGCTTTATCCACTGCCTTGGCTTCTTTCATGGCCATTTGGATAGAAACAGAGTAACCACTTGCTTCCATTTTTTCTTGCGCCAGTTTAGGCGTATATGCTGGGCGTGCTTGCGCTAACGCAGGCGCAGAATACTGTAAATACTCGTTAAACAAATTGCCGTTTTGTTGCCAAACCTCACGTCCATTTCTGCTTTTGGCAAACAATACATATGACTCATAAGCATCCACATATTGAATTAGCTCTTGCTGTCTTTGATAAGCAAACTCATCTATTTTTAAATCAAAATCTAACTTAAATAATTCGCCTTGGTCAAAAACAGAATTAAAATGATTTCCCCCAACATGTATTAACCGAATATCAAAGCCATGCTGATTATGCCCGTAACTCAAGGCTGTTTCTTTATTAAAATCAGGCGTATTATAAATAATGGCATTCAATCCAAATTTTGAACAAGTTGTAGCCAAGTCATTATCTTGGGTAAAAATATTTTTTAGATTATTTAAATTATTCAAGACTCTATTTTCAGCTTTGCCTAAAGTTTGTACCTCATGGAATAATCGCATGGGCGGCCCCACTAACAATTCCAAATCTCTCAAGGTGTGAATATTTTGTTGAATAAACTGCCCGAAATCCTCTGGTTTAATTTTTTGTGCTTCAGAAAAGCAATGAAAATTATTTAAATACTCAAAAAACCGATCAAAATTTTCTTGATTCGCTTGATATAGTTTTATTAATTTTTCTTGAATGTCAGGGTTTGTTTGCGCTTGGACAAATAGCGAAGCAAATTGACAGGCAACCGCATAGACTCCACAATTCCCATCTCCAGTTTGGTGCACTTGCACTAAATTCGCGTCTGTCATATTTTTTACCTACTGCTTATTATTGAATAACCTGGTTAGTTATTTTGATTTCACTATCCTAGCAATAAATAAAACAATTTGCAGCTAAAAAACTGACTTATCCGACGAACGGTATGTTTTAGCCGATAGCTTGCTTAGCAAACCATTTTTTAAGACCCAAAAAAGCATTGATCTTATCTAAACCCTGATTTCTGATGACTTTCACCAAAGGATTTTGGCTCCTAAATAAGCGATTTAAGGCCGTCATGCTATGTTTCACGGCTTCGTTATGCGCAATTCTTTGACGATAATAACGTTGAATCACCCCTTGGCTGCCTAAATCTCGTTGGGCATCGCCTTGTTTTACAAGAAGCCCTCCTAAAGTCATCACATCTTGAAAGCCTAAATTTGCCCCAAGGCCTGCCAAAGGATGAATAACATGTGCACTGTCTCCAATTAAGACCACTCTATCTGCCCCATAGGGCTGTGCTTGTAAGCTTCTTAAAGCCATACTGCTTCTTTTGCCGACTAAGCATAATTCGCCCAATATTTTTTCTGAAAATTGACTTAAAGCCTGATTAAAATCCGCTTCGGATAAATTGAATAAAGCTTGGCTTATTTCAGTTGCCTGTGTCCAGACTATAGATAAGTGATTGGGATCAGAAAGGGGCAATAAAGCCAAAGGGCCGCTCTCACTGAATCGTTGATAAGCGGTGTTATCATGTTTTTTTTCAGCGCGTATGGTCGCCACAATGGCTGTTTGAGAGTAAGATTGCTCTGTGAAGGCTAAACCTGCTGCCGTTCTTAGCCAAGAATTGGCGCCATCTGCGCCTATTAATAGCTCAGAATAGATAAGGCAATTATCTTCTAATTTAACCCCAATACGCTCCGCGCTGTCTCTTTGCAAAGCAATAGGCTTTTTTTCTAACCAAATTAATTTACCCTTTTCCAAATAAGGCTTTAATTGATGGCATAAAGCCTCTAAAATAAATGCTTGTTCTATAATATAACCTAATGCCGGCACCCCTAATTCCGTTGCATCAAAAGCAATATGGCCACTGCCTTTTCCATCCCAAACCCGCATATGATAATAAGGCGTGGCCCTTTCTTCAAAAGCCCCTAATGTTTCTAAAAAATCTTTAGTTTGAGGGCTTAAAGCCAACACACGGCTATAAACAGCATGATTAGGCTTAAGTAATGGCTTAAGTAATGGCTGAACAAAGGGATCTATTAGGGTTAAGTTAAACCCTTTTTTTAATAAAAATAAGGCTTGAGATAAACCTATCACGCCTGCGCCTAATATCGTTATTTGATTGTTCATTAAGTTAAACTACCCCCATGCTTTTTTGAGTAAAATAATGCTTAATAAAGGGCATACTGTCTAAACAAGATAAGCTCATGCCTTTTAGCCAACTGGGAAAAGCTTGGCTGGCATAATAACGGGCTATTTTATCGGTGGCCTGAATATAGGCCATTTGCGTGGCGGCTCGCGCTGTAACATAATCAGATAACATGGCACTAGAACCTAAATAAGCACGATCTGAATGTTGAAGCGTATTGTTATGTATAAGCTGAATGAAGCTTTCAATATCTTGTATGCTTAAATTAAACCCTTGAGCCGCAATAGGGTGCAAAAAATGCGCCGCATTGCCCATTAAGATAGCCCGCCTCGCGACTTGATGCGTGGCGATTTTCATGATTAACGGCACGGTGATTCTCTGGCTAATGGCTTCAAATACAAATCGCCCGCCCATTAACTTGCTTAATTTTAGGCATAAATCTTCATCGCTTAACTCTTGATAGCCTTTTGCTTGTTGCAATGGCATTGTCAGCACTAAGGTCATTTGTCTTAAGTTGTCTGAAGGCCCATAAGGCAACAGTGCCATCGCCCCCCCTTCTTGGGTAAATCGCTCATAGGCAATATAATCATGTTCCTCTTTTAATTTGACATTGGCAATGATGGCAACATGTCCATAATCTGACACAACATCTGAAATGCCTAAGTTTTTTTTAATAATAGAGTTCGCCCCATCTGAGCCAATGACGCAGGGGGTTTGTACTTGAACCCGCTTATTTTGAAGTTTATCCTGGTAGGTCACTTGCCACCCAGAGGGTATGGCTTTAAGCATCAACTGATCTGAAATGGGTTCTATAGGTTGAACCCACGTTATTTGTTCTTGATATTGATTTTTTTTCTCAAAAATCATTTTTTCCAGTAATTTACTTTGAATAATATAACCCAGTACATGATGATTATTATTATATTTTTTAAGAGGGGTAAAGTTAAATTGCCCCAACGCATTTTGCATTGAGATCTGTACGGCTTTAATAGGCGTCAAAAAATCTGAGGGCTTCAAATCCTCTGGCCAAATGCCTAATTGCTCAAAAAACAGTTGAGCTCCTTTATTAAGGGCCAATGTTTTTTGATTAAAATCATGATAATCACTGCCCCTTATAGCCGATAGCGGCTCCAGCGCTTTTTGCTCTAACACTAATAATTTTAAGTGGGGGCACGCTTTGGCTAAGCCTAGGGCTAAACACCCGCCTACTAAGCCTCCCCCCACAATAACCAGATCAAAATCATACTGCTTCATGATTTTAGGCGCCCATGAGATGCTGTATGTCAGCAACCCGCTTAGGCGCTGCCTGCGTTAAATTATGATGACCCGTTTCGGTGACTAAAATATCATCTTCTATTCTTATGCCTATCCCTAACCATTTTGGATCTAATTTTGTCTTGTTAAGTAACTGGGTAGAAAAATATAGCCCCGGCTCAACGGTTAATACCATGCCTGGCTCAAGTTTTCGCGATTGTTTATCGACCTGATAAGCTCCACAATCATGCACATCTATCCCTAACCAATGGCCTGAATTATGCATGTAAAAATCTTGGTATCGTTGCGTCTGAATCATATCTTGTTTTTGACCTGTCAATATTTTTAAATCTAATAAGCCTTGAACCATGATATCGAGTATTTTTTCTTGCATCAGGCTAAAGGCAAGGCCTGGCTTGATAAGTTGAATAGCCGCTTCTTGCGCCGCCAAAACCAACTCATAAATAGCCTGCTGAGGCCCTGTAAACTTGCCATTAACCGGAAAAGTGCGCGTAATATCTGCGCAATAATACTGGTATTCACAGGCTGCATCGACTAGCACTAGGTCTTTATCTGCCAATATTTTATTGTTTTTAACATAATGCAAAATACAGGCATTCTCTCCCCCGCCTACAATACTGCTATAAGCCGGGGAGCGGGCGCCAGAGATTAAAAATTCGTGAAGATATTCGGCTTCTAGTGCATACTCCATGAGGCCAGGTCGCGTTTTTTGCATGCCTCGAATATGGGCTTGACAAGAAATATCGGCTGCCTTTTGTAACAACTTAATTTCTTCAGGTTGTTTAAATAAGCGCATTTCATCTAGCAGCCTTCTGGCGTCTTTTAAAGTATCTGCTCTGCATCCCCCTTTACGATTTTTTGATTTAAGCGCATGAATCCAGCTGATTATTTTTTGATGCCAACTCGAAGGCTCACTAAAATCAAAATAAACTTGATCAACGCCTTGTAATAATTCTACTATTTTAACAGGCAACTGCTCTACAGAAAAAACAAAATTAAACTGCTTGCTTTGCTTTATGCCCTCAACCCCTAAACGAGGCCCTAACCACTGCATCTCGCTTAAACTTGCGTCTTGACAAAACAAGACTGTTTCTGATCCAGCAGAGCGCTCTTGTGTTGCTTGATGATTTTTTTTGATAACAAGATATAAATCCGTTTCTTCCAAACCCGTTAGATAATAAAAATAACTGTTTTGACGATAAGCATATTCTGTATCATGACTCCGAATTTTAGATTCGGCTGACTTTAAAATTAAAACGGTATGAGCAGGCAATTGATCTGCTAGCGCCTGAATCCGCATGCCATACTCATTAAGATTAAGATTAAGATTAAGATTGGCGTTAATGTAATCCATGATTGCTTTGTCCTTGTAAGATCAGTGACTCTGAACATTCTTCAAAAATCACAAAAGTGGCAATTTTTAAATATTCTACTAATTCAATATAGTCTTTTTCACTCTCTTGATTTTCTGCTGGCTGAGTGTCTATTTTTTGTATTTGGGCTATATCTTCCAAAGCTTCTTTGATATTGGGTTGACTCCAAATAGACACATCTGGCCCACCTAAGCCTAAACCAAAAATAAAGCCTTTACACCAATCAGACACAGCTTGTAGCCGTGTTTCTATTGGCACGGTATCATCGGGTAAACATAAATCCAGCTCAAAATGCGGATGTGTTAAGGCTTGAAAACAGTGGGTTAATAATTTTTTGAGCCAATCTACACATTCTTGAGGTAGCGCGTTAACTAAAATATCTGGGTCGTCTAATAGCGTCTTTTCTAATTGTATTTGCCAATACCCTATATCTTTATGACGACCCGTACAAATAACCCCTAAACATAAGCCTTGAATCTCAGAAAGGCCATAGGCGCTGTGATAGGATTCTAATAATGCACTTAATGAATCCCATTGTTCAAAAGCTAACTCTTTAAGGGCCATTTTTCTCTCGCTTGTCTTTAGGTTTGTCTTCAAGTTTGTCTTCAGGTTTAGCAAGTGAATATGGTATATATTAATAAGAGATTTATAAACCCAGGAGCGTGCAAACTTATGACCACTCAAAATAATAGTCAACCACCTAAAAGTCTATTGGTCAGAATACTAGACAAAGACTATCATATTGCTTGCCCCCCTGGTGCAGAAGCAGATCTGCACTTAAGTGCGCAATATTTAGATAAACAAATGAAAGCCATTAGGCGAACAGGCAAAGTTGTTGGATTAGATCGCATAGCAGTCATGGCAGGCTTAAATACCGCTTATGACTTACTGAAAGCAACGCGGCAGCCCCCTGAAATGAAGCCTATTGAAGCGATTGAGCCTATTGCGCCTAAAAACGATATAAATACGGCAACTGCACCCTTAGTCAATCAAAAGTTAAACGACTTAAAAAATCGCATCGATGAGGCTCTTTCAGCCTATCCTAATCACACTTCAAGCTGGGCAACAGAAGAAAGTAGTTTGCAAGTGAGCGCACTCGAAGTAGAATATTAATGTGTGTCCCCGAAAAGGCTCGATAGCATTTTTATGATATTTGAACCGATACTGTCAGATAGGGGCCTGTTAATATTACTGTTGTGCAAGACCATGGCGCCTAAAGCGCCTAATGGGAAGCCTGATGTAATAGTAGGGCTGCCACGTGAACCCTAGGGTTCAAATCTGCTGATGTAACGACCTTTTGGAGGACACCGCTTGCATTCCAACTCTACTGTGTTTAGCGAAAAATCCCTTGCTCGGCAATATTTGTTATCTAAAAGATTAAGTTTATCTGATCAAGATAGACTCAAATGGGATACGCGTATCTTTGATCACCTGCTTTCAGCGCCCTTTTTTCAAGAAGCCACTCGCATTGCCTGTTATTTTTCCCATTTAAACGAACCGCATCTTGTGCCTTTTATGCTAACTTACTTAAAAAGCAGCCCCAAAGAAACAGCCTCAAAATTATTTTACTTGCCTATTTTAAAAAAATCTGAAGCGGGTCGTTTTTTGATTTTTGGCCCCTGCACTCCCCAGACCCAATACAAAAACAACTTATATGGCATTCCTGAGCCAGATAGCCCAAATGAGTGTACTATCACTGCACTCGAGTTAGATTTAATCTTAATGCCTCTTGTTGGCTTTACTGCGGCTAAAAATAGATTGGGTATGGGTGGCGGGTTTTATGACCAAACCTTAAGCTTTAAATTAAAGCGCCCCAATATAAAACCTTGCCTAGTGGGCATTGCTTACGCCTGTCAAGAATTAGAGGTACTGCCCATAGAGCCTCATGATATTGCTTTAAATCATGTTATTACTGAACATAAAATTTACTAGCTAGCTTATTTATTTTATATTTAATATCACAATGCTAGTAAGCACGATGCCTATAATAACGAACAGGGCAAACACCCATAACATATCTGGTTTTTTGATTCTCATGGCAATATACTCTCCAATCTTAATTGATTAACCCGTATAATTAACACATTCATGACTGATTTCTCAAGCCTAAGCCCAAAATATTAAGAAAGTAAGAACATAAAATGACCATACCTAAAAAAAATGCGGCCCAAGCGGCCATTGATTATATACAGCAACACCATGAAACGCCTTTTATACTTGGCGTAGGGACAGGATCCACCACTTTATGCTTTATTGATTTATTACCTAAAATTCAGCACTTAATTATAGGCACGGTGCCTTCTTCTTCTGTCACGGAAGCGGCCTTAAAAAAACTGGGCTTCCCCATTTTTGACCCAAATGGCCAAGAAATTTTAGTGTATGTAGATGGTGCAGATGAAATCAATGGCTTATTTCAGTGTATAAAAGGCGGGGGCGCTGCCCTCATGCGCGAAAAAATTCTTGCGGCGCAATCTACACAATTTATTTGTATTGCCGATGCCTCTAAAAAAGTACGTGCTTTAGGCACTTTTCCTGTTCCTATAGAAGTCCATCCTATGGCAAGAAGCTATGTGGCCAGAAAATTAGTGCTATTAGGCGCCAATCCCGTTTATAGAGAAAAAGTCATCACAGACAATGGCAATATTATTTTAGATACCTATGATTTAAACTTAAACAAACCCATTGAAATGGAACATAAAATTAAGCAAATCACGGGCGTAGTGGAAACGGGGATTTTTGCAGAACGCGCTGCAGATGTATTAATAATAGGAACAGAAAAAACGGCTGAAATCAGCATAGCTAAACCCCTTCTCTAAGCAATATCGATGGCGGTGTATTTATCACTTTATGGGTGACAAGCCAACCTATTCCCATTGTGAGTACACCGCCTAAAGCGCCTCCCACTAAAATTAAGCCCCAATGTGGCGCATACGTCATGCTTAATTTTTCACTGAGAACCATCGCCAAAACAATGGCCAAAGTAAGCCCTAACCCACCACTTAATCCGCCAATTAAGCCAAATTCCAGCAAAATAACTTGCCTTAATTTTGCTTTGCTGGCCCCAAAATTTCTCAGCAAGGCGCTCTCATATTGCCTATCTATAAAAGTGCGCGATATCATCGCATAATAAACCAAACAGGCTAAAATCAAGATAACCCCTATCATATAACTTAAGGCTTTTACAACCTTGACTAAAAGAAATCTAACTTGTTCTAAATTTAACTTCACATCAATTAAACTCACCCCCGGAAATTGCTTTAGGAACTTGAGGGTTGCCTGCATTTTTTCTGGGGGCAAATAAATACTGGCCATATAGGTTTTGGGGAAATCCTCAAGGACTTTTTCGGGGAAAATAACATAAAAATTGGGTTTAAAACTTTCCCACTTAACCCTTCTGCTGTTTAATACTTTTGCTCGAATCTCTTTTCCTGCTATCTCAAAAATGAGGTCATCCCCTATTTTTGCTTGAATGCTCTTGGCAAAATTTTCTTCAATCGAAATAACCGACTCTCCGGATAAGTGCTTACCCCAACTTGAACCAATTGTGATTTTATTATCTTCTGGCAAAGTATGCCTATACGATATATTTAACGTTCGATAAAAAGGACGCGTCTCATTATTCACACTTTTAAGCCTGGCTGTGATCATAGGAAATAAGCTTAAAGAAACCCCCTCATCCTGCCAAAATTTTTCAATGTCTTGTTTATGATGCTCGGTAATATTTATCATAAATTGATTGGGGGTATGAGCAGGGAGGCTTGACAGCCAGGTACCCAAAAAATCGTGCGAAATCACCCATAACAAGCCTCCTAACAAAAACACCAGACTAAACTGAGTGGCCAACAATCCATTTTGAACTTTTCTTGAAAAAATTAATATTTTAAAAAAATTCATAGGCATACATTTAATCAGAAAAAAAATACCATAAAAAAATAACCCTGAGACCAAAGTGGCCATAAAAAAATAACCAAACAGCATCAAGACATCTGAAGCATTAGGAATATACAGTAATAACAAAACCAATGTTATGGCTTCTGCCAAAACGTACATTGGCCAAACAGATTGACCTCCTGCTTCTTTTCTAAAAAGCATCATGGGCGATGTTTTTAAGGCTTGTAAAATAGGGACAAAAGCAAAGCCAAAAAGAACCACCAAAGAAGCAATGGTTTGTATCAGTAAAATTTTTCCAAACTCTGGAGTCAGCAAATAAGACAAACTAAAAGCAATAACATTAGGGTAAAGTTTATGTAAAAAAGCAATACCGATAAACGCTATAAAAAAAGAAAACAAAATAATTCCCATACCCAAAACGAGAAAAATCAAAAAATATAATTTCCGGATTCTTTTAAAACCACCCCCGAATGTTTTCAGCAAAGCAATCATTAACCTATTTTCACTGGCATTTGCCTGCGCCAAAGCCATCATGCCCATCCCAGATAAAACAACGGTCACGACAATAAAAATACCGATATATCGTTCTCCCATATTAAAAATAGGGCTTGCAACAGATCGGCCTTCTTGAGCAGAATAGGTTTTTATATTTTTAAATTTAGCCTTAACTTTAAGCTGAAAATTTTTAAGCGCAGAATCTTCAGCTTTTATAAAAGATTGATATAATACCCGAGAATAGGGCTGAACCAGACCTGTTTTGAGCACGTCTTCTATTCGGATTAGACTTTTAGGCGCCAACATAAAAGCCATGCCAGCCCGAGCAGGTTCAGAAACAATAATACCCGAAACCTGAAAACGATGCTGTCCCAATTGAATAAAATCGAATAAGCTCACCCCTAATCGGGTTTTCAATGCTTCATCTATCCAAATTTGATCCGGCTCTAATTTTGCCTCCGTCAAAACACCCTGTTTTGTTTGAATTTTGATCTGGCCTTTAAGGGGATAGGCTTTATCTATTGCGCGAACATGTCCTAAAGTCGATTTTTTTTCGCTTATCATCATGCTTGAAAAATTAATCGTATGAGACAACTTAATGCCATCATGCTTTGCCATCCCCTCCATTTCTTTTGGCAAAGCTTGGGCAGATTCAACACTGCCATCTGCCCCAAGTAATTCCGTTTCGGTAAAATTAAAATTTCTTTTTAAAGCATCACTGAACAACCATAAAAATGAACTCAAAATAGATAACATTAAAAAAAGCAACACTAATAAATAAAGCGATTTGGAACGCATCAAGCTAATCATGATGGCATCACCTGACCAGACTTAAGGTGTATGATTTTTTTAGTTTGACTGGCAATGCCTTTGTCATGCGTAACTAAAACAAGTGTTGTATTTGAGGCAACATTTAACTCAAATAATAAATCAATTATCATTTTTCCAGTTTCATCATCTAGATTTCCTGTAGGCTCATCGGCAAAAATAATTTTAGGCTCAATGACATATGCCCTTGCAATGGCCACACGTTGTTGTTCGCCTCCTGAAAGCTGTTTAGGCAAGTGTCCCAATCGTTCGCCTAAGCCAAATTTTTTTAAGATTGCCGTCGCTTGTTTTTTAGCCATGGTGTTTTTTTCTAACATTAAAGGCAACATTACATTTTCTAATGCCGTTAAATGCGGTAATAAATGAAAAGATTGAAAAACAAAGGCGACTTGTAAGGCTCTGACTTTAGCTCGCCCTTCTTCGTCTAAAGTGGATAATTCTGTATCCAATAATCTGATTTTGCCACTTGTTGGCGTATCTAAACCTGCTAGTAAACTCAATAAAGTCGACTTACCCGATCCTGATGCCCCTAATATAGCCAAAGTTTCTCCCGCCTTTACGGTAAATGAAATATCCTTTAGTATTTCAAGATGGGTTTGCCCAATATAAACACATTTACTTACTTGTTCGGCGCTAATAATAGTCATGTTAATTTCCAAATTAAAATCTTGTCACTTTCTGCTTATTCTATTATTAGCTTTTTTTAGCACTGCTGCGCAAGCAGATAAAAAAATAATTGTCTTTGGTGACAGTCTTTCTGCTGCCTATGGCATCGCACCTGAACAGGGCTGGGTAAGTTTATTATCTGTTTATCTTAATCAAAGGCATTCTGATCTGACGGTTATTAATGCCAGTATCAGTGGCGAGACCACCGATTCAGGCTTATCTCGCCTCCCCTCTGTTATCAATCGATATAACCCTAATATCAATATGATGATTATTGCTTTAGGCGCCAATGATGGCTTAAGAGGCTTAGAACCCGATTTAATTCAATCTAATCTAGGTAAGATGATAGCTTTATGCCACGAAAATAAAATACAGGTATTATTAGTAGGTATGCAGATACCCCCTAATTATGGCAAAGCTTATACTCAAGCCATTCAAAAAATCTATGGTGACTTAAGTATAAAATATCAAGTTCGACGGATCCCCTTTATGCTCGCGAATGTTGCAACGCATGCTACCTTGATGCAAGAAGATGGTTTACATCCTACGGCAGAAGCGCAGCCCATTATTTTAAACACTATCTTAATGGGATTAAAGCCGCTGCTACCTAAGCTTTAATGCTTTGAGGTCATTTTCTGCCATACTGAGATCCTTGTCTGCAGCTACGGATAAAGCGTTCAGAAGAGGCCGGTAACCTACTGGCGAGGATAATAGGAATGGGAGGGAGCAGGCTTTTTCTTGATAAAGTTCATGAATTTTTTCAAAAATGTCTTTGGCATTATAAGGCTTGTGGATGATGCTTACCTGACCAGAAATACAACTAAAATCGAACTCATTAGCAGAACAAAATATAATCGGTATATCACGCTTATCGAGATCAGGCAGTGCTCTAATTTGCTTTGCTGCCTCCAGTCCATCTAAATTAGGCATCTGATAATCCATTAAAATAACATCGAAATCCTGTTTTTTTAGTGCATCGACTGCTTCTAAGCCATCTTGTACCAAGGTTAAGCTATAAAGACTGTTTTTTTTCTTAAAATAAGACTGTAATATTTTTTGATTGATGGGAACATCTTCTGCTGCCAACACCCGAATTTTCTGAGGTTTTTTTCGCTCTGGTGATGGTAGTAGTAAAGAAACTGGAAATGGCGTCTCTACTTTAGGCGGTTCTTTAAGCAAACTAAAAGAAAAGTGAATGTCTGTCCCTTTTCCTAAAACACTGTCTACTCTAAGCTTACCCTGGAACTTTTCTTCGATTAACTGTTTTGTGATGAAAAAACCTATACCGCTGCTTTTAATCTGGGTGTGGTTCTGAGTTCTTAGCCCACTTTTTGGGAGCCACATGCGGCTCTTTTGTTCTTCTGATAACCCTGGGCCTGTATCTGAAACAGTCAGGGTATAATAAATCAAATCAGCAGATTCTTTAGAATAATTTCTCTCTTCTGTGATGGCAATCGTGACCTCGCCTTTTTTAGTGAATTTTAAAGCATTGCCCCCCAAATTCAACAAGATCTGTTTAAGCGCTCGTACATTTCCCTGGACACAGGCTTTTGGATTTTTCAGCGCAGTATAATCTATTTTCAAGCTAACATGGGGGTTGGTTTGTTGTTGCTGCCCAAGCAAAATAAGATAGATTTGATC
>CANJMM010000024.1 GCA_947475765.1 Legionellales bacterium | reverse complement strand
CTTAACTGAAAAAGAAGTAGAAACGCTGACCATAAAAGCCGGTAGCTATGCAGCAAAAGCTACTTTTTTAGGCTTAATGGCCGCAAGCGGGTGTATTACTTTATCTGCTTTTCTGGTTGGCGGCATTGGCGCGCCTATTGCGAGTATGGTAGGCACTTATTGGGTTTATGAAAATAAGGCCTACCTAAAAGAATTAAAAAAAGAGTGGCTTTCCGACTTAGTCGAACTGCTAGAATAATATTTCTACACCGCGATAGGCATATTTTAAGCCAAAATAAATTAACATCGCCCCGGCCGCCATGGTGATGAGTTTTAGGCCTTTTTGATTCACAAAACGTTTTCCTGCTGCCAATAGGCTGCTTAACATTAGGCCCCAGATTAACACGCCCGCAATCACTGAAAAATTCTCGAGTAAACCAAGCCATATGCTGGTTTCACCCGATCTATCAATAGATCCCGCAAAAATACTGAGCCAAAATACAATGCCAATAGGATTGGCAATAGACAAAATAAAACCCGTTAATAATCCATTAGAAAGCTTATAATTGTTCGATACTTGTGCCATTGAATGCGTGGTTGCTTGGCTAATTTGATCGTTTTGTTTCGCATGCGTGTTAAATAAAGACTTTGCCCCTAAATAAATCAGCACAATCGCCCCAGCTAAACTGCATAACCCCATTTTGGTTTCAGAATTCACTAAGAGGCTAGCACCAAAATATGCCGCTATTAAACAAAGCGTATTGCCCATTGCACCGCCAACCCGAACAATAAAAGCACCAAGAAAGCCTTTGCTTAAGCCTCTTTTAATCATTTCTATTGAAACCGGACCAATAGGTGCAGCAAGCGTGATGCCCAATATGATTTTTTCTAATAACATGTTCACACTACCTAATATATATATAAAATTTAAATATAATACTACAATTAGTTAGAAAAGCCAATTGGTGTAGTTATGCGTTTTTTATTTATTTATATTTATAATATTTATAATATTTATAATTAATATTTATAAATAGTTTGATATCATGCATTATGCTTTTAACTTGCTTTAATTAGGCTAAATGGCTAAATTAACTCATCACAGATCTGGGTGACATGAAAAAAATACAACCAAAATACTTGAAGCTTAAAAGCTTACTGCTCATGCTGCTGCTTTTCTATACCAGCACCGCTTATGCTTATTCTTTTTCTTTTTTATGGTTTAAAAAAAATGGCTTAGCTCAAGCTCAAACACAACAAGCACGAGAACTCAAAAGCATTAACCCCCAAATATTAAACTTGGTTTATAAAGCCTATGAAAAAGCCAAAGGCATGGGTGTGGCCAAAAAATCATTAGTGACTATTGTTGATTATACGCTACCTTCTACTGAGCCACGATTATGGGTAGTCGACTTACACAAAAAAACAGTGCTTTATCATACGCACGTGGCCCATGGTTCGGGCAATGGGGGCAATCTTCCTCTACGATTTTCAGACAAACCTGGCAGCAAGCAAGCTAGCCTTGGGGTATTTGTTACGGGTAAAACCTATCAAGGCGGACATGGCTTATCTTTGGTGCTGCACGGTTTAGAAAAAGGCATTAATGGCAATGCCGAACGAAGAAGAATCGTTGTGCATGGTGCCCATTATGTGAACCCAGCTATTTCGGGCGAATTAGGACGACTAGGCCGTAGTTCAGGCTGCCTAGCCGTTGAAAACCATCTTGCCCCAAAATTGATCCAGACCATTCAAGAAGGATCGTTGGTTTTTTCGTATTATCCCGATAAAAACTGGCTCAAAAACTCTGCTTTTTTACTGGATTTTTGATTGATTAATATAATTTTGTAAAACCCTTTGAGATACCGCGCCTGCTGCAAAAAATACTTTGGTTTTTTCACTGGGTATATTCGAAAAAACAATAAAAGCAGGTGTGCCCCCAAGGCCTATTTTTTGAGCAAGCTCAAGACTGCTGGCCATTTCTTTGGTAACGTCTTCTGATTTGATATCTGCCTCTAATTTAGCCACATCTAGGCCTGCTTCTTGTGCTAATGCTTGAATTTTTTCAGGGCTAAGCGACTCACTTGTTTGCTCAAGTAAAGCATGAAAAGGTTGAAATTTTGCTTGTTTATTCGCTGCAAGCGAGGCTTTAGCCGCATATTCTGAATTGGCGCCTAATATGCCTAAATTTTTAGAAACGATTTTTAAATCGGGATTGTCGGCGATGAGTTTAGTTAAAATAGCTTGCATTTGTTTACAATGCCCACACTGATAATCCATAAACTGAACCAAGACAATATGGCCAGCTGGATTGCCTAAAGTCGGGCTTAAGGCGCTGTCTAGCTCGTGAATATTCTCGCCAATGACTTTAATGGCTTGTTTTTCGGCTGCTTGTATTTGTTGGGTGCGAATTTTTTGAGATACTTCTAAAATAACACTGGGGTTATCGAGTAAATATTGCTTAACCACTTCTCCTATTTCTTTTTTTTGTTTAGGGCTAAAACTGCCAGGTGCTTGCGCTGCATGGGCTGATCCCATATAAACCATATGGCCTAAAATGGCACCCGTGAGAAATAAGGGGGATAATCTGAATAATTTGTTTTTAATAAAATTTAACATAAATAATCTTGTCCTTTTTGATTAAAATAAAGCTAACCTATAGTATATTACACGGATCTTAGACTGAAGCAATATGATAGTTAATTAGCTTTTTATATTTTTTTATTTTTATATATTTAGATTAAATAGGTTTTTGGCATGACAAAAAAAATGGGTTTTTGGGCTGTATTGGCTATTGTGATGGGCAGCCAAATTGGATCTGGCGTACTCATGCTGCCTGCTAGCCTTGCCCCTTATGGCAAAATGAGTTTACTGGGCTGGGCCGTCTCTGGATTCGGGGCCGTTGCTTTATCTTTGGTTTTTGCCAGTTTGTGCCATGCCTACCCTAAAACAGGCGGGCCCCATGTTTATGTAGCTGAATCTTTTGGTCGCACTTGGGGGTTTTTTAGTGGCTGGACTTACTGGGTGATTTCATGGGTTAGCAGTACAGCTGTTATCATTGCGAGCATTGGGTATTTATCGCCTATTTTAAGCCCCTGGGTTTCGCCTGAATATTATATAATACTAGAAATTATTTTATTATTCACTATCACTTATTTAAATTTAAAAGGCGTCACCGCTGCTGGTCGCGCCGAATTTTTTCTCACGTTAATGAAATTTATTCCGCTTATTTTATTGCCGCTTTTGGGTTTAATTTATTTTGATATTGGGCATTTTACGGTCAGTGCCGAAGCACAAGCCCTTACGCCAACCGAAACTTTAGCTCGCGTGACTTTATTAACCCTTTGGGGTTTTATTGGCCTAGAGTCGGCCACTACGCCTGCCGGATCTGTGGCTAACCCCAAAAAAACCATCCCTAAGGCCATTGTCATTGGGACCATTTTGGTGGCGTTGTTATATTTTTTAAATAGCATTGGCATTATGGGCTTATTGCCAGGCGAGCAATTAGCGCAATCTCATGCGCCTTATGTAGACGCCACGCAAGCTATTTTTGGGGGGCATTGGCATATTTTAATTTCAGTTATGGCTTCTATCGTTTGTATTGGGACCTTAAATGCCTGGATGTTGGCCAGCGGGCAAATTGCCCTAGGCTTATCGCAAGATAACTTGCTGCCCGGCTATTTTGGCAAAACCAATGAAAAAAATGCGCCTTATGTGGCTTTATTTATTAGCGCCATTGGGATATTGCCTTTATTATTTTTAAGTGCACAACACACCCTGGCACAAAAAATCACGCATATTATTGACGTGTCTGTGATTGCCTTTTTATTTGTTTATTTTATTTGCTGTTTGGCGTTTTTAAAAATAACCCATCGGCAAGCTGGATCGATTTTTCTGAAACTGGTCAAAAACACGTATGGGTTAATTGCCTTATTTTTTTGCGGCTGGGTAATTTATCAAACTAATTCTGACACGCTTATCTTAGCCGGACTATTTGTATTAACGGGCATTCCTGTCTACACTTACTTATATTTTTCTAAAAAAATCAATTTTAAAAATCAATTTTAATATAAATAGGATGATTTAGCGTATGTTTAAGAACCCTCCAAATACCCCATGTACGCCCCCTGCTCCTGAGTTACTTAAACCACTTCAGGCAGAAACAGAAAAGATGGATGAGGCGCTTGTCTTTACAAAAAAAATGCCGCTACCCTCTTATGGTTCAAAGCTTCCCACTCGTAAAAAAACAGAAGGCAATGATCCCGACTGCGTGTTTGAATTAGATGAAGAGCTAGCAGAAGAAAAACCACCCTTAAAAACTCGGCGATTTACCTAGGTTTACGACAAGATTGAATGTTAATTTTCGTGAGCACGTCTTCAAGCTTGTCTCTTTGATTTTCGTTAAGGCCCAATTTCTCTACAGCATAATCCAAAAGCTCTTCCTTAAAAACAAAAAAATCGGTCGGCTTATCACACAAGGACTTATCTTGGATAATTGTAATTATCTTAGCTTTATTCTTTACAGAAAAACCACCTGGTAACTTTTCTATTTCATTATAAATATCCATTACTTTCTTCGGCGTTTTATCTTGTGCAGAGAAGATTAAGGGGGGGGCTGGTTCTACAGGTTTAGGCCCTGGTTCTGGATTTTTCAGTGGCTCAGCCACTTTTATGGGTGCAGTAACACGCTCTTTTTTTACATCGTCTATCAGATACGGCTCGCCCAACATGGCGCTCATGATTGTTGATTTTTCATCTAATCGAGATTTCAAATTTTTAAGCCCATTCTTCTTTTGAACCTGAAAACTCGGCAATACTGTGTTTTCTAAAAACTTTATTTTTTGTTTAGTCCTTTCAGATAACCAGGTGATGCCTTTTTTTTGCTTAGCAATCAAAGATGCCTCTCCATTAATGAATCGGACTTGTTCTAAAAATCGCTCGGCTTGTAATTGAATTACCGCATTGTTTGGATCGGTGTCTTCTGGAGGCTCTCCGCCCATTAGGCTACCTTGAGGGCTCACAAACCAACTTTTTTTGCCCGGTAATTTTGCTTGGTATAATTTACCCATTTCTTCTTTATCGTTAGATAACATAATGCAAGTCAAGCTTTTTGGATTCCCCTCGTTCATCACCATCATGACCGTCAGAATGGGCTTAATAAATTTCTTTTCATAATATTTTTCTTGATTTTTAAGCGTCTTATATTGCCTAGCTGTCATCAATAAATTCGAATCAAATTCAAACTTATCTTGAAGGTCCATACCTTTTAATATAATATTTGGGTGTATTATAGCCTCTAGATTTGGCCTAAGAACCTGATCTGGGTCATCATGTTCAAATTGATTGGGATGATTAAGCAATTCCCCTATAAAAACGGTAACGCCAGCATCATATGTTTGATGTTCCTGTTCATTTTCTTTTTCTTTTTCTTTTTCTTGCTCATTTTCTCTTTCTTGTTCATTTTCTTTTTCTTTTTCTTTTTCTACTTCCTGTTCTAGATCAGATGCATTGTCCTGCTCCAAGATGCTTAACATATGGCTATCACACGATTGCTGTGCTTTTTCAGAAACGGCTTTTAATTCTACTTGAATTTGCTCTGGCCTATCTTGGAGATTTAAAGCCTCCAGATTTATACCTGATTTTTGTAATAAATAAGCATACTGGGCAAAATATTTTTGTTCTAGATTTTCGAAATACGCTTTTGAATTGATATTTACCGCTACTTTAGCATAATTTAAAAAGTGTTCTGGCTGATATTCTTTGCTAAAGATGGCCTCAAATTGATTGCACAATTCACTTTTTTTGAAACAATCTGATTCATAATGATAAATAATATTTAAAAAATGCGACCGTAAGACTTGTTTGAGTTTTTGACCCGCTCCTTTAAGATGGACTTGCAAGCATTTTTCTGCTTGATTTTTATTCACAAATTCAAGAACATTTTCAATATTAATATTAACATCTGGCTCTGCGCCTGCGCCTGCTGCTTTATTCGCTTTTTTTAAAACCCTCTGTTTTATATAGCTGGGTTGTATCACTGTCACGTTTTGACCGCTGGTAAAAGCGCGCATTCTTTTAACCCCTTGCAACAAGGCACTTTGTGTGGTTGTTTCACTCAAGGTGACTAAAGCATGTGCATTTGGGGCTTGTTTAATGTCTGCTCCAGTAATTCTTGCTTGATCATAAAAAGTAAAGCGTTGTTCGGGTGGACAATCTTTTAATTTCGCGCGGACATTTTTTTCATCTGAGCTGCCAATTTCAATGATAGCATCTTGATGATTTACATTTTTTTCAAGATCTAAAGCGCACAATATATCTTCTTCATTAAAGTACAAAACGTATTTTATTTCTTTTTTATTTTTATCTTTATCTTTATCTTTATCTTTAAAATAACCGCTTATTTTTTGAGCCACGGCCAAATTAGCACTTTCTTTTTTAAACAAAGCGCCTACATCAATGATAGCCCTAACTTGGCCCATTTTTTCGTTTTCAGCCAGCAAAGCAAGGGGATCATCTGAATAATGGGATTCTACTACTTGCGTATTTTTCACTTTAAGCAAATCAATGGTCTCACCGTCTGTCCCTAAGCTTTGTAGCTCATCAAAGCTTATTTTATCTAAAAAAGCTGCGTGATTCCAAGGGGTTCCAGTCATGCCTTGTGTGGTAGACGTCATGTCTGCCAAATTTGCACTGTTGCTAGAAAGCACTTTTGGATTAATCGTGACAAGGGGTAAAATATAATCTGACAAGACCACTTTTTTGAAGGATTCTGAATTTTTAAAAATCTCTATCATATTCTGCCATTTTATTTTAGAAGCTTCTGTATCAGAATCTTTACATTGCTGAATCTCTTCTAAAGATATATTTAGATCGCCAAATTGATTCTGAAATTTTTCAGCCGCTTGCATGTGCATTAGGCTGCTACCTGGATCCGCTTCTAATAACTCTAAATTGGCAGAATTCAAATAATCGAGAATCACGTTTTCTACTAGTTTAGTTGACAGGGGTTCTCTGATATTTAGGGCAATGGTATAATTCATGGCCTCTATAAATTGCCCAAATCGTGATTTTTCACTTGGGGTATTTGGCGCTTTATACGGGATGGCGATTCTTTTTTGAGCTTCACTAATACCTTCTCTTAATGAAGGGCCATAATTTTCATTATAATTTTTTTGCAAGGTAAAAGATAACATACCAGACAATTCAAACTTTAAAAACCCTACGTCATCTAGTTGTCTTTTTGTGAGCATGCCGCTTGTTAGTTTTTCTTGTAACAATGCGATTACTTTTTCATCACTTCCAGCTTCGCTGCATAAATAAGGCACCAATAAAGCACGTTCTTGATCATTTAATTTTTCAAGCACGCCAAAAATCGGATTATTTTTATTTTTGTTGCTATCAAGAGAAATATTGACCAAAGATTGGGCAATTTTTTGCATAATCTGTTTAGGCTGGTTAACTGGATCGCTAATTAATGCCGATTTTTGAATTAAATCAAAAGCCGTTTTTTTCTGGTCTAAATCTAAAATATCTGAAATATTCACTTCTTTTAAAAAGAAAAATAAACCAATGCCTAACTTCACATCTTCTTTAGAAGGCGGCGTAGGCAATCCCAGGGTATAATTTAACTCTTTGCTTGGGTCTAGCTCATCGTGCACCTCATCGATGATTCTATCGCCTTTATTTTTTAATAATAATAAAGATTTTTCAAACCATTTGATTTGTTTTTCCCATAATCTCAAGGCTATGTTATCATCTTTATCTGGCTTATTGGCAAGGGTCTCTAAATATCGTAATTCTAAAGACTGTAAGCTTGTTCCAGAAGTGATGACATAATTTTTATTGAGCGAGGCCTGAGCCAAGTCTCTATATAATCTTCTTAAATCGGTATATTCAATAGGCGTATTTCTATCAAATTCAAATAAAATGGGTGTTTGATTAAATAGCCTGGTTGAAGTGCTATTCATGTCTGCAAAGTTAGTTTTTAATAAACTGCTTTTTACTTCGACAATCACTAAATTATTTCCATTTGCCTTTTTTAGCGCTGCAATAGGGGCAATGACTTTACTTTTGCCCCCGCCCATAATAAGCTGTATCACTTCGTTTTCAAATTTTTGTGATTGCTTATTTTTATGTAACAATTTATCTAAATAAAATTTTTGCACATCTCTAATTAAAATGCCTTCTTCTTTTTGAAAAAATTGATAATCGGCTACATCTCCATTTTGAGCAATAATATTATGGGCAGACAGTGTTTCACCTAATTCGGTGATTTCTGTTTCTGAACTAAAATCAAGATTTTTTATAATTTTATCATATTGTGTTTTTAATACCCCAAAGTTCATATACTGAGAAAGTTGATTATGCAAGTCTTGAATTTGATCTCGAGATAACCCCGTTACTTTTTCATACTCTTTAAAATCAGCCAGCACAAACAAGCGATTCAAATCTTGCATCGTCAGTTCTTTTCTTTCTTGGGCTATTAACTTTAATTCAAACTGATCTATTAATTTTGCAACATGCCCCTTTTTTTTAAGATTTCGATAATTAGCTAAGTCTAAGATTTGTTTCTCAGTAGCGGCTATATTTTTATCTGCTGTTTTTCTAAAACCAATCGCTTTTTTGAGAATGCTTGCTCTTTGATTTGGGGCTGACAAAAAATGTTTTGTTATCTCAAAGACTTGAATTTTCTCTTGGTTTCGGATTTTTCCTATTGCTTCATCACAAAGTCTCTGAACCTCTACTTTTTCTTGAAATCTTTTATTTTCTGTCTCTAGCTTAAATGCCTCTATTCTAGTTTTTACCGCTGTTTCAGTCTGGAACTTTAGAGCCTTAATCGCTTTATCAAATTCACCTAAATTCCAATCTGCGCTTTTATCTTCAATAAAGCTTTCATAAGAAAAAGATGCCTGAACATTTTGGCCAATAAAAACAGGATCAGGGGCATATTTTTCAGCTTTTCTTTGTTTAATCCTAAATGGCAGTGCTTCTTTTTGACTTTCATACTCTTGGTGAAGCATATTAACATCATAGATTTTGCTAAGGGAATAGGCTCTGGCAAATATTTTATTTGCATACTCACTAAACCGACTGTGTTTGTTGCTTGTTTTTCCTTTAGCATGGCCATGGGACGGAACATAACACTGGTAGGGTTTTAATTTAATATCGTGAAAATCATCTGTTTTTTTTATCATCATCAATAAGGTAGGCGCCCAAAGAGCCACTACGTTTTTTTGGTCTTCATTGACATAAAGATTGGCTTTGATCGTTTGTTCTAAAAATTCAGTTAACTTTTGTCTTTTTGGGTTAAATTCTGGATAACGTGCCAATTTCGTCATCTCATAAAACTGTTTGATAAAATCTTCGTCTTTGATATCTGGATTAAAAAGAGCAGAAACCTTTTTTTTAAACCCCAGATAAAAAAGTTTTTCATATTTATCATCATTGCTATCTATGTAATCATATTTTTCTTTTGGTTCTTCAATCTTACTTAATTCCTCTAATTCATATGGGCTGGGTTCAACTAAACGTTGTGCTATCTTACTTCCACATGAATATTCGCTCGCAAATTTAATCTGATTTGGGTTAATCTTGACCAAAGCTAATTCCTGTTTTAAGATGAGCAAATTTAGCGGTTTTTCTAGCTTTTGATTCAGCACTTTTATTCTTTCTCTATCTCGTCCCGATGGGTCCATCTCCCGATTTAGTAATGTTGCCTGCTCTTTTAATCTTATTTTTGTTTTTATCTCATGCCATCTGGCTTGAAGTTGCACTTTATCTACGCCCAAGGTTTTAGGGGCTAACCACGCGTTCATTTGATATTCTTGTGCAGCAGGCAATCGCATTTGCTTTGGTATCTGTTCTCTAAATTTATATTGATCGTCAAGCGTAACAATCATTAAAGCTTTTAAACTTTTTTCACAAGATTCAAGCTGTTCTAGATGTTTAGACGCAATCGCTTTGTCAGGCGTATTGTCTGGAATTTGGCTTATTTTTTGAGACAATTGATTTAGGGCAAAAATATCTTTTTTGCCATTTTTCATTAATTCAAATATTGCATATAATAAATGCGTTCTTAGGCCAATAGATTGGGGGTTTTTAATAAAAGCAGCTTCCCCAGTTTCACCTAATTCTGGGGCTTTATTTAAAATTTTATTGATAATATCTAATTCTTCGTAGGTGCCTTTTAAGCCGCCCGATTGAATTAAGCTTTGAATTTGCTCAAGTGCTTTTTCACTTTCACTGTTGGCTAAATGAATATAGGCAAGATACAATTTTTTCTCGGGCGTATTTGCTTCTGGTTCTCTTTTTTTAGCAACATTTCCCTGATTCGCTATTTCATTTAAAATGCTTGTTTTGAGTTTATCCAAAGTAGGCAAACTTAATTCCTGGTCTTTTTCAAGCGCTATATCTGAAATTTCTCCCTTAACGACTATTCCTGCAGCATTTAACATTTTGTAATTTAAAATATTAACGCCATCTTGATTTTGAATGCTCTTTAAATAAAATTTATTAGGATCAAGCGCTTCTTGATCATTTTCTAAATCTGACATTAAGCGTAAGTCGTAATTTTGATCGACTTTAAGCGGGTAAATAAAATATTGTTCTGTACCAGAATAAGTGGGCAGTCCAGATGGAAACTCATTTACACTTTTTTTGTCTGCCTCTAGATTTAACTCACTGACTCCCAATTTTAAGGCCAATCTTTTGCTCAAATTCGTTTTATCTAAAACAGGCATATGATAATGGCTTTTAAACTCATGCTCTCCTTTACGCTCTTCTGATTTTAAATCGGCATAATAAACTTGCTTTGGGGTGTAAATACTGCATTCTTTGGTTTGTCTATTTTTAAAAACCAATCCATTTTCAAGATCAAAATCGATTTTTAGCATACTGCTAGGCTGTTGCTCTAAGATTAAATCTGGATTGTCTATAGGCGATATCTGCCATTTTTGAGTGGGCTCATCCCACTTCCCTATAAACTTAAGATTATATCGAGCAAGTTTTACTTTGAATTCTGTAATCTTTCCAGAATCTGCAGAATCTGCAGAATGGGGTTTAGCCAAAACCTCTATAAAGCTTTGATCTTCAAATCCTGTAAAAATAGGTAAGATTTTTTTTGTTATATCTGGATTGGTTACAAGCATAAAGCCTGTTGGCTTTTTATTTTGATTGAGATCTGGCTCTAACTCGTAAATAGAAAAAACATCCTCCCTCCCTTCAGCAGGAGAAATAAAATAAGCGTCCTTTTCTCTTTCAATTAAAAATTTTTGGTTATCTTGACTCGCCCAAAATTTAGCCTCTTTGCCATAAAATATCTCAGGCATACTTTCTATGTTAATTAAGCTTATGTTTTTTTCATTATAAACACATAAACAATCTGCAAACCTTTGCTCTGCTGGCTTGTTTTTCTTTTGTTTTTGTTTTTCAAAAACAAGCGTGTTGCCATTTATTTTTTTACTTTCTTGGTAAACAAAGGGATTATCTCTATTCTCTGTCTTGAAAAAAAAACTTTCTGGCTCCCTGCCTATTATTTGATATTTTGTTATTTTGTTATTCGCATTCGCTAGGTCTTCACAAATTGTCACCGATAATTTAGGTGACTCATTCCCCATGATTTCTTTGTACAAATCGCTACCAGCAAGATCTTCAGGGGGGTAGCAGGTATAAGCCCCACTCACTAAAATTTGTCCGTTTATCATGTCAACAGATAAAAGTTTTTGGCCTAAATTATTTTTTGCGTAAAAATAAGGAAAGTTCATTATATTTTTACTCAAGTCAATATTCTTAAGTACTTCAGCATACTCTGGTATATCACCTGCTCTTTTCAGGGCTAAATCATAAAGCAGATTTGGATTAATTAGATTAATTTTTTCAAAAATTTTCACGCAGGCATTTTTTAAGTTTTTATCTTTCTCTCTTTCTTCTCCTGAGGCTAATTTAACCTCCCTTACGTTTTCAGTATAATCCAGGTAATAATTAAATAATTTCTCATGATCTTCTTTTTTTGAGGCTAAAAATAATTGCAAATTTAAAGCAGAGACTTGATGTCTCACTGAAGGGGGTAATTTGCTTGCATTAAGCCCTTCTAAAAAAGTCAAGCGCTCGGTTCTTAAATGAATGATTTTTTCTGCTCTTTCTTTATCTTCAAGAATATGCCTTGCTTGTGTCACATAATCACACACATCGGCTTCTAACTGATAAAAATATAAAGCATCTTCTGAGATGCCACCTTCTTTTTTCAAAGACAAAATGGCGGTTCTGGTAAAATCTGTAAACGTATCGAAGCAGCTTGGAATATTTTCTAAAGCACTAAGCAAAACACCTGGCTGAAAAATATTTCTTCTAAGATATTGTTGTAAGTCATTTTTTTGATCATTGGAAAAATAATAAAGTTTATCTTTAAAATAATCAATTGTCGCTATAAATTGAGTGGAAGGAACCAGTCTTAAATATCTTAAATCTCGATAAAGTGGTCCATGAGCACTTTCTTTTACTGGATCACCCTTTGTCACCAATCCTAATCCATCAGCACTTGCATATATATTATTAGGAACTAAAGATAAGGCAATTTTATTATCTAACCTAAAATCTATGGCTAACTTTGAAGCTATTTTTTTATCTTGAATTGCCTTAAAATATTTATATAAGCCATAATTAATATGCTTGTGTTCTTCCCATAATTCAAAATGATCGTGCTCAGAACCACCTATAAAAACAGGGGGAGAACGAAGAAAGGAAAAAAAATTATTTGTGAGATATTTATCTTCATGCACCTTTGTTATGTCAAATGAAACTTTTTCCAAAGATGAATTCAATTTATTGATACTAAAATCTTGCAATGCTTCTCGTACATTTGCTACAACCTTTCTTGCGGATAAAAATAAATCTATTTTATTTTTATATTCTTTGAATTTATCCGGAATGTTGTCTTCGACAAGCTCAAGATAAGCGACAACTTCTTGAAGCCCTTCTTTCAAAATCAAAAATTTTAAGTCTTTATTTTTTAGGGTTTTTGGCTCATTTTCTTGTTTTTTACGCCATAAATCACTTAGGTAGCTTTTGAAAGCTTTATTTTCATCTTGATCAAGATATTTTTTTAATTTTTTTGGATCAATTGCTTCACCCTGAACCGCACTGCGATTTAATATCTGAGTGAACCTTTTATCTAATTCAACAGATTCTGTACTTAAATAAGGGTTGCTACGAAAAAGTCTGTTATAATGTGTATAATTTACGCCAAAACAATCTACGCCACCCACTTCTTCATTCAAGCTAAAATTTAAATTATTATCTCTATACATTAAATCAATAGTCTCTGTTACGCTCAATAAGGCTAAAACCATTTTAGGGGAAAAAGCTGAATTATGCTTTCCAGCATTGTTTGTTTGAATAGCCTCTTTATATTTCCCCAGCAAAATATCTAACTGTTTGACATATTCATTAGCAATTTCTAGAGTGTTAATATGTTGTTTGATTTTTTCTGGATTTAAACATAATTCTGTTGTTAAATAATGAAAAATTTCATTTTCTAATTTTTTAAAATCCTGAGCTTGCTGAACTTGGTTCAAACTTTGATTAAATTCTTTTAATCTGTCCACTATATTTTGCCCTTGATCTGGCAATGCTTCTTGGGCATTATCATGAAGAAAATACGGCTTTTCGATAATGGTCGTCAAGCTGGTTTGTGCTTGAATGGGGAGCTTATCTGTGTTTAATCTAAACATAAAATTTAAATCTAGATCTAGACCTAAACCTAAGTTTCTTTCAAGTTCACTTGCTTCTTTTTGCTCCATTTCTTGTTTTTGTTCTGCTTCTTCTTTGGCATTAACATCAACTATTATTTTTATTGCACGCGCTTCAACTTCTTTAGGAATAAAATTACTTTTTTCTTTTTTAAATACCAACAGATCTCTAGCTAAACTTGAGACGGCTTTTTTTAATAAGCCAAAATCTTTAGCATTAAAGCTGCGCTCAAGTTTTTCATCAAACAACTCGATACTTTTTAATTTTAAATAAAATAAGATTAATTTTTGATCTTCTGGTTTGATTTCTTTTTTCATTAGCTCATGCAATGATGCCTGAGCACAAGTGCCCGATACTTGAGCCATACTGGCCTCTGCATAATTCTGACCCAGTGCTTCTTCTGGATCAACTTCTTTTCCATTTAGAAATGCAATTTTTTTAAATACCTGCTGATATAACACATCTGCATTATAATCTATCTCTTTATCCGGATCTCTATCTTCCACCAATGGCAAGACCGTGGGTTTAACTAGCTCTGCTATAAAAAACTTAAAATTTTCTGCTCCATCTGGTTTGTCTAACTCTGCTTTTAATATTTTATAACTTTTTACAGTATTAAACCGTTGTTTATCTGCTTGATTCACTGCTTGATGATGATGCAAACCCGCACCTGAGTTAATCACCAAGAATAACAAATTGCCTTCTGCATCTTTTTTAAATTCATACGCAAGTGCATGGCCAGTTCCCTGCATTTTTTGATTTCTTTCAGGTTTATAGATCTCAAGCCTTTGATCGGCTTCTTCTTTTTCAAGATCATTCAATGGTATATCTGTCCTTGAAGCTAAAGCCATCTGTCCAAGCCATCCGCCTGGTATTAACACACTGTTTTCGTTTTCAAATGCAGGCAACGATAAGTCTAGGATTTTTTGTGCAATAACATCTGTCTTTTCTTTTATGATTGCCTGAATTTTTTCTTCATTTCTATAAGCATAACGCCCGCGTTCTGATTTTTTTTTGTATTTTACTGTATTGCATTCTTTTGCTAATATACTCGAATTTAAATATATTGCTGATTCATTCAGTGACTGTAATTTTTTTTCAAGACGCGTCAAGCCTATTCTGCTTTGCCCATCGGCTACTAAACCAAGCGCTGTATGGGTATCCTCCGAAGACAAAAATTTCTGTAAAAAGCCAATGGTCTCGCTGTACACCCTGCCCTCAAGCGTACGCGTGCCTGAAATGAAAAAATCGAGATTAATATGTGCAAAAAGTGCACTGTTTATATCATCTGGACTGAGTGGCGTTTTTAGTGGATTTTGATCAGCCATAATAAAATAGCCTCTCTTAATTAAGATTAAAATTAAAATTATTTAATGTTAATTAATAAGAGTGTCAATGTAAGATTTTAGTTCCACTATTTTAAAAATATGTCAGAGCAATTTAAAAATTGCCGCTGTTTAAATTTCCAGATATAGCATTGAGGGAAACAGAGGGGTTACATAAAATAATGGGGCATGGCATCATGTGTTTCATGATATTGTTTGGCCAAATGGACAAACTGTTGCACAATATCTCGATTGGTTTGATCTAGCGCATATTCTGGATGAAACTGAAAAAGCATAATAGGCTTACCATTTATGCCTTCCGCAGCTTCAATAACCGTTTCAATCAGCGGTTCAATAATAAAATTTTCAATAACAGATCCAGATTCAGATTCACATTCAGATCCTGAAATAGCCACTGCCTTTAGTCCATTACCCAATTTATCAATTGCTTGATGATGATTGCTTGCCCCTATAGTCGGTTTAAGTAAAATTTCACTCACTACCCCGGTAGGCATAGCAATATCCATATTCATCTCAATTGGTATCACCAAATGATTCTCATAATGCCCTTCAACATGTTGCTTTAGGGTTCCCCCAAAATAAACATTGGTGATTTGTGAACCATGGCAAATGCCCATTAATGGCTTATTATGTAAAACCATTTCGTTAATTAGGGCAAATTCGAATATTTCTCTTACATAATGATTATCGTGTGTGTAAGAAGCGGTATTTAACTGACCATAAAATTCGGGATGTATATCTGGACCACCTGGTATCCACGCGGCATCTAAATGCTGTGCATAATCTTTGGCCATTACTTTTATTTTATCTAGGTTATCTGCTTGTTGCGCTAAAAGATACTGGGGAATATTATCTAATCCCTCTGGTGCTGAAGCTAAAATAGATTTTATTTCTTTTTTGAGCCCTGTCTGATCTATTTTAAAACGAACACTGGCCATATCAAGCAAAACCGTTGTGGCACCATATTGTTTTAAGCTAGCATACGGATAGTCTGCCGTCAGGCCTATTTCGCCACCATATATTAATTCATAGGGGGAACTAATCAATCCAATCACAGGGGCATCGGTATCTAAAAGTTTAATACCTTTTCCTATTTCTTGAGATAAATTTAAACCTAATAAACCTACTAAATTAGAATGAGAAATGAATACAGACTCAAAGGCACTATCTTTTATTATTGAATTATCAAAATTAGTGTATGAAAAATGCATTTCCTCAAATTTATTCTGATCAAAAGTCGTATTTTTAAAAAAGGTATCGCTAAAATTAGTTTGGCTAAAATTCATCCCCGCGCCAAATGTTGTGTCGGAAAAATACGCATGCTTCACTTCCGTATTGAACATGGTTCCTGCTCCAAATTTTAGGTGCGAAAATGCCCCCGTAAATTGACACTGTTTAAAATTCACCCCTGAAAAATCAGCATAATCCATTGGCCAATAATTTGCGTTAATATGAAGATTTTCTAAATTGCTCGAATATCCTGCTTGATGTAATAAAGCGCCTACTGGTATAGGCACATTCAAATTCGCAGCAAAGCTATTCCACGTTGCCTGATCTATTAATTTTAGATTATCTGTCATTTGATGCTCTGCTTATCTTATTTATCTTATTTATCTTATTTATACTAAGCAGAGAATACTATCAAGCAGTTTAACTTTTGTAAACTTATTAACTATTATTTATATTATTTATATTATTTATTTTTAGCTAGAAAGCTGTCTAGCTTATTGGAGAATTCCTGCAGATCTTGTTTATTTAAACTTGCGGGGCCGCCGGTTATTTTTCCCATGCCCCTTAATTCTTCCATAAAATTGCGCATACCCAATTTTTGCTTAATATTTTCTTTGGTATATAACATGCCTCTTGGGTTAATTGCAGTTGCATGTTTGTCTATAACGCTATCGGCCAAAGGAATATCTGCGGTAATCACCAAATCACCCGGCAAAACCCTTTTAATGATTTCATCGTCGGCAACATCAAAGCCCTTTGAGACTTGCACAAATTGAATATAAGGCGTTTTAGGCAAGTTAAGCGCATGATTTGCAAACAAAATCATCTGCATATTTAAGCGCTTAGACGCTCGAAATAAAATATCTTTAATCACATTGGGGCAGGCATCTGCATCTACTAAAATTTTCATGTTTTTATTTTTTTATATTTTTATGTTTTTATCTGATTTTTAAAGTCGCTAATCCTATTAATACCAAAACAACGGTAATAATCCAAAAGCGTACAATCACATGTGGCTCTGGCCAGCCTTTTAATTCAAAATGATGATGAATAGGGGCCATTTTAAATAAGCGTTTACCGGTAAGCTTAAAAGACGCGACTTGTAGCATCACCGATACGGTTTCCATCACAAACACGCCGCCCATAATAAACAAAACCAGCTCTTGACGAACTACTAAAGCAATGGTTCCTAATGCGGCCCCTAAAGCCAAGGCGCCTACATCCCCCATGAAAATCATGGCGGGATAAGCATTAAACCATAAAAATCCCAGCCCAGCCCCTACTAAAGCACCACAAAAAATGGCCAGTTCACCTGCCCCAGGTACAGAAGGCACCAATAAATATTTGGCAAATTCTGCATGACCAGCAACATAGGCAAATACCCCAAATGCCCCTGCAATTAAGACCGAAGGTAAAATGGCCAAACCATCTAAGCCATCGGTTAAATTTACCGCATTACTGGTGCCCACAATCACAAAATAAGCAAAGGGGATAAATAAAATACCCAATGGGATAAAAACTTCTTTTAAAAACGGAATCATCACTGAGGTATGCCCTGAATTTTTAAAAACAATATATAAATATATTGCAGCAACCATCGCTAATACAGACTGTAAGATATATTTATGCTTAGCAGATAAGCCTTTGCTATTTTTTTTGGCGATTTTTTGATAATCGTCTAACCAGCCTATTGCCCCAAAACCTAAAGTAACCGCCATTACTAACCATAAAAAGCGATTATGTAAATTGCCCCATAATACAGTTGAGCCAATTAATGTGACTAATATAAGCACCCCCCCCATGGTTGGGGTACCCTGTTTAATATAATGTGATTTTGGCCCTAATTCACGTACTTGCTGCCCCATTTGTCTGGATTGCAACCATTGAATCATGTGTGGACCTAGCCATAAAGATAAACCCAATGCCGTCAGGGTGCTTAATATAGCCCTGACAGTAATATAATGAAAAACATTAAATACGCTAAAATATTGGGTTAAAAATTCGGCTAACCAATGAAACATGCTGCTTGTCCTTGTTCTTGTTCTTGTTCTTGCGATATTAAGCCATTCACTACTTTTTCCATCCCAGCACTTCTGGAGCCTTTTACCAAAACAGTGAAATTTTTATCTAATAATTTTTTTACGGCGCTTATTATAGCCGCTTGATTACTTAAATGCGCTGCCCCTAAGCCAAATGCTTTGCTTGCCTGTTCACTTAATATGCCGACTGTAAACAAATAATGAATGCCCAGTGTTTTGGCTTTTTCGCCCATTTCAAAGTGACATTTTTCTGTTTGATCACCCAGCTCGCCCATATCGCCTAAAATCAAACATTTTTTTCCTGGATAACGTGCCAACACTTCCATGGCCGCTAGTAAAGAAGCAGGGTTAGCATTATAAGTGTCGTCAATGATCACAGCGCCTGTTGGATGTGATTTAATATTCATTCGTCCTGACAAGGTCGAAAAATGGTTTAAGCCTGCTTGGATATGTTCTAAACTTACCCCTAAAGCACCCGCTAAACTTGCTGCAGCAAGCGCATTGGCCACCTGATGTTTCCCCGGAATAGGTAAGTTAATCTCAACCTGCCCTATGGGGGTATGTAACAAAAACGCGGTTTCCATAGGCAAGTATTTTATCTCACTTGCAAAATAATCTGCTCTAGGCTCTACTCCAGGCTCTAAGCCAAAAGTCACTAAACTTGCATGATTAACACATGAATGAATAAAATAATCACAACAAGGTTCGTCCCTATTAATAATAGCGAAACCTGTTTTGGATAGTCCATGATAAATTTCTCCCTTTGTTTTAGCAATATTTTCAATCGTTTTGAAAATTTCCAAATGTGCAGACGCAACTAATGTCACCACAGACAACGTTGGTTTAGCAATATCGCTTAATGTTTTAATATCTCCTACGTGCCTTGCCCCCATTTCTATTACTGCAAATTGATGATGCTGCTTTAACTTTAAAATAGTAAGTGGCAAACCAATTTCATTATTATAATTGCCTTCTGTTTTTAAAGTAGGCCCTACGCGCTCTAAAATTTGCGCAGTCATTTCTTTGACCGTTGTTTTTCCACAAGAACCCGTAATCCCCACAACAGGTAAGCTAAACTTCGCCCGGTAGCACTTAGCGAGCTGTATCAACGCTGCTTGTGTATTGTTTACTCGAATAAGAAAAAAATCTTTAGGAAATTGGCTTTGCACTGTTTCAGGATAAACATACGTATCTGAAATGATTGCGCCTATTGCGCCTTGCTTTGCCGCTTGTAATACATACTCATGGCCATCCGTCTGTTCGCCTTTGATGGCAATAAAAATGGTATGGCGTTTATTGCCCGCAGGTAAAATTTTCCGGGTATCTATACTCAAATCCGGAAAAGCCTGATTTTCTAAATCAGGCAATAAATTTTCAGGACAAACTTGATTCAAAAAAGAAAAAACATGTCCTAAATTAAGAAACGACATGACCACCTACCTCTTTTAATATTTTTTGTACGGTTTTTTCATCACTGAACGCAATTTTTTCTTTGCCTATCACTTGATAGGCTTCATGGCCTTTCCCTGCCACCAATATCACATCATCCGGCAGGGAACGTTCAAAGGCTATTTTAATCGCTGTTTTTCGACAAGGTTCTATAATAACTTTATTTTTATCTTCATCTGGAATGCCTGCATAAATTTCTTGGATAATATATTTTGGATTTTCATTTCTAGGATTGTCATTCGTTAAAATAATCTTGTCTGCAAATTGTGCAGCAATGGCGCCCATAATTGGCCGTTTTGCTTGATCTCGATTCCCTCCACAGCCAAAGACCACACATAATTTTCTTTTACAATGCAATCGAGCGGCTTTTAAGGCTTGCTGAAGGGAATCAGGCGTGTGGGCGTAATCTACGATGACTTGTGGAGTGCGTGTTCCCCCAAATCGTTGCATTCTGCCTTTTACTGGGGTTAATCGACTTAAGACCGCTAATACCTGATCCAAGGGAAAGCCAGATAAACATAACTCAGCCAATACGGCTAATAAATTACTTAAATTAAATTCCCCAATTAATTTAGATTTTAACACCCCATTTCCAAAGCTGGTCTGAACATGTGCCAATAATCCAGCTGGATGATAGTCTACCGACTCGACGATAACATAAGCCACATGAGGAAAAACAGATCGGGGGATTTTATTTTGGCCGATTGAATAACTGGCTACTTTTGTATTAGGATGAAGTACTTTTATTATTTCTAATGCATAAGCATCGTCTATATTTAATACCACCTGTTTTAATCCTGGGGTTTTAAACAACTCACGCTTGGCTTGGCCATATGCTTCCATCGAACCATGATAATCTAAATGATCTTGTGTTAAATTAGTAAAAATAGCCGATTGAAACTCAAGCTGACGCACTCTACCTTGTTCTAAGCCATGTGACGAAACTTCCATGGCTACTGTGGCTATTTTATTTTCTCTGAATTCTGCCAAAATTTTTTGTAAAAAAATGGCGTCGGGTGTGGTTAAACCAAAATCTTTTTCTTTTTGTAATACGCCATACCCTAATGTACCAATAACCCCGCAAGCATGACCAAAAGAATCATAGGCTTGGGCTAATAAATGTGTGACTGTGGTTTTACCATTGGTGCCTGTGGCACCAATTACTTTTATCTGTTGACTCGGATTGTCATAAAAATGACTGGCTAACATACTGACTTTTTGGGACAAGTGCTCAATCGGTAATAATACTGCTTTTGGATAAACTTTTGCCAATTTAGTTAATTTTTTGAGATCAGCCCCTATGGATTCATAGACAACTGCAAGCGTACCTTTAGCCAAAACATCTGAAATATAATCTCGACCATCTGAATTTTGCCCTGGGACGGCAATAAACAATACCTCTGGGCCTGTTTCTTGAGAATGATACGATAATTTTTTAATCTCCAATGGCAACAAAGGCAATTGGATCAATGGCGCTAATAAATGATTCACCATCATAATTTACTTCCCCTTTATAGCAAGATAATTTTTGGCTAATATTAAGCCTTTACGAGGATACATGGGGTATTCTACAGGAGGCAAATCTTTAGATTTAGATTTAGATTTTGGTGTCAAAATCGGCAAACCTGGGTCAGCTTCTTGGCTAACTGGTATGTTTAGCATTCTTAATGACTCACTCATGATTTTTCCAAAAACAGGCGCCGCAACTTGGCCCCCATAATACCCGCCTTTACTCGGATCATCTATCATCACAACCATGACTAATTTTGGATTTTCAGCTGGGGAAAAACCTGCAAATAAAGATAAGTATTTCTTTTCGTAGCCCCCCTTGCTAGACACTTTACGGGAGGTACCGGTTTTACCCGCGACGGTATAGCCATTTAAGCTGGCTTTAGTGCCCGATCCGCCTTTTTCGGTGACTAAGCCTAACATTTCAATCACGGTTCTCGAAACCCCTGCATCTAATACCTGCTCTCCTGGCATCGCGTGATTTCCATTTTTTAAAAAAGTCACCGGGCGTTTTATCCCCTGATTGGCTAAAACAGAATAACTTTGTGCAAGCTGAAGGGGGGTTACCGTCATACCATAACCAAAGGCCAAGGTCGCCAAAGAAATGGGGTTTTGACTTGATACCGTTGAAATTCTGCCCACACTTTCACCCGGAAAACCACTTCCTGTTGGCTGAGTAAAACCTATTTTAACCAACATTTCTGGTAAACTTTCAGTAGGCAATTCAAGTGTTAACTTAGAAAAAACAATATTGCTGGATTTTTGAAAAGCCGTTTTTAAAGAAATTTCACCATGATTATGCAGATCTTTGACCACATGATTTCCGACTTTCATCCAACCTGGACTGGTGTCTATTTTTGTGTCCGCATGATATTTACCACTGGCTAAGATATTCGCCACGCTAAATGCTTTGATAACCGAACCCGGTTCAAATTGATCGGTTAGCGCACGATTGCGATATCTTTCGTCTATATTTTGAATACGTTGATTAGGATTAAATGACGGATAATTTGCCATCGCCAATACTTCGTTGGTTTTAGCGTCTAATATCACAACTGAACCCGCTTTAGCTTCATGCATTTTAACGGCAGAAGCCAACTCTCGATAGGCTAAAAATTGAAGGCGATGATCGATGCTTAAGGCAACGTCTCTTCCCCCTCTTTGGGTCACTAATGAGCCTTTGTCATCTACATGTCGCCCTAATCTATCTTTGATGATTTTATCTTGACCAATTTGTCCCTTTAAAATGTTATCATAAGCAAGCTCTAGGCCCTCTTTACCATGATGATCGATATCACAAAAACCCACAACATGTGCTACCGATTCACTTCTAGGGTAAAAACGACGATATTCTTTTAAAATATGTACCCCTGGAATAGCCAGTTTACGAATTTGATCGGCTTTATCGGGAGAAAGATGGCGTGCTAAATACATAAATTCTTTTTGGCTATTACTTTTAAGGTTAATTTTCTTGCTTATATCACTGTAAGATACATTGGCTATTTTGCTTATCTCTTGTAGCTGCTCAACTTGCATTAATTCTTGAGGATTCACCCAAATACTTTGTACCAAAGTGCTAACCGCAAGGGGCACACCTAATCTATCGGTTATCATGCCTCTATAAGACGGTACCCCTATCGTTCTTAAGGCACGAGAATTCCCTTCTCCTTGCAGAAAATCTTGTTTAAGAATATGTAAATCCATCAATCTGATGCCTAATAAAGCAAAGGCGAACAGTCCCAAACACTGCAAAAAAATCCATCTACCCTGTTTGGGGCGATAGGCTACTTCTATTGGCTTTTGTATTAACGTTATCATTTCACAATCCGTGTAAAAGATTACTCTCTGGAGACAATTATTTTATCTGGCGAAGGCAAATGCATGTTTAACTTATTACGTGCAATTTTCTCCACTCTCGCATCTGAACCCCATGCACCTTGTTCAAGCAATAATTGCGTCCACTCAATGTGCAACTCATGTCTTAACTTATGTACACTTTGTAAATCTGAAAAAATCTGTCGACTTATATGTTTATAATAAATAACGAGAAAACTGGTCGTGACAATGCCCATTAGCAAAATCATCATTAACATTAAAGGCAAGGGATCATTTCGCTTCATGATTAACCGTCTTCTGGTTCACTTATTTTTTCTAATACTCTCAACTTTGCACTACGTGATCTGGGGTTACGATCAATTTCCGCTTGTGTCGGCTCTTGACGTTTGCCCACATGAAAATTTAACCTAATTTGATCTTCTCTTAATGGCAAACGGTGATCAGGTCGCTCAATTTTACCCGCAAAGCGTTTTTTAACTATTCTGTCTTCAAGTGAATGAAAAGTGATAATCGCCAATTTTCCTTCGGGGGCTAATAATTTTTCAGAAACCACCAGCGCTTTTTCCAAATTGCTTAATTCTTGATTAATAAAAATACGGATGGCTTGAAAACTTTTGGTTGCAGCATGTTTATTTGGGGTATAAACCGGTATGGCGTCTTTAATAATATTGGCTAATTGTAGGGTGGTTTCAATTGGGTTTTTTTCACGCAAATTAACAATAAAGCTGGCAATGCGCCCTGCAAACTTTTCTTCCCCATAGTGCTTTAAGACCCATTTAATGTCATGTTGTGTGGCTGTTTTGACCCATTCTTTGGCACTGATCCCAACTTCAGGGTTCATCCGCATATCTAAAGGCCCTTCTTTATTAAAACTAAAGCCTCTTTCTGCTTTATCTAACTGAGGAGAAGAAACCCCTAAATCCATTAAAATACCGTTTATTTTTCGTTCTAAATCAAAAGATTGAGCCAAATCACCCAACTGTTCAAACGAAAGATGATAAAAGCTTACGCGCTTATCTTGCCCTAAAAGCGCTTGGCCATATGCAATGGCTTCCGGATCTTTGTCAATGCAAATTAAGCGTCCTGTTGTCAATTTTTGGAGTATTTTTTGACTGTGGCCACCCCGACCAAAAGTCGCGTCTATATATATTCCTGTTGGACAAATATTTAAAGCCTCAATGCTTTCTTGTAATAAAACGGGTTCATGTGCATCTTTTATCATAAAGATAAGCCTCTTAACTCTTCGGGTAATTCATTCATTTGTACGGCCTCGCTTAGCCAAACCTCACGAGAGGCTAACCAATGTTCTTCATCCCACAATTCAAATTTTTTACCTTGACCAATTAATCTCACATTTTTGCTTAACTTTGCATAATCTCTTAAGGGTTGAGGCAATAAAATACGGCCATGACTATCTAAAGCTGTTTCAGTCGCATGACCTATTAATAAACGCTGAATACGACGTGCCGCAGGATTAAAACTAGGGAGGGCTTCTATTTTTTTCTCAATGATTTCCCATTGGCTATAAGGATATAATAATAAACAAGCCGATTCGGTTTCTATGGTTACGACTAATTGCGGAGCAGATTCTTCAAGTAAATCTTCACGATAGCGCGCCGGAATAGCCAAACGGCCTTTATCATCTATCGCTAATGTATTTACACCACGAAACACATAATCTCCCAATTGTTGACCACTTTGCCCCACTCTTCCCCACTTATCAACACTTATCCACACTATAGGTTGGAAAGCAGGCTATTGTCAAGGTAAGCTTACCCACTTAAAAACAACTTATCGTTTGAGTACAAATACTTACAAGACCAGACTACATTAGTTAGCAGGTTAATAAAAAGATATTATACAGGAGATAAATGAATATCAATAAAAAAACATCTATTTTTAGCATGAATGGAAAAAATAATTAAAATAAAAATAAAGTCAGTTGGCTTTTATTTTACTCTTGTAGCGTTATATTTTATACTTAGGGCCATTTTTTTGAGGGGCGCTTATATGATCTTAAGACTAAACAATAAAATAGTTTGTATTATAACTTTTATTTTTTTCTCTTTTTTAATAAGTGGATGTAGCCTTGCTCCATTTTCGAGTGGTCATTCTGCTCATACTATAGAAAAAAATACATTGGCCATTCAAGGCGGTTTAGCGGCTAATACAGCAACCATACCTTATGCACGTGCTGGCTTTGGTGTAAGCCAAAATCTTGAATTAGGGCTAGTGTCTGAATACCATCTTGATCCTGTTATAGGGCTCGTCGCTAAATATGCTTTTTTGAACAATCAAAAACAAGGCATGTCTTTTTCAGTAGAGTCCAGCGTAGGCGGTGGTGGTGGCGTGTCGATTCTAAAGGGTAAAAGTAAATCGACTTATGCTTATACTGGCCCCATAATTGGGTACAAAAAAAACAAATGGGATACTTATTTGTCGGGGCGTTATAGTCATGTTTTTACACATGCATCAGACAGGGAAAATGATAAAGAACTGTTTGGTTCAAAAGACTTGTTCAATCGGGCAACTGTCAAATATGGAATGGTTACACTAGGCAATACCTATTGGATAACCAAAAGCGAAAATTTCGGGCTAAACATAAATGCGAATTATCTTTTTGGTGATATTGAAACATTTTATGCAGGGGCAGGATTAGTATACGTTTTTAAATAACAATATAAAACTTTCAGGCTCTAAGCGTAAATGATTATCTCAAGTTTAGATAAGCTTAAAAATTATTTTTCTGTTTTTTTTGTTAGATTTTTGAGGCTAATTTATGTCTTAAAAACCATACGCTTCTGCTATAAAGCCATTCCTACTTATTCACTGTCTAAGCACTATCGTGTTACTCAAGAGCCGACTAACCCTGATTTTATTTATGGTGAATTATCAGTTTGTTCTTTTTTGTATTTATTAGCACTTATCCCTAAAAATATAAACTGTAAAATTTATGACTTAGGTTGCGGCGATGGCAAATTACTTTTGGCTGCTGTTTTATTTTTTAAAAACTTGACCGCCATTGGCATCGAAAAAATCCCTGATTTATGTCAGGTTGCTTCTGATAGAATAACTAGAAATATAAATAGAAATATAAAAAAAAATCATTCTTGTTTGATTATTTTAGAAAAGAGCTTTTTAGATGCCGATTTTTCTGACGCCCATATTGTTTATATTAATGGATCTGCCCTTAAAAACGACACCTGGAACGAATTATATGCGCGTTTGCAAAAATTAAATCCAGAAAGCTATGTTATTTCAGTCGTCAGAAAATTAGAAGATCCCTTATTTAGGCTAATTTATGCTGGCCAACATACGTGCAGTTGGGGAAAAGCATTTGTCTATATTTATCAAAATTTATCAAATTATCCAGACATCAAAAAATCCAAGGATTAATCAACTCTAAGCCCGGTATACCCTCAAAATCTTTAACATTTCGAGTTACCAGCTTATAATTATGCACAATGGCAGATGCTGCAATTAATCCATCAATGGCTGGTCTATTTTTTAAAAAAGAAATATAACCCCATTTATCTGAAATGATCGCATCAATATTAATGATTCTGCCATAAAATAATTCGACTAAATCCAGCTCAAGCCATTGTGTGATTTTTTGCTTTTTAGCAGTGCTCTCTACTAATTTTTCTACGCCCTTTCTAATTTCTCCTAGTGTTAAGACACTTAAGTATAATTTTTGACTATCGACAGAGGATAACCACTCTATTAATTTTTTATTAGGCGCTTGTTTAATGGTTTCTGAAATAATGTTTGTATCTAATAAATACATCAAAAATCAGCCTCTCGTATAAAAGAGGGATCGCGTTCTAAATCTAAATCTAAACCATATAAAGGCGAAGCTTGGAAAAAAGAAACAATATTTTCATTTTGATGGGTTAATTCGCTATATTTCTCCATACTCATCACCACCACCTCATTTACGCCTCGACGAGAAATAATTTGTGGCGCCTTTTTTGATTGTTTTACTAATTCGGTTAATTTTGCCTTTGCTTCTTGTAATTGCCAGATATGCATCATTTCCCCTCCTTTTTTTTCAATTTATTCAAAAAATAGAACTGGTCATACTAGTCAGTATATATTATCAAGACAAATAATTCAACTGGCTAACAGCTGTTCTAATATCAGGGGTTTTTATTCTGCCATAAATTGTAACTACCCATGTCAAATAAAGGCCATAATCCCCTAATTGCAATTCAGATGGTGCTTTCTGGTCAATTTATTGAATAGGGTGAGCTTGTTGCTTTACACACAAAATCCCCCCGCTCTTCTAAGCCTTCGCTAACGCAAAGGCAAGAATAGCTCCCCCTTTAAAAACATTAGTATCTACACAAGTCCCATCTCTTCAACCGCATCTTTGAGAAGGGACTTGATCTCTTCAATATTATAATTATTCAGCAT
>CANJMM010000023.1 GCA_947475765.1 Legionellales bacterium | reverse complement strand
TCGCTTCTTGTTCATCGGCTCGCAGTTTTGATTCACGCTTCCTCCAGACCCAACCTCGCGGTTACGCCCTTGCGCTTCTCTAGCCCTTCGGATCGCCTCCTGGACAGGGACTTTCACCCATAAAATACGCACCATGCCTGGCACACCCCCCATCGCTTTGCGATGGACCCCTTTAAAAAGGGGTAGGTTATAAAGCTCACTACTTCGAAGGCGCCACTATTTTTCTTTTAAGCCGTAGTTAGCTGCTTGAAGTGATTAATGTCGGTTAAAATGAACCATTATTTGTGTATAAGGGCATGCTATCCAAGGGGGTTTTAAAACCCCTTTATTTTTGCAGGCTTTTCTTTTCGCCCCCTTTGATAGGGGGCCGACAGCGCAGCTGGCGGGGGGATGTTCACAGTAATTTTGAAAAAAATTTTTCTTTTAAGCGACATTAATGACTTCAAGCAGCTAACTACGGCTTAAAAGAAAAATAGTGATATCTTGTTGATAATGAATTTTATCTTCTACCCCTTTAAAAAAAAGGGGTAGGTTATAAAGCTCACTATCAACAAGATATCATAAAAAAAAGATCGACCCCACTTGCCCCCCATGCTTTTAATAAAGACTGAGCAGGGGGGATTTCATATCTATCAACACTTAAACGTCTATATTGATGGCATTTAAGGCATTGGCTTCAATAAACTCTCGGCGTGGCTCAACATTATCGCCCATTAAACAGGTAAAAATTTGATCGGCTGCAACCGCATCTTCTACCGTGACTTGTAATAAGCGACGAACACTAGGATCCATGGTCGTGCTCCATAATTGATCGGGGTTCATTTCACCCAAGCCTTTATAGCGGGTAATTTGTTGACCGCGTTTCGCCTCTTCCATTAACCATGCCCAAGCTTGTTTAAAATATTGAACCGGATGTTTTTTATCGCCCCGTTGAATATAAGCGCCTTCTTCTATTAAGGCCCGTACTTCTTGGCCAATCTCTGTCATCATTTGATAGTCTTTGGAATTAAAAAATTCCATCCATAGGGTAGATTTTTGAGGCACCCCATGCTTGGTTAATTGAATATTTAAGCCAAACACCCCTCTGCTTGAATCAAAATGCGGAGACAAGTCGATTTCTTGTAATAAAGCATGCGTCAACTGACAGCGCTCAATACAGGTTTTCAACTCTTGGATCCATTGGGTAATATACTCTGGCTCGGCTATTTTGCTTTTATCTAAAACACGACAATCAAATAAAGCCTCTAAGACGATTTCTGGGTATTTATGCGTTAAACGCTTCAAGCGACTTAAGGCCGACTGATATTTTAAAATCAGCTGCTCTAAAGGCAAGCCTTTAATCGCCGGCGAATGGGGATTGCTAAACAAAGCCGCGTCTTCTAAGGCAATTTGGGTTAAATAACGCTGTAAATCTTCATCGTCTTTAACATATTGCTCTTGCTTGCCTTTTTTGACCCGATATAAGGGTGGCTGAGCGATATAAATATAGCCTTTTTCCACCACTTCTTTCATTTGTCTGTAGAAAAAAGTAAGCAATAAGGTTCGAATGTGAGAGCCGTCTACATCCGCATCCGTCATGATAATAATGCGATGATAACGCAATTTATCTATATTAAATTCTTCTCGCCCAATGCCACAGCCTAAAGCAATAATTAAAGTCCCCACTTCTTGAGAGGCCAACATTCTGTCAAATCTTGCTTTTTCGACGTTTAAGATTTTGCCTTTTAAAGGCAAAATGGCTTGGGTCTTTCTATCTCTGCCTTGTTTGGCTGAGCCTCCGGCAGAATCGCCTTCGACTAAATATAATTCGGATAAAGCTGGATCTTTTTCTTGGCAATCGGACAACTTACCGGGTAAACCCGCAATGTCCAAAGCCCCTTTACGACGCGTCATATCACGGGCTTTTCTGGCTGCCTCTCTGGCACGCGCGGCTTCTACGACTTTATTGGCAATGGCCTTCGCTTCTTGGGGGTGTTCTAATAAAAAAGCCTCAAAAGCTTCTGCCACCACGGTTTCTACCGCGGGTTTCACTTCAGATGAAACCAGTTTATCTTTGGTTTGAGAAGAAAATTTAGGATCGGATACTTTTACCGACAGCACAGCCGTTAAGCCTTCTCTGGCATCATCGCCCGTCGTACTGACTTTGGCTTTTTTTAAGTAGCCTTCTTTTTCCATATACTGATTAAAAGTACGGGTCATCGCACCCCTAAAACCCGACAGATGGGTTCCCCCATCTCTTTGGGGAATATTATTGGTAAAACAATAAATATTTTCTACATAACCATCATTCCATTGCAAGGCAAACTCAACCGTGATGCCATTCTTTTCACCTGAAAAATAACAGGCATTAGGATGTACGGTTGTTTTGTTACGATTTAAATAGTGAACAAAGGCTTTGATGCCCCCTTCAAAACAAAAAGTCTCTTCTTTTTCTGTTCTGTCATCCCTCAGCGTAATATTCACCCCTGAGTTTAAAAAAGACAGTTCTCTTAAACGTCTGGCCAAAATATCATAATGAAACTCAATATTGGTAAAAGTATGAGGACTGGGTTTAAACCATATTTCTGTCCCTGTGCCCACACTGCTTCCTGTTACCGCTAAAGGCGCTTGGGGTTCTCCCTCAAGATAGAGCTGCTCATACAAATTGCCATGACGAGAGATTTTTAATTTTAAAGATTCTGAAAGCGCATTCACCACAGAAACCCCTACGCCATGCAGTCCGCCTGAGACTTTATAGGAATTGTCATCAAACTTTCCGCCTGCATGCAATATGGTCATAATCACTTCTGCAGCAGAGCGCCCTTCTTCAGGGTGAATGTCGACAGGAATACCCCGGCCATCATCCCTTACCGTAATAGACTCATCGGCATGAATGGTCACGCGAATATTGGTACAATGCCCAGCAAGTGCCTCATCAATGGCATTATCTACCACTTCAAAGACCATATGATGCAAGCCAGAGCCATCATCTGTGTCGCCAATATACATTCCTGGGCGTTTTCTTACTGCATCTAAGCCTTTTAAGACTTTTATGCTAGAAGAATCATAGGCTGTATCTGAAGTCGCCATTGCTAACTCCATTTAATCATTAGGTTGTTTATAGAATTATTCATAGGGTTGGGTTTTAGAAAAAGTAAAAAGAGATGTTCTACGTAGAACATACCCCCCCCTACTTCTTCTTTTTTTACTTTTGCTTTGCTTAACGCTAAAATTTAAATTTTAAAGCTTATTTTAACAGATTTTCATCTAAATTGCTTGATTTTTCTAAGATTTTCCTGGTTTAGTCTTGTTTCTCTACTTTGCCCTTTTTAAGATAAAATAAATGCAAATCTGCTATTTTATCGCCAAAATTAAGGCCTTTTTGATCAACTGTGCTGATTAATACTTGCTGTTGCTGGCTTTGAATAAACGCCAATAATTTTTCTATATTACAGTTATCTAACTCAGATATGATGTCATCTATAAGCAGCAGGCTCTTTTTTCCAGCTTGTGTTTTAAGCCACCTCGCTTGGGCCATAAATATTGCCATCATCAGCAGTTTTTGCTGACCTCTTGATAAGACTTTTTCTACCGGAAACCCCTGATAGCGCATACTTAAATCGGCACGGTGAGGCCCTACTTGGGTCACCCCTAATAACTTATCTCGAACAAAAGTAGAAGCCAAAGCTTCACTTAAGCTTAACTCTAAATTTAAATTTAAACTTAAATTTAAAGCTTTGTTCTGTACACGCCATCCTGGCTTATAACTCAAGACCAAGTCTTTTGCTAAATCAGGTAACAATTGCCCCGCTGCAAGCTGTATCTCGCTTAAAAAGCTATCCATCCATTTTTGCCGTAGGTGTTCAATTTGCGCCCCCAAGCCGGATAACAACACATCCCAACACTTTATCTCATTATGGTTAAGTGCCTGCTTTAAGGCGCTATTTCTTTGTTTTAAGACTTGTTGATAATTTACCCAAAGTCTCCCAAATGAAGGTTCTACGTGGAACATCCCCCAATCGAGTATTTTTCGACGTGGCAAAGCCCCTGAATAAATTTGTTCGAAGCTTTCTGGGTGAATCATTTGTATGGGAAGAAAACGAATCATGTCTATAAAAGTAATGGCCTCATGATTGAGTTGGGCGCTCATTTTACCCTGGGCTGTTTTTTGATACACAAAGCGATAACTATCGCCTTGATCAGATTGTATTTCAGCTGAAATAGCCAAAACAGATTGATTAAATTGTATTAATAATTTTGTATAAGCAGAACGAAAAGATCGGCCATAACCCAGTAAATAAATGCTTTCTAATAAACTGCTTTTTCCACTGCCATTAGGCCCTAGTATCAGATTTACGCCAGGGCAAAATTCAACCTGTTGCTCAACAAGATTTCTCACATGCTGAACCCCTAGTTTGCTTAAAAGCATAGATTATAGCTTCATGGGCATAATCACGTAACGGTTGTCTTTTTCTTTACAAGCCAGGCTATCCAGATAAGGCTCTAGTAACACGCTATTATCTGCATCTGTAAAAGAAATTTTAACAAAATCAGATAAGATAATACCCAAATATTCTAATAAATACCCTACATTAAAACCAATTTCTGTTTTTTCGCCTTCATAATCAATAGCCAAAGCTTCTTCCGCTAAATCTCTATCTGTGTTGATGGCGATTATCTGTAAGACATTGGGTTGAATCACAAAACGAGCGCCTTTCACTTTATCTGACAATAAAGCAGACACCCGCTGTAAGGTTTCTAAAAATTTCACCCTATCAATAATAAAAGTACGCGCTGAGGCTACTGCGGGTAAAACCAAACGATAATCGGGAAACTTACTGTCAATTAACTTGGTGCTTAAGCTATAAGTATGGTTAATAAAACGCATATGATTAGACGAGACCACCACTCCCAATTCAGTGCTTTCATCTGCAAATAATCGCTGTAACTCTACAACTGATTTTCGAGGCATGATAACGGAAAAAGACTGGGTTAAGCCTGTTTTGACCGGAATAAAGCAAGTGACCAGCCTATGGCCATCGGTTGCGACTGCACGAATACCCACTTCATTAAAAATAAAATACACGCCATTCATATAAAAACGCACATCTTGTGAAGCCATGGCAAAAGTGGTGTTTTCTAACAAACTAGACAGGGTACTTTGGGGTAAAGAAAACTCTATACTGCCCTCAGGTTCTTGTAGCCTCGGAAAATCTGAGGCATGTAAAATAGCTAACGTAAATTTTGTTTCTTGGCAACGAATAATGGCTTTGGTTTCTTCTAGACTAACATCTATGATTGCGCCCTCTGGTAAAACACGACAAATATCCACTAATTTCTTAGCATTCACCGTAAATTCACCATTTTGAGTTGCCGACACTTCCCCTACCCTGGCCACCAACTCCCTCTCTAAATCTGTGCCAATCAGAGACAATAAATTGCTTTTTACCCCAATAAGAATATGGGACAAAATAGGCTGCTGATGCTTGCGCTCAATTAAGCCAGAAGCCAGTTGTAATGGCTTTATTAACGCAGCACGTGATATGGTAAATCGCAATCTTCTGCCCCCACTTGCTTTTAATTAGATAAAATACGCATTAAATTACCAAAATCTTCTGCGATATCGGTATCCCCTTCCCGCATTTTAATAATGGTTCGACACGCATGTAATACCGTCGTGTGATCACGCCCACCAAAAGCATCGCCTATTTCTGGCAAGCTATGACTGGTAAGTTCTTTACATAAGGTCATGGCCATTTGTCTGGGCCTAGCAACCGATCGGTTCCTTCGCTTTGACAACAAATCGGCGACTTTGATTTTATAATACTCTGCAGTCGTCCTTAAAATATTATCAATAGAAACTAACTTATCTTGTAAGGCTAACACATCTTTAAGTGCTTCTTGCACAAAATCTAAAGTAATAGCAGAACCCGTAAATTGTGCATTCGCTAAAATACGCTTAAGTGCGCCCTCTAACTCCCTTACATTGGATCGTATGCGTTTTGCGATGAAAAACGCCACTTCATGTGCCAACTCATAACCCGATTTCTGTGCTTTTGAAATTAAAATAGCCACCCGGGTTTCTAATTCTGGCGGCTCTACCGCTACCGTTAAACCTGAACCAAAACGAGATTGCAAACGTTCTTCTATGCCGTGTATTTCTTTAGGGTAACGATCTGAGGTTAAAATAATTTGTTGTTGGCCCTCTAACAAAGCATTAAACGTATGAAAAAACTCTTCTTGAGATCGCTCTTTGCCCGCAAAAAACTGAATATCATCGATTAATAAAGCATCGACTGAACGATAAAAACGTTTAAATTCGTTAATCGTGTTGCTTTGTAAGGCTTTAACCATATCCGCAACAAAACGCTCTGAATGCAAATAAATCACTTTACCCTTAGGGTTGCCTGCTAAAATTTGATTGCCTATGGCGTGCATTAAATGTGTTTTACCCAAGCCCACGCCACCATATAAAAATAAAGGGTTATAAGCACCCCCAGGGTTCTCTGCTACCTGTTTTGCGGCCGCTTCTGCTAACTGGTTAGACTTACCCACCACAAAGCTCTCAAACACAAACTGGGTGTTTAAATTACATTGATGAGAAATGACCACCGCTTGTCCTGCTTGCTGCTGTCTTCCCCCCCCACTAACACTTTGAGGCGGGGTTGAGACCGCTGCTACGCTACTTTCTTGAGGCTCTCCTTCAATAGAGGCTTGTCGTGTGCCAATGCCCACCACCACTCTAGGAGGATTACCTTGGCTAAATTCAGACAGCAAATTTGTGATGTGTGACAAGTAATCTTTTGTGATGCCATCTAACACATATTGATTGGGCGCCCACAACATTAAGCCATAGGGCGAACTTTCTGCCTGCAAGGGACTAATCCAACGATTAAACGCCTGCTGTTGCATTTCTTCTTTCAAACGCTGTGTGCATTGATGCCAAAGCGATAAATCCATTGTCACCGATTTACTGCCTTATAAAAAATTAGTTAGTTGTTTGTTTAAATAATACCGACCAACTTATGGTCAGCTTAATTACCCCAGATAAGACCCACAAGTTTATACCCCTTGGCTTTCAATAGAAAGATAAGCAAAGCTTTGAATGATTTTGTGTAAATACGCCTTTAATATTGGGTATAAATCTCTTTTGGGCGCTCATTTTAGATATCGATAAAAAGCAGTTGGCTAAGTTAACCCTCCATGTGGACAAACCAGGTTATTCACCCCCAAAAACAAATGACAAGCTGTTCACAAGTGCTATTTTACCCCCTATTTTTTTTAAGGCTTGGGTTATACACAGATAACCCCAAGGTTTTGGGTACCTTATCCCAAGCGTTATCTTGCTCTAAATTATTGATAAATAAGTTGTATCTAAACTTATCCCCAGCTTCCCCTGCCCTAATAATCATTATTAATTTTAATATTTAATTAATTTATATTATAACGCCTTAGTTATAAAAAAATAACCTGGCTAACTCAATGTAATTAAAGTGCTATTTAAATAAATTCTTAAATCGTTTTCCTAAAGCCTTCACAAGGTGTGCATAACTTGCTTTATTTGCCTTTAAAGCTTCTGGGTAAGTGATTTAAACCTAGGCTTTTATCCCCTATTTTATTAACCCCCGAGTTATGCACAGATAACCCCTAGGGTTTTGGGCCCCTTATCCAAGGGGTTAAATAGCCTTAGGGTATTGAAAAATAAGTTTTATTTAAAGTTATCCCCAGGTAATCTGGCCCTAATAATCATTATTAATTTAAATATTTAATTCATTTTTATTTATAAGGCAGCGCACAGGTATTGGTCAAAAAGCCAGCTGGCTCAACTGTATTTTTTCTTTTTCCCTGCGCATAAACAGGGGATAAAGCCTCTAAACCCTGCTTGTTTTTTGTGTATAAGTCCCCCTTGATGCCTTTAACCTAACATAGCCTAAAGTTATACACAGAATACCCCGCGTAGATCAACCGGAAACCCCGTAGTTTTAATTAGCCTAAGCTTATGTTTTTATTTAAATATAAGAAGTTATACACAGAAAAAAACGACATAATAATCATCACTATTCTTTATATAACTTTATATAATATTATTTATTCTTAATATTTTTTATTTAGGTATGTGTTATACAAAAAATTAAGGGGAGGGAATTGACTTCAGTTGGACACTAGTATATAGTTAACCGCCTTAAAAAAGATCTTGATTAATTAACGTTAGGTTTCGAGCAAAAAATGAAAAGAACATTCCAGAGAAAATCCAAAGTCACTCGGGCTCGTACACATGGTTTTAGAAAACGTTCTAGAACGCCTGGTGGTAGAGCGGTATTAAGCAATCGCAGAAGAAAAGGGCGTAGCTGTTTAGCTCCTACTGGTGGCACGACAAAATAAGCGAAATGGCCAACTTAACTTTTCCTAGAACCAGCCGTTTATTAAGCGCCAAAGCTTATAAGCAAGTATTTGAGTGTGGACGGAAACTTAAGCAGGGTGGGGTATTTTTATATGTTTACCCCAATGAAGAAAAAGTGGCCCGCTTAGGGTTGGCCATCAGTAAGCGATCTTTTGCCAGTTCAGTATGCCGTAACAGGATTAAACGAATGGTCAGAGAGCGCTTCCGCTTAGAGCAAGCTAAGTTACTAGGTTGGGATATTGTGGTCATGGTGAAGCGATTGCCTGTTGAAACAGAACAGAAATCTTTACCAAGTTCAGCCATTGAAGGGCCACTCGTGCCATGGATGGATGGCCTTTGGCATATGCTGTGTCGTGCTTAAAAAAACGGCTTTAGTTTTTATTAGAGCCTATCAGATTTGTATTCGTGGTTTTTTGCCTCCTGCTTGCCGTTTTTTCCCTTCTTGTTCAGCGTATTGCCACGAAGCAATTGCTCAAAAAGGCTTAGTAAAAGGCGGGTACTTGGGGTTAAAACGCATTCTAAAATGTCACCCTTGGCATCCTGGTGGCGTAGATATATTAGAAAATAGTGATAAAAATACGCATTAAAAATACGCATTAAAAATAGTAGAGAAATAATATTAAAATGGAATATAAACAAACCCGATTATTTTTACTGTTGGCCATCGCCATGGTGGGGCTATTTTTGTATAGCCAATGGACAAAAGAATCTCGCGAGCAGGTAGCTCCGCTTGTTTCCCCCCTTGAAAACAAAGGAGTGGGCGCAACCATAGGGGCGGCTAATCTCGATATCCCTATGCTTGAAAATAAAAACACCCTATCTGATCTGAACGTTGTCAGCAGTATTCCTGAAGACAGATTAGTCTCGGTTGAAACGGATTTGTTTAAAATTAAAATCGACACAATGGGTGGGGATATTATTTATGCAGAATTAAAAGACTATCCTGAAAGCACCCAAGATAAACAAAAAGGCTTTGTGTTATTGTCAACAGATGCCTTAAGAAATTATATTGCCCAAACGGGATTAATTAGCACCATAGGCCCAGACAGTCCAGAAAGCAGAGGCGGGTATCGTGCAGAAAAAATGCATTATAAATCCACAGGAAATGAACCGCTTATCATTAATTTACATTGGGAAAAAAATAATATTCAGGTTACCAAGCAAATTATTTTTACCCCCAATAAATATTTGGTAGAAATTAAATACCTGGTTAATAATTTATCGGATCAAGTATTTAACGCAAAACCTTATGGCCAATTTAGACAACTACCAGTCAAGTCAGAATCCAGTATGATGATGGGGATGCAAACTTATAGAGGCGGGGCGGTTCATACTTTAGATAAGCCTTATAAAAAATTACCTTTTGATAAACTTGAAAAAGAGCCTTTTTCTCAAACCTTACCAGGCGGATGGGTTGCCATGGTAGAGCATTATTTCTTGGGGGCGTTTATTCCTCCCAAAAACCAAACCAATCAATATTATGCCTATCAAAAATCTGGGTATGCTTATGTGGGCAGTATTTCAGATATTTCTGTAGAGTCTAAACAAACTGGAACGGTGTCGAGCCAATTTTATTTAGGCCCAGAATTGGGTGATGAGCTAAAGCCCTTGGCGCCAGGCCTTGAGCTTACGGTAGATTATGGCATTTTATGGCCTATTTCTATTGTGCTTATTTGGGTCATGAAAAAGATATATGAAATCATCGGAAATTGGGGCTTTGCGATTATTGGTGTAACACTCTTAATCAAACTCGCTTTTTATAAATTATCGGCCTCTAGTTATCGCTCGATGGGGAACATGAGACGCCTGCAACCTAAAATACAAGCCCTTAAAGAAAAAATGGGGGAGGACAAACAACAGTTTGGCCAAGCCATGATGGCCTTGTATAAAAAAGAAAAAATTAATCCACTGGGTGGGTGTTTGCCTATCTTGGTTCAAATCCCTGTTTTTATTGCGCTATATTATGTGTTATTAGAAAGCGTAGAATTAAGGCAGGCGCCTTTTGTGTTTTGGTTACAAGATTTATCGGCTAAAGATCCTTTTTATGTGCTGCCTATTTTAATGGGCGCTTCTATGTTTGTTCAGCAAAAAATGAGCCCAGCGCCCCCTGATCCCATTCAGGCAAAAATGATGATGTTTATGCCTGTTTTGTTCACCGTATTGTTCTTGAACTTTCCATCCGGATTGGTTTTATATTGGGTGGTGAATAATTTACTGTCTATGACCCAGCAGTGGTATATTTCAAGACAAATTCAAAATGCTGGCAGATAATGAGACGATTGTCGCGATATCAACCGCTCCCGGTATGGGGGCGATTGGTATTGTGCGCTTGTCAGGCCCCTTGTCTTTGTCTATTGCTCAACAGCTTACCCACAAAAAGTTAAGCCCTCGTCTTGCTGTTTATACTGAATTTTTTGAAAATCAAAGCGATGTGCTAGACAAGGGCCTTTGTCTTTATTTTAAAGCCCCTCATTCTTTTACCGGGGAAGACATCGTTGAGTTTCAAGGCCATGGTGGTATGGTTGTGCTCAATCAGTTATTAAAAACCACTTTACAATTAGGTGCGCGTTTAGCCACACCAGGAGAATTTAGTTTAAGGGCTTTTTTAAACAACAAAATAGATCTCACTCAAGCAGAAGCCATTTCAGATTTAATTCATGCTAAAACCCTTCAAGCTGCGCGCTCTGCCGTACAATCTTTACAAGGCATTTTTTCCAAAGAAATTTTTGCGCTTCATGAAAAATGGGTTCATCTTCGGGTTTATATTGAAGCAGCTTTAGATTTTCCTGAAGAAGAAATTGATTTTCTAAGTGGCAAAGACATAGAAGACAAATTTCAGTATATTGAAACGACCCTGGATGCGATTTTAATCAAAGCCACACGCGGAAAAATCATCAATCAAGGCCTGTCATTGGCCATTGTGGGTTTGCCTAATGCAGGAAAGTCTAGTTTATTAAATTGCTTGGCCCAAGAAGATTTGGCCATTGTGACCGATATTCCTGGCACCACGCGAGATTTGGTGAAAACGCATGTGTATTTAGACGGCATTCCCCTACATTTAGTCGATACCGCGGGCATCCGATCTGGGGCAGATAAAGTTGAGCAACAAGGTATTATGCGAGCCTTGGCAGAAATAGAAAAGAGTGATGTTATCTTGTGGATAAAAGCCTGCGATGCACAAGATTTAAGTTTAGAGGATCTTGTATTATTAGATAAACTTAGCCCCCATCAAGATAAAATCATCGAAGTTATCAGTAAAATAGATTTAAATCACCCTGTGCCAGAAAGGGCGCTTAACCCAGAAGCCATCCCTATATCCGTGTATACCGGCCAAGGCATAGAAGCGTTAAAAAAGGCCATTAAAACAAAAATCGCTTGGAACCAAGAAGAAGATGTGTTTTTAGCGAGAACTCGGCATATAGATGCTTTAACTCAAGCCAAAAAAGAATTGGTTTTGGCTAGGGTAGAGTGGCAGGCAAGGCGCCATGAATGTTTGGCGGAGTGTTTAAAACAAGGGCATCAAATCTTAGGAAACATTGTGGGCACTTTTAGCACAGAAGATCTTTTGGGTGAAATTTTTTCTAGTTTTTGTATAGGTAAATAAGCAAGTGGGTCAGTAAGTAAGAATATGAGCATGAATCTATTTGATTTTCCCGATACCTTTCAAGTTATCGTTGTTGGTGGCGGCCATGCTGGCACAGAAGCTGCTTTGGCCAGTGCAAGAATGGGGGTAAAAACCTTGTTAATTACACACAATATTGAAACCTTGGGGCAAATGTCTTGTAACCCAGCAATTGGGGGCATAGGTAAGGGGCATTTGGTCAAAGAAATTGATGCTTTAGGTGGTGTGATGGCCCATGCAGCCGATTTAAGTGGTATTCAGTTTAGAACGCTAAATGCTTCAAAAGGCCCAGCCGTTCGGGCCACTCGCGCGCAAGCAGATAGGGCTTTGTATAAAAAAACCATACGTTTTATACTCGAAAACACCCCTAATTTAACTTTGTTTCAACAGCCTATTGCCGATTTGTTGTTAGATACAGATAAGCAAAAAGTGATGGGCGTACAAACAGAAATGGGGGTCAATTTTTATGCCGAGGCAGTGGTGCTCACCGTGGGTACTTTTTTGTCGGGAAAAATTCACATTGGTACCACAAATCATGCAGGGGGGAGGGCAGGTTGCCCCCCTTCTCTTTCTTTGGCAGAGCGCTTAAAGCAATTACCTTTTCAAATAGGACGCTTAAAAACAGGCACCCCACCCAGAATAGCGGGTAATACCATTGACTATAAGGGCTTGGAAGCGCAACCTTCTGAATACCCTACGCCTATTTTTTCTTATTTAGGCAAAAGAACACAGCAACCTAAGCAAATAAATTGTTATATTACCCACACCAATCAACAGACACACGATATTATTCTGAGCGGTTTACCGCGTTCGCCTTTATATTCAGGAAAAATAGAAGGGGTGGGGCCAAGATATTGTCCGTCTATAGAAGACAAAGTGGTGCGCTTTGCCGACAGAGCCTCACATCAAATCTTTATTGAACCCGAAGGGTTAGACACAAACGAGGTTTACCCCAATGGCATTTCGACCAGCTTGCCTTTTGACGTGCAATTAAATTTGGTTAGAAGCATGAAAGGCTTTGAAAAAGCCCATATTACGCGCCCAGGCTACGCCATTGAGTATGATTATTTTGACCCAAGGCAATTACACCCCAGCCTTGAAACCAAGGTTATCAACCATTTATTTTTTGCGGGCCAAATTAATGGCACCACCGGATATGAAGAAGCGGCAGCCCAAGGGCTTATAGCCGGATTGAACGCAGCCAGAAAAAGCTTAAACTTACCTACCTGGTATCCTAAACGAAACGAAGCGTACATAGGCGTATTAATAGACGATTTGGTGACCAATGGTACCATAGAGCCTTATCGTATGTTTACCTCGCGCGCGGAACATCGCTTGTATTTAAGAGAAGATAATGCCGACTTAAGATTAACCCCTAAAGGCATAGAATTGGGTTTGGTTTGTGCCTTGAGAAAGCATTTTTTTGAAACAAAAGTGTTACTGATAAAAAAAATCCAAGCGGTTTTGAGCAAAAAATTCATACACCCTAATACCCCATTAGGCGATGGCTTTGTTAAGTTAAGCAACAGTGCTTTGCACCGAGAAATGCGCAGCATCGAATTATTACAAAGACCCGAGATAACACTCCACAGCTTATTAAGCTTAACTGAAATGCACCAATTGGTTTATGGTGAAATCCAGATTTTATTAACAGGTTTTCAACAAGAAGAGGAGCTAAAGCAAAATTTAATCAGCCAGGCTTTATTTCAAGTGGAAACCCAAGCCAAATACCAGGGCTATATTGACAGACAAGAAGAAGAGATAGCCAAGCAACAAAAACAAGAAGATCAACCCATCCCAGAAGGCTTTGATTACAAAACGCTGTCTGGTTTATCGAACGAAGTGCTTGAAAAGCTTATTCGAGTTAACCCCCCTAATTTGGCCATGGCAACCCGTATTGCAGGCATTACCCCAGCCGCCATTTCCTTACTGTTAATTGCCTTAAAAAAACATGGAAAATAAACTAAAAAACACGCTCAAATCAGGGCTTTTGGCGTTAAAACAAAAGGCCTCCCCTGAACAAATTTTGCTTTGGATAGCCTATGTAGAGCTCTTGGCAAAATGGAATAAAGTTTATAATCTTTCTGGTATAAGCGATCCTAATAGTATGATGATACGGCATATTTTAGACAGCTTATGTATAGGCGATTTTTTAGAAGATCCGTCTATACAGTTGATTGCAGATGTGGGTACCGGTCCTGGTTTGCCTGGCATTCCTTTGGCTATTTTATTTCCTCAGAAAAAATTTATTTTAGTCGAGTCTCGTCAAAAACGCCTCATTTTTTTAAAGCAAGCTATTTTGGCTTTGGGCTTAAGCAATGTTGAATTAGGGCAGGGGCGAGTTGAAGAACTGCCCGTCCCTATTCTTAAGCCAGACAGAATTTTAAGTAGAGCCTTTGCAAAATTAGCGGATATGCTGAATATTACCCAGTCTTGGGCTGGGCCTCATACCGTCTGGTTGGCGATGAAGGGGGAAATTGTTCAAGAAGAGTTAAGCAACATCCCAAGTGTTTATGCCAAACCCATTGTTAGGTGTCTTACCCCGCCTTTTGAAAAAGCACCAAGACATCTTGTGATGATTAGACAGGCCTAGCATACACTAGTGTACAATAGCGATTGTTAGCCTAAAGAAATAGACTTAGAAATTGGCTTAGTCAGGAATATAAAATGTTGGAAAATGCGTTTGCCTTTGCAAATCAAAAAGGTGGGGTGGGAAAAACCACCAGTTGTATTAATTTGGCTTGTGCTTTAGCCTTACAAAAAAATCGGGTCTTATTGTTAGACTTGGATCCGCAGGGCAATGCGACCATGGGGAGTGGGGTCGACAAGTCGAACTTAGTTTATTCGGCAAATGAATTATTACTGGGGGAGGTTAGCGCTAAAAATGCGATCATTAAAAATACCCCGGCAGGCTATGATGTCATTGGTTCAAATGGCGATTTAACGGCCGCTGAGGTTTTTTTAACCAAGCAATCGGCTTCGCCTCAAACCTTGTCCCAAGCACTTGCGCCTATTCAGGCAGATTATGATTATATTTTAATAGACTGCCCCCCTTCTTTAAATATGTTGACCTTGAATGCTTTGGTGATGGCCCGCAGGGTATTTATAGCCATGCAGTGTGAATATTTTGCTTTAGAAGGCTTAAGTGCCTTAGTCAGTACAATTGAACAGGTTAAATCGGCTATTAATCCGCCACTTGAAATTGGTGGGATTATTCGAACGATGTTTGATAATCGAAATAGATTGTGTTTAGAGGTTTCAGAGCAGCTTATGGGGCATTTTGGATCTAAAGTATTCCAAACCATTATTCCTAGAAATGTGCGCTTAGCCGAGGCACCTAGCCATGGGTTGCCCGTTATGCTCTATGATAGACAATCTCGAGGGGCGGCCGCTTATGCTGCTTTAGCGGGAGAAATAGAGCGTCGCTTTCCGTTAAGTAAGCCAAACAACAAAACAAAAAAAGCTGTTACCAGCACCAGTTTATCTGAAGGAACCCGATCATGAGTATTAGAAAACGGGGCCTGGGAAAAGGCTTAGACGCATTACTGGCCGTGCTACCTAACTCAGATGTAATGAGACAAAGTTTTGATCTTATAGACACACCCTCGTCAGAACCCCCTTTGCTCGGCACCTCTGTGTCTGTGTCTGCACCTGTCTCGGAGCCAGCGGGTCTTCCTGATGGGGTATTAATGCGCGTCTCTGTTAAAAATATTCAACCAGGGCCCTATCAACCACGGGGCGCCATCAAACATGAAGGTGTTGAGCAATTAGCCGAGTCGATTCGAACGCAAGGCATTATCCAGCCTATTTTAGTGCGAGCCACTAAAAAAGGGGGGGAGTTTGAAATTATTGCAGGGGAAAGAAGGTGGCGCGCAGCCCAACTTGCCGGTCTAACCGAAATCCCTGTTTTGGTTAAAACCGTCACCAATGACATCGCCATGGTGATTGCGTTAATTGAAAACATTCAACGCGAAGATTTAACCCCTATAGAAGAAGCCAAAGCCTTAAAGCGCTTATCTGAAACGCTCTCATTAACCCACCTTCAAGTGGCGGAAATGGTCGGAAAATCTCGAGCCAGTGTCACCAATTTATTGCGCATTTTGTCTTTAAATGTAGAGGTACAAGTCTTGCTTGAGGCAGGAAAAGTGGAACTTGGTCATGCTAAAGCCTTACTTGCCTTAAAAGGCCCCCTTCAAAGCCAAGTAGCCAACACGGTTGCAGACAGAGGCTTGTCTGTGCGGGAGACTGAAAAAATCATTGCACGCTTACAAGAACAGGGGCAGGAAAATGGAGAGCAGGACAAAAAATGGGTGAGCGTCGATCCTAATATTCGGCGATTGCAAGATGACTTAGCCGATAAATTGGGGGCGCCTGTGACCATTCGCCACTCTTCAGCTAAAGGCCAAGGGACTTTGTTGATTAAATATAGCCACGTAGATGAGTTAGAGGGTATCTTGGCTCACTTTAAATAAAAAAAAATAAATTAAAAAACTTAAAAACAACCCAAGTTGCCTTGGGTCAAGTTGCTAAAAATAAGGGTTTTGAGTATACTTGGCGCGCATCAACCATTCGCGCTGTGGGCTTATAAAAAAGCATGAACAAATACCGTCAACCCCATGAAGCTTTTTGGGGTATTATTGCTCAAGCCATGGGGTTGGTGATTGGCGTATTTATTTTTTGGAGTGGTTCTGGTAAGCCGGAAAGCGTCTTATCATTTTTATTGGGTTTTTTAGTTTGTTTACTACCGAATCTTGTTTTTTATGTTGTGTATTTTAAGCACCAAGGTGCTCAATATATTCATACAATCAAGAATCGTTTTTATTTAGGTGAAATGCTAAAGTTGTTTTTGACTGCAGTGATGTTTGCTTTGGTTTGGCAAATGAATTGGGTTGAGCCTGGTTGGGTATTTTTGGGGTATGGAATTGGCCTCCTCTGTTTTTTCTTACCCTCCATCAGCATACCCATTATGGCCATCATAGAAAAAAATAGACGCGACATACAGGAAACATAAGAGAGCGTAATGAATTTAAGTGAACCCCTTTCTCAAACAGAGTATATTGCTCACCATTTGACCAATCTTCATTGGGGTGAAGGTTTTTATACCTTACATTTAGATACCTTAGGTTTTTCATTTATTTTAGGCGCTTTATTTTTATTTGTTTTTGCGCGCGTTGCCAAGTGCGCCACTTCTGGTGTGCCAGGCGCTTGGCAAAATTTATTAGAACTTTTAATAGAGTTTGTTCAAAAGCAAGTTTCAGATACCTTTCATGGCCAAAATGCACTCATTGCCCCTTTGGCCTTAACGATATTTGTTTGGGTTTTCTTAATGAATGCAATGGATTTGTTGCCGGTGGATTTGCTTCCGGTAATAGGATCATTTTTTGGTTTATCCCATCTTAAAGTTGTACCTACCACAGATTTAAATTTAACTTTCGGTTTGTCTGTTTCTGTTTTTTGTTTGATTATATTTTACAATATAAAAATAAAAGGCTTTGGTTTATTAAAAGAATTGTTTTGCTCACCTTTTGGCATATGGTTTTTTCCTTTTAATATAGTCTTACGCTTGATTGATGAGTGTGCAAAACCTATTTCTTTGGGCTTGCGTTTATTTGGTAATATGTACGCTGGTGAATTAATTTTTATTTTAATCGCCTTGCTGCCCTTTCCTGCTCAGTGGGCACTGGGCTTACCTTGGGCCATTTTTCATATTTTAGTGATTACCTTACAGGCTTTTGTTTTTATGATGCTGACCATTGTTTATTTAAGCATGGCACACGAGGGGCATTAGTTTTAGATTTTAATTTTAGATTTTAGATTTTAATTTGTGTTTAATTTTTGTTTAATAAAAGGGGATTATAATGGAATTAGCTAAATTAGTTGCAGACTTACAAGGTATGACGGCCATTGCGGTTGCCATGATTATTGGTATGGGCGCATTGGGGACTGCATTGGGCTTTGGTTTATTGGGTGGCAAATTTTTAGAAGGCGCAGCCAGACAACCTGAAATGGCCCCTATGTTACAAGTTAAAATGTTTATTTTAGCAGGCTTGCTAGATGCGGTGACAATGATTGGCGTGGGTATTGCTTTGTACTTTACTTTTGCAAGTCCGTTTTTGGCGAGTTTATTGGCTGTAGCGGCTAAAGCATCTTAGTTGTTAATTTAGTTATCATTAAGAGGAATTGGGCGTGAGTATTACTATTACATTACTGGGTCAGATGATCACTTTTGGCTTGTTTGTTTGGTTTACCATGCGATTTGTATGGCCACCAGTTATCCAGGCGATGCAAGAACGTCAAGGGCGTATTGCAGAGGGATTGGCGGCAGCTGATCGCGGTCACCGTGATTTGGAGTTGGCGCAAGATGCGGTCAAAAAACACCTAAAAGAAGCTAAAACTCAATGCCATGGGTTAATTGAAGATGCCAAAAAACAAGCGCAACATGTGCTAGATTTGGCCAAAATTCAAGCCAAAGAATTAGGGGATAGGCAAAAAAATCAAGCGCAAGCTGAGATAGAAGTCATGATTCAGCAAGCCAAAGAAGGTCTAAGTGCAGAGGTGGCTAACTTGGCCTTACTTGCCGCTGAAAAAATCTTGGCTCAAAAAATAAATGATAATACGCACCATGATATGGTTGACGCATTGATTAAGGGGTTGTAGGCATGTCTTCCGTTCAGGCCATTGCCCGCCCTTATGCCAAAGCTTTATTTATGTTTGCACAAGAGCAAACTAAAGACAAAACCTTGTCTGATTTTTCGAATTGGTTAAATTTTGCTTTTCAAGTGGGTAGACACCCCTTGACGATAGAGCTCTTAAATAATCCTGTTCATACGAAGTTGTTTAGATTGGATTTTTATTTAAATTTAACTAAAGAAGTGCTACCTGACTTAAGCATCATGCAAGCAGTGCAAGATTTTTTATCGATATTAACAGAACAAGATAGGCTGATTTTGCTACCAGAGATAGCAGAAGCTTTTGAAGCCATTCGGCGTGTGACAGAAAACAGCACCAAAGTAGAGGTGATTTCTGCTCAAAAATTAAGCGCTGACGAGCAAGTAAAATTAATTAGCGCGCTCAGTACGTATTTCTCTTCTTCTATTGAACTTGTTGTTAAAGAAGACGCTAGTTTACTAGCAGGGGTGATGATTCGTGCCGAAGATACTATTTTAGATGGTACCGTGTTGGGTAAAGTTCGTCAGTTAAGAGAAGCATTAGCATAATATTAAAGGCAAGTGGGGAATCATGCGTTTAAATCCTTCCGAAATTAGTGACTTAATTAAAAAACGTCTCACCGACAGTAATCTCGATGTCCAGGCTAAAACTGTGGGCAGTATTATTAGCGTGGGAGATGGTATTGTTCGAGTTTATGGCTTAAGAGACGTGATGCAAGGAGAAATGCTTAAGTTTCCCGGTAACACCTTTGGGATGGCTTTAAATTTAGAGCGAGATTCGGTTGGGGCGGTTATTTTTGGCTCAGCAGAACATTTGGCTGAAGGTCAAACAGTAGAATGCACGGGGCGTATTTTTGAAGTACCTGTTGGGGAAGCTTTATTAGGTCGTGTTGTGAATGCTTTAGGTGAGCCTATTGATGGCAAAGGCCCTATTGCGACCACAAAAACCGCGCCAGTAGAAAAAGTAGCGCCTGGGGTGATTACCCGCCAGTCGGTTGATCAACCCATTCAAACAGGCTTAAAAGCCATTGATGCCATGGTGCCCGTTGGTCGTGGGCAGCGTGAGCTTATCATTGGAGACAGACAAACCGGCAAAACCGCCATTGCACTCGATGCCATTATTAATCAAAAAAATACGGGCGTAAAATGTATTTATGTGGCGATTGGCCAAAAATCTTCTTCGGTTGCCGCGGTTGTTAGAAAATTAGAAGAACATGGCGCCATGGCGCACACCATTGTGGTTGCAGCTACGGCGGCAGAAGCCGCGCCGCTACAATTTATTGCACCCTATTCAGGTTGTACCATGGGTGAATATTTTAGAGACAAAGGCGAAGACGCGTTAATTATCTATGACGATTTAACCAAACAAGCATGGGCTTATCGTCAAATATCGCTCTTATTGCGTAGGCCACCTGGGCGTGAAGCCTATCCTGGAGATGTTTTTTATTTGCACTCTCGTTTATTAGAGCGGGCGGCAAGGGTGAATGCAGATTATGTGTTTGAACAAACCAAAGGCAAAGTGACGGGTAAAACCGGATCGTTAACGGCTTTGCCTATTATTGAAACCCAAGCAGGTGACGTATCGGCTTTTGTTCCCACGAACGTGATTTCAATTACAGATGGTCAAATTTTCTTAGAAACCGATTTGTTTAATTCAGGCATTCGCCCTGCGATTAATGCGGGCTTATCTGTTTCTCGGGTAGGGGGCGCTGCGCAAACCCAAATCATTAAAAAACTTGGAGGCGGGGTGCGATTGGCTTTGGCACAATATCGTGAATTGGCCGCCTTTTCTCAATTTGCCTCTGATCTAGATGAAACCACGCGCAAACAATTAGAACGTGGGCAGCGTGTAACAGAAGCGATGAAGCAAAAGCAATGCACGCCGCTTAGTGTGGCGAATATGGCCTTTATTTTATTTGCTGCCGATAAAGGGTATTTAGACGATGTGCCATTGAATAAAGTCGTTGCTTTAGAAGAAGCCTTACACGATTATTTGGGCGCGCATCATCAAGCTGTTTTAGAAGATATTAATCAGCATTGTAAATTAAGCGACGCTGTTGAATTAACCATGCATGAAGTCTTAAAAGCCTTTAAAGCAGCACATGCATTTACATAAAAAAAACAGGGTGATGTATGGCGGGCGCTAAAGAAATACGATCCAAAATAAAAAGCATTAAAAGTACGCAAAAAATTACACGCGCCATGGAAATGGTTGCGGCCAGTAAAATGCGTAAAGCACAAGAGCGCATGGAAGCTTCAAGGCCTTATGCTGAGAAAATTCGTCAAGTGGTGGATCATGTCGGTATCAGTCATTCTGAATACCGTCATCCTTTTTTAGAAAAACGCCCCATCAAGACCGTTGGTATAATCGTCATCAGTTCAGACAGAGGCTTAAGCGGGGGCTTAAACAGCAATCTTTTCCGTATGCTGATAGGCCGAATGCAGGCATTTGAACAAATGGGGTATAAACTTAGATTTTCGATTATTGGCGCTAAAGCAGAAAGCTTTTTTAAGCGAATGGGCGCTAAAGTCGATGCGTGTATTAAACACATCAAAGACGCCCCCAAAGTAACGGATATTATTGGCCCAGTACAAATTATGCTCGATTTATTTTATCGGGGTGAAATCGATTGTTTGCACATTGCTTATAATAAATTTGTGAACACGATGACGCAACAACCTGTACTTGAGCAATTGTTACCTATTGCGCCTCAAGAAACTTTTATTATCCCCACAGAGCAAGAAATCTCACAGGGGAAGAAAACCATTAGTGAAGATAAATATTGGGATTATTTATATGAGCCTGAAGCCAAAGAATTACTCGATTTTATTCTCATGCGCTTTATCGAAGCCGAAGTGTATCAAGGCGCTGTGGAAAATTTAGCCTGTGAGCAGGCAGCTCGAATGGTTGCCATGAAAAGTGCTTCGGATAATGCGGGTGACATCATCGATGATTTGCAGCTTGTTTATAACAAAGCAAGACAGGCTTCTATTACACAAGAATTATCAGAAATTGTGAGCGGCGCTCAAGCCGTATAACGTATAAAAGATTAAACAGAGAGAAAAGCACATGAGCAATACCATAGAAACCAGTGGAAAAATCGTTCAAATTATTGGCGCTGTCGTAGACGTTGAGTTTAGCCGTGGCTGTGTCCCTAAAGTCTATAATGCCTTAACGGTTGAAAACACAGAAATTACCTTGGAAGTTCAGCAACAATTAGGTGATGGCGTGGTTCGTACTATTGCCATGGGTACCACCGATGGTTTACGTCGTGGTTTAAGCGTAAAAAATACGGGTGGTCCTATTCATGTTCCTGTGGGACATAAAACCTTAGGTCGACTCATGGATGTGTTGGGAAGGCCTATTGATAATAAAGGCCCCATTGGCGAAGAAGCTGAACAACGTTGGTCTATTCATCGTGAGCCCCCTACTTTTAAAGAACAAGCAGCCAGTGCAGAATTATTAGAAACCGGTATCAAAGTCATTGATTTGATTTGCCCTTTTGCTAAAGGCGGTAAAGTGGGCCTATTTGGTGGCGCCGGCGTAGGCAAAACGGTGAATATGATGGAATTAATTCGAAACATTGCCATTGAACACAGTGGTTATTCAGTATTTGCGGGCGTGGGTGAGCGCACACGTGAAGGAAACGATTTTTATCATGAAATGAAAGATTCTAATGTCTTAGATAAAGTTTCTTTGGTTTATGGCCAAATGAATGAGCCTCCAGGTAATCGTTTACGTGTGGCTTTAACCGGTTTAACTATGGCAGAATTTTTCCGTGATGAAGGCCGAGATGTGTTATTTTTTGTGGATAATATTTATCGTTATACCTTGGCCGGAACAGAAGTATCGGCTTTATTAGGCCGTATGCCTTCAGCGGTAGGGTATCAGCCCACATTGGCAGAAGAAATGGGGCGTTTACAAGAACGTATTACTTCTACCAAAACAGGCTCTATTACTTCTATTCAGGCAGTGTATGTGCCTGCAGATGATTTAACCGATCCTTCTCCTGCCACCACTTTTTCGCATTTAGATGCAACCGTGGTGCTTTCACGCCAAATTGCAGAGTTGGGTATTTATCCTGCGGTCGATCCTTTAGATTCGACTTCACGTCAATTGGATCCGATTATGGTTGGTCAAGCACATTATGATGTCGCCCGAGGGGTACAAGGAACCTTGCAGCGTTATAAAGAACTGAAAGACATTATTGCCATCTTGGGTATGGATGAATTATCAGAAGAAGATAAGCGCACGGTTTCTAGAGCGCGTAAAATACAACGCTTTTTATCCCAGCCTTTCTTTGTGGCAGAAGTTTTCACCGGATCCCCTGGTAAATATGTGTCATTAAAAGACACCATTGACGGCTTTAAAGCCATTTTAGACGGCGAATTAGACAACTTGCCAGAGCAGGCTTTTTACATGGTGGGCAATATTGAAGAAGTGAAACAAAAAGCATTGGCAATGCAACAAAAAACAGTCTAGTGATTTTATTTGGTTTATTTAGTTTTATTTATTTGGGTTAAGCATGGCGAAATTATTAAATATGCATGTCGATATTGTTAGCGCAGAAGAAGCGATATTTTCAGGTCGAGCTCAAATGGTGGTGGCAAGAGGCACTTGGGGAGATTTGGGTATTACCGCGGGTCATACTCCGCTGCTGACTTTGCTGTTGCCTGGCCCAGTTAAAATTTTAACGCCAACCGATCAAGAAATCATTATCTTTGTCAGTGGCGGCATTTTAGAAGTTCAGCCAGATATTATTACGATTTTAGCCGATACCGTGCTTCGCGGAGAGGATCTTAATGAAGCAGAGATCTTAAAAGCCAAGAAGTTGGCCGAAGAGGTTATTGCTCAAAATAAATCCGATTTTGACTATGGTTTGGCTCAAGCAGAATTGGTGCGAGCAGCAGGTATGCTTCGCGCCTTACAGTCTTTGCGTAAACAAGTTGGGAAAAGATAATAAAAGCCCCGATAAAGCCATTATCGAGGCTTGATTTTTTAGCGTTATGTTATCTATGGTCTGTAAAGAGGAGGAGCAACCTCAGCAGCATACGGAGGAGGATCATTCATCATGATCTCGTTAGCAATATACTCAATCTGATTTTCAATTATAGCAAGACGTTGATTCGCCTCATTAACCGCATCTTGCGCTACAGCAAGACGTTGAGCATCAGCACGTTCTTGTGCATCAGCATGCTGTTTCGCTCTTAACCATGTATACCCCAAAAAAACACTAGGCATAATAAATATCATAGTGTTGCAACTCATCCCAGTCTTAGTTTCAGCCATAGCCATAGCTTCAGCTATAGCCTTATAATAAGCCTCCCTTCTAGCTATAGCCATAGCCATGGCTTCAGCCAGATCCTCAGCCCTAGCCTTCCTAGCCTCAGTTTCAGCCTTAATATCAGCCCTCTTAGCTCTATGACTTTCAATAAAGCTATCAACCTCCTTAATCAAAGAAGGCAATCTAGCCTCATAATAAGTCTTAGGATCACACTTCTCAGCAAACCTCTCAGCTTTCCAAGAAGACCACGAGGAAGATTCCGGCACCTGATCTTGTCCATAAACAACAGCAGCGCCCATTAAACCAAGTTTTAATAAATTCATATAAACCTCACTTATAATAAAAATAACGTTAGGTAATAAGTAGTGAAAGCATTATAAGCAAGCCAACTTATTAAGTAAACAATAAAATAAGCATGAGCCGACGAACGGTCGTTTTTAGCCGAAGAAGCTTACCCACCGCCTGTGTCAGGGAACAGGTGGTTTAGCGGAGTGTGCGTTTTATTGGGGTAGGAGCAATCTGGGTAGGGTCAAAAAATCTAGGTATCAAGGATAGATTTTTTCACTTTTTGCGATTAAATCAATAGCGATATCAGATAATGTGCCAGATAGGATGTTTTCTGCAGGCATCATAGGTTCCATTGCACTAATACTTGGATTCATTTTATTTTGCCGATCTTTTTGCCGATGTTTTTATAATAATAACATATACTTAGAGTACTTGCCTGACAATTTTTTGCCGATCTTAAATTATCCGCATTTTGGGAAAAAAGGCAAAAAGCGATATGATTAAGTTAATTTGATAAAAAATATTAAAATAGGCATGAGCATCTGAAGCTAAGTATACAATAAACCCCGCCTTTAAAATAAAAAAGTCAGAAAGCTTGTTGTTTTTTGATATTATCACGCTAAGTATATTACCGCTGTATATTACAGTGTAAAATAGAATGATGAAATTAAGCGTCGTTATTTTAGCAGCTGGCTTAGGCAAAAGAATGTGTTCTGCCTTGCCTAAAGTCATGCACCCCATTGGGTCAAAACCTATGTTAGCGCATGTATTTGCTGCAGCGCAGAGTTTGTCCCCTGATGCGATTTATATCGTACAAAATGCAATAAGGCCTTTATTATCTGAGTGCTTTAAGCCAGAGGTAGTGACTAACCCTCTGTGTAAATTGACATGGGTAACGCAAGCCCAGCAATTAGGTACGGCCGACGCGCTCAAATCGGTTTTGCCTTATTTAGATCTTTCTGAAAGAGAAAAAGAAAGAGAAGGGGAAGAGCAAGTCTTAATTTTATGCGGCGATACGCCTTTGGTGTCGGCTGAATTACTGGATGGCTTTATGAAAAGCTTAAAACCAGATTTAGTTAAAGAACATTCTTGTATGGGCTTTATTAGCGCTCGAGTAGACAATCCTACGGGCTTTGGCCGGGTAATTCGAGACAGTCAACATTCCCCTATTGCCATTGTAGAAGAGCGAGAGGCCAATGCGGCCATTCGGGCTATAACAGAAATTAACTCGGGTATTTTTTGTGTTTCTTTGCACTTATTAATCTCTTTATTGCCTAAATTATCCAATCAAAACACACAGCAAGAATATTATTTAACCGATTTGGTTCAACTTGCGGTTTCAGAAGGTAAAGCCATTACGGCCTATTTAGCGCCAAATGCAGAAGAAGTGATGGGGGTGAATACCCGTTATCAGCAAGCGTTGGTGGAGCGTCTTTATCAGCAAAAGCAAGTACAAAAATTAATGGCAGAGGGTGTTTCTATACGCGATCTAAATAGAGTGGACATTCGTGGGCGCCTACAGTGCAGCCCGGATGTGATAATAGACGTGAATACGCTATTTGAAGGTAATAATAAAATAGGCGCCCGAACAAAAATTGGGGCCAATTGTATTTTAGTTAATTGTGAGATAGGCGAAGACGTTGAGATTTTGCCTTTTAGTTATTTATCGGGTGTAACAGTGGGTAAGGGTTGTCAAATTGGGCCTTATGCCCGCATTCGACCAGAGACGGTATTGGCCAATAACGTTAAAATTGGCAATTTTGTGGAAGTGAAAAAAAGCCAAATTGGCACAGACTCAAAAATTAATCATTTAAGTTATGTGGGCGATGCTATTTTAGGCACTTCGGTTAATATTGGCGCAGGAACCATCACGTGTAATTATGATGGCCTAAATAAACATCAAACGATTATTGAAGATGATGTGCATATTGGCTCAGATACGCAATTAGTTGCCCCACTCAGGATTAAACAAGGCACAACGATTGCGGCAGGCAGTACCATTATTCAAGATACAGAAGCAGGCAAACTGACACTGACTCAAACCCTGAATCAACGGGTGGTAGACCATTGGGTCCGTCCGGTTAATCAAAAAATAAATAAATAAGAGGTTGCTATGTGCGGCATCGTAGGCGTAGTTTCATCTAGAGACGTGGCCGCTATTTTAGTGGAAAGTTTATCTAGATTAGAATACCGAGGATATGATTCTGCGGGATTGGCCATTATCCAAGCTAACCAGATTAGGCGTATCCGCACCACAGGCAGAGTAGAGAAATTAAATGAACTTTTATTAGCCGAGCCTATTTTAGGCACCACGGGCCTTGCGCATACCAGATGGGCTACTCATGGGGAGCCTAGTGAAAACAATGCCCATCCACATGTATTTCAAGACAGTTTGGCTTTGGTGCATAACGGCATTATTGAAAATTATCAAGAGCAAAAAAAATGGTTAGCAGCAAATCATGGTATTCAGTGTGTTTCTGAGACCGACTCAGAAGTGATTGTTCACAGCATAGGCGTTTATTATCAGCAAACCAAGGACTTGCTTCAAGCCGTTTCTCAAGCGCTCGAAAGTTTAAAAGGCGCATATTCTATTGCCTTAATCAGTAAAGATAATCCGGGTAGATTGGTGTGCGCCAGAAAGGGAGCGCCCCTTGTTTTAGGCATTGGACATCAAGAACATTTTATTGCTTCAGATATGTTAGCCTTGGCGCCTTTTACACAAAAAATGGTGATCTTAGAAGAAGGCGATATGCTGGATGTTTATCAAAATGCCTATCATATTTATGATGCATTGGGTAAGCCTGTCACCCGATCGATTCGGGACTATCCTTTTGGAAAAGAAAGTTCAGAGCGTGGCGAATACCGTCATTTTATGCAAAAAGAAATATTTGAGCAGCCTGTGGCCATCAGCCAAACCCTTGCCTCAAGATTAGGTCAAGATGATATTTCCCCTTCTATTTTTGGACACAGCGCCCCTGCTGTTTTTAAGCAAATTCAATCGCTTCAGATAATTGCTTGTGGCACCAGTTATTATGCGGCGATGTTAGGCAAATTTTGGCTAGAAAATTATGTGGGCCTTCATGTAGACGTGGACATTGCCAGTGAAATTCGCTTTAAAAAAATAGTACCCTTACCCAATGCTTTATTAGTGAGCATTTCACAATCGGGTGAAACCGCCGATATTTTAGCCGCTTTAAAAGTGCTTTCGCCTCATTATGTTTCTACTTTAGCGATTTGTAATGTCCCTGAAAGTGCTTTGGTTCGCGCTTGTGAACACGTGTTATTAACACATGCAGGGCCAGAAATTGGCGTTGCTTCTACGAAGGCATTTACAGCGCAACTGACGAGCTTATTATTATTAGTGGGATCTTTATTATCTTTATGCGTAGATACGGATAAAAAGCAAGCTTTAGAAAAAATAGTAGCAAGTTTACGCGCATTACCTGGTTATATTGAACAGGTATTAAAACTAGATAAAACCATGGCTAAGTTAGCAGAGCGCTTTTGTGAGAAACAACATGCTTTGTTTTTAGGTAGAGGCGAGTTTTATCCGGTGGCCTTAGAAGGGGCTTTAAAATTAAAAGAAATTTCTTATATTCATGCAGAGGCTTATCCCGCAGGGGAATTAAAACATGGGCCTTTGGCTTTGGTCGATAGATTTATGCCGGTGGTGGCTTTGTGCCCTAAAAATGCCTTATTTGAAAAAATGCAATCGAGCATTCAAGAAGTGTTGGCTCGAGGTGGAGAAGTGTTTGTATTAACCACAGAAGGGACGGTTTGGGAGGATAAAGGGGTGACCCCTGTTTATTTACCAGAAGTGCCAGCTTGTATTGCCCCTATTATTTATACTATTCCTTTGCAATTATTAGCCTATCATGTGGCTTTATTAAAAGGCACAGATGTAGATAGGCCCAGAAATTTAGCCAAATCTGTCACAGTAGAATAATCAAAAAATGAGCGGTCGATTTGCCTTAAATACTACTGAAGCAGACTTGCGTGCGCATTTTTCCTTGAAAAATAGTTTTGTGTTTAAACCCAAATATAATATTGCTCCAGCTCAGCTTATTCCTGTTGTTGTATTAGATAAATTGGGGCAAGCAGAGTTGGTTTTTATGCAATGGGGCTTTATCCCCAGTTGGCAAAAAAATCCCCATTCAACAGGATATAATAATGCTCGCATAGAAACCGTTTTAGAAAAGCCTTTATTTAAACAAGCTTTTGAGAAAAAAAGATGCCTTATCCCCGTTTCAGGATTTTATGAATGGCGTTTAATACAAAAACGTAAGCAGCCTTTTTTTGTCTATTTAAACAAAATGCCTTTATTTGCACTGGCGGGCATTTGGGCTTTGCCTACAGAAGCCGGGCTTTTTCCTACTTGCGCTATTTTAACCAAGGAGGTTGCAAAAGAATCTAAAATGGCCAAATTGCATGATCGTATGCCGGTGATTGTACCAAAAATTG
>CANJMM010000022.1 GCA_947475765.1 Legionellales bacterium | reverse complement strand
TGTATATAAACCCACCAAAAGTAGGTCAAATTCATTTAGAAAATATTACAAATAATAGTGGACAAAAAGAGGATATTTTGGCAGGATAATCCGTACTAAGTTCGTAAGAAATTTGTCTCACTTTCCCTGACACATTCCGTATGATGAGGCAGTAAGCGACGGGTTGTAGGCTTAAACCTACCGTTTGTCGGTTTTTCCTTAACATTAGAAAAAGAGTAGATTATTGTATCATTTTATTTTTAGTAGGTAATCTTAAATGTCGTTAATAAGCCTCATACAGCAGCTTCAAACTATCCAGGCTCAGTTATCGAGTCCAAAGTTTAATGCAGGTGAGTTTGGTCACTTGAGCCAAAGATATGCAGCACTTTGTGCTAGCAGTGTGAGTGTGCTTCAGGCCAATCAAGAAAAAGCATCAGCCTCAGCGGCACCTCAAGACTTAGATCCAGATTTGTCATTATGCTCTTCCTCGAAGTTGGAGCATAATCTTTTTTTATTTCAAGATAGAGTTAAAGAATTTGCGAGGCAATCAGCAGCTGCTGCAGAACAATTATTGCCAAAATCAAAACCCCAACCTTATTCACCCCCTTGTTCGCCAGTTAAAAGGTTGTTGAAAGCTCCTTCAGCCCCTTCAACCCCTGCCAGCCAATTGGCAACGTTAATGCAGGGTAGGTTAGCTTTAGATGCCTCTGCAGCAGCTGTGCTTAAAAACCCTGAGTACTTACAAACACAGATAACTGCATTAAAAAATGCGATTTCAAGTAAAATAGCGGAACTCAGTTCTCTGCTAGAAGCAGAGCGCAGAAAATTTCAAACAAAAATACAAGGTTTTTTCCCAGATGATGCGTCTCAGGAATCAGCAGAATTAGCAGGGGATTTATTTGATATATTTTATAGTACAGATCAAGGTGAAGGAGCACTTTTGCAAAAAGTGGTGTATTTAATTGCTAAGGATGTTGAAAGTAATCTGAAAGATGAAGTCTTACTAATTAGAAACGAGGCTTTTATTTTTAAGTTGAACCCAAAGAAGAATTTTAATCTGGCGGCTAAAAAGTCAAAGAAGAATGAGGTTTATTTTAAGTTAGACTCGCAGAATAGTCAAATCAGTTATGTCTTTTTTCATGATGGCATTCAGAAGGATGGGACTATTACAGGGGAGTTATATAGGGAGATTATTGAAAAGCACAAGGCTAATAATGAAGCGATTACAGCACAAAAAGCAAAAAATAGATATAAAGTTAAACCTGAATGTGAATTACGTTTAAATGAAACAGTATTAAATACACTGAAGGAGAATATTTTAAGTTTTATTTTTTTAAGAATGCCAGATATTGAATCATCGTATCGCGAAAAAGCCATGCCTCAATGCCTTAAGAGGGCAAGGGTTGCTATTTTGCAGAAAAATCCTGAGGTATTTGAGTCTTTAGGGAGAGGTTTGAGCAATGATCCTTGTTTTTATTTCAACGATACAAGGGAAGCGAAAAATTTAGCAGAACTTTTTTTTAAGGAATTTAATATGCTAGAAGGCAATGCTGAATTTTTCGAAAATTTTCAATTGGAAAAACATAAAGACATTGTTTTACGTCGGGCCAATAAAGTACAAAAATTGGACTCTGATTTTGCAGTCAATGAAAAAGGTCTACTAGAAGAGGCTGTGACAGCGTTAAATCAAAAGCCAATTGGTATTGTATTTGACTATTTACAGTTAGCGCCCGATTCTGCTGCAGCTCAAGCTCATGATTCCTTGATGAGAGAGATTGAAGGCCCTTCTCCAATTTGCCTCTCATTTTTTCTTTTAGAAAAAAAAGATGCAGGTAAAGAAAAAACAGAAAAAATATGTTTGGTTACCGTTAGCGGCGAACTTAGCAAGTTGCAAGGCAGTACTAGGCTGTATCAAGAAATTCAAGAAAAATTTCAGACTTCCATTACGAATACAGTACAGACGCTTAACAAAAAAGGTAATCAATATCAATATCAATTTAAGTATCATGAGGAAGAAAAACTTGGCGTTGATCTGGTTATAGATCAGCTAAACAAAGTAATTTCTGGCGAGTGTAAGCCACTTGATGTCAACTCATTAAATTTACAAAATCCTTCTCGAGCATGTGCTGAAAAAAAAATGATAGCTTATTGGATTGCTCAACTTAAAGATAAGAAAGTTGATTCATTAAAAATGGAAGGATCGGCTAATTTCTTTAGGTCTATAGATCCAAAGAAAAATAAATTTGTACCTTGCTGCGAAGATTGCAAGATTAATAAAATACCAGTTTTAATTTTCTTTAAACATCTACAAGATAAAAAAGCGAAATCTATGACTAAACAACCATCAGATCGCGTGCCTGATGAGGCTGCAGTAGCAGATGCGGCTTTTGCCGCTGCGCGGCCCACCATGCCCCTATCATTATTAAGCAGGAGGTTATCCGCGGATGCGGATGCGGCTACTGTTGATGAGGCAAAGAGCGGCAAGCAACAAAAAGGTAGAAAATTATGTTTTTCGTAGTAATAGTATGCCATCTCGGATGGTGAGCATTACTTGTTCGACGCGAGAATCGGCTTTAATTTGCATATTTAAAGCATGAATGATTTTCGCGTCTTTGTTTATCGGATTTAATACTTCACCATGATATAAAGCATTATCAAATACCAGCAATCCCCCAGATCTCACTTTAGGTAATAATATATTGTAATAATTTTGATAATTTAATTTATCCGCATCTATAAAACAAAAATCAATTGGGTGTGAAAGTGTTTGAATGATATCAAGGGCTTTACCTAATCTTAAGTCAATTTTATGACCATGTGGCGATAACTTAAAATATTTTTGTGCAATGTTAGCGTGCCGTAGCCGCATTTCACAGGTGATAAGCTTGCCTTCAGGAGGAAGCGCTTCTGCAATAGACAAAGCAGAATATCCTGTAAAGGTACCAAGCTCTAAACATGAAGTCGAGCCGCTTAACTTAACAAGCATATTTAATAACCTGCCTTGAAGGCGCCCACATAACATACTAGGAATATGTGTGCTGGTTTGGGTTTCTTGCACTAAATAATCTAATAGCTTAGGACCAGCCGAGGAGATATTGTCAGCATAAGCAGCGAGTGATTTCTTATTTACGTCGTGAAGGCGCATATTTTGTTTTGAGATTAAATGCATTTTTTTAGCTTATTTTATACCATTATCATGGTTTAATTTTATATCCTGGTGGTAAAAACAGTTTTTTTTCTTCATCAAGATGGATGAGATCTGTTAAACTATGTTTAGATACTAAATATTTGCCCTCTTTCAAGCTTAATATTATATATATGAATTTAAAACAAACAAAATTAATCCCTATTGGCTGGGAAGAATGGGTTTCTTTACCGGAACTCAATCTTTTGGCCATTAAAGCAAAAGTCGATACAGGAGCCAAAACTTCGGCCCTGCATGCTTTTATGGTCGAAAAAATTGAAGAAGAGGGAGAACAAAAAGTTCGCTTTGGCATTCATCCTATTCCTGAAAGGCCAGATATTGAACTTTATTGTAAAGCGCCGCTAGTAGCAGAAAGAGAGGTAACAAGCTCAAGTGGTCATACTGAGCTAAGATATGTTATCCGTACGATTATTAAATTGGGCGAGAAAAGCTGGCCAATTGAAATCTCTCTAACTAATCGTGAAACTATGTCTTACAGGATGCTGTTGGGTCGAACGGCTTTAGAAGGCAAGCTTGCTGTTTTACCTCAGTCATCACATTTATTTGGCGAACTTTCACCTCAGGTTTATGACAAAGTAAGCAGCGATCCGCATAAAAGAAAATTAAAAATTGGCTTATTAAGCAGAGAGCCAGATAGTTACTCTACTGAGCGCATAGTACAAGCTGCACGCTCAAGAGGTCATGATATACAAGTTATTAATACAACCCGTTGTTATATAAAAGTCACTTCAACGCAATCTAGTGTTCATTATATGGGCCAAGAGCTTGAAAAATTTGATGCGATTATTCCTAGAATTGGGGCATCTATTACTTTTTATGGTATGGCTGTTTTAAGACAATTTGAATCGATGAATACTTATTGTTTGAATAGCTCATTGGGCATTATTCGCTCAAGGGATAAATTATTTGCGCATCAAATTTTAGGCAGAGGGGGCATTGGCATGCCTGTGACGGTATTTGGGCATGTGCCAGGTGACATGATAGAGCTTATTAGCTTAGTGGGCGGTGCCCCCTTAGTGATTAAGCTTCTAGAAGGCACCCAAGGTAGAGGAGTAGTGTTAGCTGAAACCTCGAAAGCCGCTCAAGCCGTGATTCAGGCGTTTAGGGGCTTAAAAGCTAATTTTATCGTTCAAGAGTATATTAAAGAAAGCGCAGGAAGAGACATACGCTGTATTGTTTTAGGCCATAAAGTGATTGCTGCGATGGAGCGGGTTTCTCAAGAAGGAGATTTTAGAAGTAATTTACATCAAGGCGGGAAGTCTTTTAAAGTTAAAATCACAACTGAAGAACGAAAAACAGCCATCAAGGCGGCAAAATTATTGGGTTTACATTTTGCAGGTGTCGACTTATTAAGAACAGAAGCGGGACCTAAATTATTAGAAGTTAACTCATCTCCAGGCTTAGAAGGCATCGAAAGGACAACTAAGAAAGATATTGCAGGCGCTATTATAGATTATATTGAACAAAATGCCCGGCCTATTTACAGCAAACACATATTGGGAAGTTAAATTGCTTTTTCTCGTATAATAAAAATTCTGAAAAACAGTTTACAAGTAGATTTTCTCGATTATAATTCTCTCATAACTTAACTGGTACGCTATGTAACTGTTGAGTTCTAGCATGGCGGGTATTAGTATCCAACTAGCTTTAATTTTTTAATATTAACAATTTTTCATAAACCTTAACCGAGCGAGGGATGGCATGAAGAAAATTATACTTGCTACAACCGTATTTTTGTTGGCACTTGGCATGAATGCTTGTAAAGATCAGAAAAAAGACGAAGCTTTAGCTGGTCAAGAACAAGCTGCACCAGCCGGTGAAGAACATAAAGCTGAAGGCCATGTAAGTGGTTCTGAAGCGGATATGGGTAAAAAAGTAGACGATGCTGTGACTGACGTCAAAAAAGACGTTGAGAACGCTGCTACTCATGCGAATGATGCTGTTGCACCTGCTGCACCTGCTGCACCTGCTGCACCTGCTGCACCTGCTGCACCTGCTGCACCTGCTGCACCTGCTGCAAACTAAACAACAATTAATTTATTATTTGTTGTTCTTGAAGGGCCTGTTTTCAGGCCCTTTTCGTTTACTCAAGTGGCTTGATGATAATATGCTCCAGATTAAATACAAAAAACGCTTTATTCTTAAAGCTAGCTTTATGACGAGCATGATAGTTATTTTGCTTCAAGGCTGCTCTCCGGTTTATAAAACTAACTATATTTATCATCCTGTTAAATCAGAAAGTGCTGCTATTTGCGCTAATCAGTGCCTTCAACAAAAGCAAAGCTGTCAGGAAAACTCAATGGAGTTTCATCGTCAATGTGAGAGAGAGGCCTATATACTTTCTATGGCATCTGGCTTCATTAATCGCTCTTTTGATGCAACAGGGTCTTCTAATACAAATTATTCAACCCGTTCAGATATTTTAAATCATTGTCATAGACAAACTGAAAAAAGTAATTTATCTTGCCAAGAAAATCATAAACTTTGTCATGAAAACTGTGGCGGAGAAGTAACGCTTCAAACAGTTTGTATTCAACATTGCGATAAAAAATAAAAATGTTATTTTTATTAATTCATTTTTGAAAACCCTGCATTATGGCGTGTTTTTAAAACATCAAATAAGATGTCATAATTATTATGCGGGTTCCAGGCAAACCAACCATCAGAATGCGAATCTTCAATCGCTCTTAATTGGGCATCAATGTAACTTTTCTTTTCGTTATAATTCATCGGATATCGATAATTGTATAACTCAAAATAAGGATAGACTTTAAATGAAGGTTGATTATCTTTAAATTGTTCTCTTAATTTTGTTAAAGAATAATGTACTATTTTATAGGGCTGAGTGGCATATTTTTTAAATGGTTCATAATGAGATGGATAAGTCATTGGGCAAACAGCATCCACTTCAGGACCAATCAATTTTAAATTTTGACCAATGTTAACCGATTCTTTGTAACTGGTTTCACCAAATACATCGACTTGCATAGGAATGTCATGTTTTGCCACTTGTTGTTTAAACCACTTAATGACAGCAGTCACATCTTTTGAATTTTGTTTATTTGCAGGCATTTTAGAACTGTAGCGAATATAATCTAATTGAATTTCATCTGCGCCAAAATTAATTGCCGTAGCAACCAATTTGTATCTTTTTTGCCAATAACTAAGAGATTTAACCTGTTCGGGTTTTCCCCCATCTGGAAAAACCACGACACGCGCAACATATCTTATACCAGCTTGTTTTATTTTCTGAATATTATTTTGGTATGTTTGATTAGGGGAGGTCATATCAATAACAAAAGTATTAATCCCTACTTGTTTAGAGTTTTGGATTAAATAGGCGACATGTTTTGAGTTCATCGCGGTACTTTGTGTTAAATAAATACCTTTTCTCTGGTGCTCTTCTGTATTAGCCAATACAAGACTAGGGAGAATACTCGGGATAAAAAGGGCGAGAAAGATTAGGGCAGGTTTTTTTTTTAAGAATGATAACATCATAATAACATCCTCTACTACTTTATTTTTACTACTTTATTTTTAATATTTTATTAATGGCTGACTACTGGGCAAGCACGATCTTTAATACTGTCATCGCATAAGGTGACAGACTTCATAAAGACAATGACATCTTCTAAAAGATAATCTTTTAATAATTTGTTTTTATACTTGCCTTTTGTGTCGCTTATAAAACTGTAACGTACTTCATATAAGCCAGAAGGGCTTTCCATTGTTTTAGAAATGAAAGTTTTATATTTACTGTCTTTTTGTAAACATTGAAAGGTAATAACAGACTCTTCAAATCCTTTTTCAGGTCGTTTGACAGGAGGGGCTGTAACATATTTCATGCATTGCTCAGATTTTTTGACCAACTCCTGAACGCTAAGCGCGTAACTATCAGAGCTGATTTTATTGCCAGGCATTTCTTTTACAGTAATGATTCGAGTCCAAGCAGATTCTTTTTCATTCATTGGAATGAATTCTTTTATGTTTTTATTTTTAGAGGGTATGCTTTTCCAGGTATCATCAACAGGAACAAATAATTTTTCTTTGGCTTGGACAATACCCATGGATAAAAAAACAAGAGTTAGAGATAAAACTGTCTTATTGGTATATTTTGTATATTGCATAAAATTTAACCTTTTTATATTTTTAAAATGTAAATTAAGTCTTCACTACTAAGACCAAGAGCTGCTAGAATAAGTTCACTTTATTTAGATATAAGATAGATATGAATGCGTTATTTGATAATTTAGCCATTAACTTTATAAAAACACTGATCGCTTTAGCAGCCACCCTGTTAGTTTGGTTTATCATAGATAAAGTGTTAATGCGTCGAGTAAAGCAAAAACGATTGCTTTTAAAATATCGTGTTCGCAGTCGCTCGGTCTTCATTTTTATTTTTATTTTAATTATGGCTAAAGTTTGGGCATACGATTTTAGTTATTTACTGGCGGTAATGGGGGTTATTGCTGCGGCACTAACCATTACACAAAAAGAAAACCTCATGAATGTCATTGGTTTTTTAATTATTCAATGGCGAGATTTATTTAGCGAAGAAGATTATATTGAAATCGGTCATTATAGCGGTTATGTTAATCATATTGGGGTGTTGTATTTTACCTTAGACGAAGCTTCAAAAGCAGTGAAGCATGAGCGTACGGGGCGAAAAATCAAAGTACCTAATATGATGGTCTCGATTCATCCCATTATAAATTTTTCAACAGATTTTTCTTTATTAGAAATTAATCAAAGTTTTATTTTTACTTTCCAGTCTCCCTTTGAAGAAATCAAGCCAATATTTGATACTATTTATCAGGAGTTAATTAATTTTTATCGAACCACCTATGGGCATTGGTCTATTAGTCAACGGGATAAATATTATGAAAAAACAGATATCTTATACAGAGTAAAACAACATAAACCTGCGGGTATAGAAGCCCTTGTTCGATTCTATTGTTTAAAAGCTAATCAAACAGAAATTGAAATGATGTTAAATCAACTTATTATAGAGGCTTGTAATAAAAACAGAAATATTACGCTTAGTGAAGAACGATAAAAATTTTTAATTAGCTTAGAGTACTGCTTATGATAACACATCAAAAAACAACAGAGTTTTTGCTTGCTGCCAGATCTGGAGATTTTTGTCAAGTTAGCGATCTTCTAAATTTATACGGAAAACAATTACTGAATAGCCAAGATCATTTTGGTTCATCTGCCTTGCATCTGTCTGTGATGTATGGACATCAAGATCTAGTAGAATTATTGCTTGCTCAACCAGGTATTAAAGTAAATTTGCAAGCTTATCAAGATACCAGTATGGGGAATACGTATTCTGCGCTTGATTTGAGTATTAAATACAAGCAGCCCGTAGAAATGGTCGAGTTACTTTTACAATCGGGTGCGTCTAGTCATTATCCTATTATGTTGTTAGTCATGTTGTTTGAACAGGCATTAGGTACAGATGATTATCAAATATTTGAACAGGCTATTATTAAGCTGGATGCCATTGAAAAGAAAATCCCTCAAATTATTTACTTGGACGGTACGCCGCTTTCTACTATTTTGTGTCAAGTAAATTGTTTTATTGACAACCCACAAGAAAAATTATTAATGCAAAAGATGATAGATACTATTGTAAATAATGATGTGAATCATTATGCGGATAAGTATGTAACCGCTAAAAATTTTACGCATGCTTTCCCCTCTAGTCATCGCTACTCGACTATAAATAAAATATCAAAATCTTTATTTGAGTCAGAAGGCCACTTTACAGTGTTTACAGTAAAGTCTTTTCATGAGGCAGTTATAGATTACCAAGTGATCTTAAATATGGATATCGCAAATTATAATAAATTGAAAACAGAGGTTTTTTCAGAAGTGAGTGCAGCATTTTATGGCGCAGAAAAAGCCATATTAAATGCTGGCTTGTACGATACCAGCCAAATGATTTATCAACTATATAATGATGGACAAGCTATTTTATTGCCTACAGGTTGGAGTGGTCATGCAGTAGATGTTATTCTAGATAAAAGCCTTGGGCTTTACGTTGTTGCAAATTCAGGGGAAAAGCATGAATCGCTTTCTTCAGGATTGACTGCATATAACCATCATAAAGATAATCCTATTAGTCCTGATGAAATTTATTATATTTTAAACAATGAAGATCGGTATAATTTAGAATACGAGCATTATTATAATTTAGCCTTAACTAAAAACACAAATTTCTCACAAGTATTCCCTCATCAGGAATATGGAAATTGTGCGTTAAACAGCTTGCTTTTGGCAAGTTGGTCTCTTATTTATATTAATATATTTAAAAGTACGCAGGATCATGTTATAGCCAAAGAAATGGCAGATTGTTGGCATAAAGATATCGTAGAGCATCATAAAACAATGACCCTTAAAAATTATCTAGCCGATCCTTATTTTAAAGATGATAAGGCTTTATATGATGCCTTAATAAAATATGAAGCAAAAATAGATCATGTTGAAAAAGAAGCACAAACGCAGTTGATGCTAGATTATTTGACTTCTTCTGAACATGTCAGTGCCTTTGAAAGTTTTTATAAAAAAAATCAGGGAAAATTTTCATCTGATTTGAAAAGCTATATTCAAGATAAGGGTTATAATACAGCCCTTAAAATAGAAGATGTGTTCAATATAAAAGAACCCAAATTATTTTTTCCAGAGTCTATTCCTATGGCTGATCCTATGCTAGATAATGCTACGCCAGTGATTTTTGCAAATGTGACTACAGATTTGTTATTAGAGCAGCCAGGGCATTATTTAGAAATGTTTGCATAATCATGCGCTTAACTTTTATTTTATTTGCCTCAAGTCTGTTTTTTGTAAGCTTTATAACTTTTTCGGTTTCAGCAAAAACCATCACAGGCCAAGTGATTCGAGTTTCTGATGGGGATACGATTGTAATAGTAAGTAAGAAAGCTAAAAAGATTAAAATACGATTGGCTGAAATTGACACCCCTGAAATAAGCCAGCCTCATGGTTTAATAGCACAGCAAGTACTTAATAAGCTTGTTCTATTTAAAACCGTACGCGTAGAATATAAAACTAAAGATAGATATCAACGCATTATTGGTAAAATTTACTTAAATAATCAAGATATTTGTGCTGAAATGGTCAGAAACGGACATGCTTGGGTTTATAGGCAGTATTCAGATGATGTTTATTTACTTTTATTAGAATATTGGGCTAGATTCAATCAAATAGGTTTATGGGCATTGCCTCCAGAAAGTCGTATTCCACCTTGGGAATGGCGTAGAAAGCGCTTGACTAGTTAGAAAGGTATCTATAATATCCAGCTTCTTTCTTATCTTTCTTATCTTTCTTATCTTTTTTATTTTTTTTGTAATTAAGTAGGGGCTGGCGATTATGTTTTTAAGCTTATTTAACAAAGTTGATAAACTAAAAAAAACAAGAGTTATGACTTGGATAATGGCTGAACTCAAAGCATCTAGAATCATACATGCAGGCTTAGTCATGGCTGTTATGGGTTGGATACCCGGTGTGAATCGGGTTTTTTTAATGCTGTTCTTAGGTTTCTATGCAGCCATTAAAAGAAATGCGTTTTTTGCCTATCTTCATCAAAAAAGTGAATCCATTGCTTCATTTAATATAGGCACTTGGATAGGCAACAAATTTAATACTTCGCCCTTAAGCGTCTTAAAATTTGTGTTGTCTACTTATATTTTACTGATGTCTAGCATGCCATGGAGCATGTTTATGATTTATGCTCTTTATCGTCCTCGGGAAGAAGTATTGGCAGCCATTTTTAATCAATTTAAAGCAGTTGCTTCGCCCGCCCTAGAGTTGTTTAATCAACTTAGTAATGTTCAAAAGTTATTATTAACCCTGGTCGCCGTGTTTATTACTGCCGGCATGTTAAATTCTTTATGGATGAGCATGACACCATTGGGGGTATTTGATTTAGCGATGACCCTGGTTATGTTGGCATTAACGGCAGCAGGGTTCAGATTGATTTTGACGGATTTGGCAGAAGCTATTTCTCATCCACTAAGATTAGTGACCAATAAAATGGGCATATTATTAGGGGCGATTGCCGGAAATCAGTTAGCCCATGCTTTTTTCTTTGGTAAAATTTCAGGTTCATTAGGGCAGACTTTTGGTTCAGTTCAATCAGGCGGTTTGTTCCCTTCTCTTTACAATATGTTTTTTTCAAATAACCCCTATGGAAATAGTAAGCTTATTTTTAATGATACCGTATCGGGCGCCTTATTTAATTGGGCCTCTACGGGTTTTGGGGGTTTTTTAGGGAGTATTTTCTTTAGTCATAATCTAAGTACCTATGGCACTATTCATGGCGTATTAGGCCCAACAAGTTATCAATTGTTTGTTTTTATGGCAATGGGGGCTGCAGTGGGTTATTTTATAGATAAAGCCGTGGACAGGGTATCAAAATCAGTTTATTCAGATGTGACTTCAACGTGGGAAAATAAACCAGAAAGTCCGTCTTATTCTCCAAAAATCGCCAGGCTTAAATCTTTAGTTCATTTTGGCCATAATTATCGTTTGCCTATTATCTCTACTTTGGTGATAACAGGATTAATGCAGGCTTTAAGAATGCCGATGTATATGACCGCGCTACATAGCTTTAATACGCCATTCATGGCTTTGGTTTATATAGAAGCTGGATTATTACTCCCAGCTTTAGGTTTAACTAAGATTTATCGAGTGGTAAAGCAGGCTATAGCAAAGCAGAAAACTTTGGCAGCAGCAGCATTGGGTTCGGCAGATTTACAAGGTTTAGCGGTAGCACTAAAAGAAAAGCTAGATCTAGCAGCAGCAGAACGCGCAGCATTAATTGCGGCAGCAGAGCAACAAGAAGAAGCATTGCCAGAGGAGCAGCAAGAGCAAGCAGAAGCCCATCTGCAAGGCCTAGAAGCAGAATTAAATGCACATATAGAGGCATATTTTCAGCCACAAGAGGCAGAGGCGCCAGCAGCAGTGCTTTTTAGTCCTGCTAGCAGCAGCGAAAGCGCCCCCGCTTTTAATACAAGATCTAGATCTAAATCGAGGTCTAGATCCAGATCAGTATCAATGTAAATTATTTAACTAAGTTTTGATTAAGTTTAGACCAAACATTAAATAAACCTTGAGATAAATGCAGCCCCAGTCTTTCGATTAGGGGCTGTTTAATCTCATAATCTACTTCAAATATTTGATAAGCGGGATGCTTAGAGCGAATATAGTCATCGCTGGTTTCCAGGCAATCAACTAATCCTAAATGAATGGCTGCATTGGCATGCCAATGTTCCCCTGTTGCAATTTTATCCATATTTAGCCCAGGGCGGTGGGCTTGAACAAAATCTTTAAATAAAGTGTGGGTTAAGTTTAAATCTTCAATAAATTTTTGACGACCTTCTTCGGTATTTTCCCCTAACATGGTGAGGGTGCGTTTATATTGACCTGCGGTATGTAACTCAATATCAATATCGTGCTTATTTAAAAAGCGATGCAAGTTGGGCAACTGCGCTACCACGCCAATAGAGCCCACAATCGCAAAAGGTGCAGCAATAATTTTATCGGCAACGCAGGCCATTAAATAGCCTCCTGAGGCAGCAATTTTATCGATAGACACGGTTAAGGGAATTTGCTTGTCTCGAATTCTTTTAAGCTGAGAAGCCGCAAGGCCATAGTTAGCGACGTATCCTCCAGCACTTTCAACGACGGCGATGACTTCATCTTGTGGTGTCGCAACCATAAGAATGGCACTCACAATTTCTCTTAGCGCATCGATTTCACTGGCACGGATATCGCCATCAAATCGAAGCAAATAACAATTCGGTTTAGTCTTTTCAGGATTTTTTTGGTCAGGATTCTTTTGGGAAAGCTTTTCAGCTTTCTTTTTTTGTTTTAGTTCGGCTTTATATTCATGTTTAGGCAGAATTTCTGATCTTAATAAATTTTCTAAATCATCAAATTCAGCATTTAAGTTATGAATCACAAGTTGCCCATCTGTGTTTGAGGCACGTCGTTTTAAGTTAAAAATCAACACGATGAGTCCGGCTACTGCTAAAAATAGGGTTAATGTCTTTGCAATAAAAAGTCCAAATTCTAACAAAAATTGCATTATGGATCCTAAAGATTAATAAAAATTAATAAAAATTAAAGTAATATAAAATAAATATAAAGGCCTTACTATTTTACGATAAAAGCGGTCTCATGGTAATATCTCTTACTCAAGAAATGAAAAAAGAAATAAAAAACAAGAAATAAGAAATAGGCCAAAAGTTGTTAGCTTCATTACTAGATGTACAAAGTTTATGCTATTCAAGAGAAAACAATGTTATTCTGCAAGATATCTGTTTTCAGCTCATAGAAAAACAAATTATTTATCTGTCCGGGCCAAATGGCAGTGGAAAAAGTACTTTATTAAAGCTATTAGCTAATTTACTTAACGCGGATTCAGGCAATATTCATTGGAGAAAAACTGGTTTGTTTGCCTATTTAGGTCATAAACTGAGCATTAAACATTTTGTTTCTCCCATAGAAAATATTTTATATGCAGCGAATGGTTATCAAAAAACATGTTCAAAAAATGAGGCTATTGCATTTTTAGATCAGTTGCAACTCGGTGAGACGGTAGGGATGCTTCAAAGTCGTGATAGCATCAGTTTTTCTTTTGGGCAACAACGTAAAATCAGCATGGCCTGTGTGATGGCAAGTCATCGTCAAGTGTGGATTTTAGATGAGCCTTTTACGGGCTTAGATCAAGCATCTAAAAGCATATTGAATCAATGCTTTCAAGAGAAAGTCAAACAAGGCGGTGCCATTATTTTAGCTTCTCATATTGCTCCAGAAGTTTATCATCAAGCGATTAAATTATGATGTATTTTATCAGAAAATATTTTTATTTTGAAATATGCTTTGCTTTAAAGCAAATAACCATTTGGGTTCAGCCTATTTTAATGATGAGTTTATTTATATTTTTAAGTTCGCTTATTTTGCCTTATACCGTAATTTCTGAAATTTATTTGGCAGGGCTAATTATTTGGCTAAACTGTATTTGCGCGCTAATCATTACTAATGATGCTTTGGTTAGACAAGAATGGCTTGAAGGCATGTGGGAGCAATACACCCAGTGGGCTCAGCCTTTATATCTTATTTTTTTATGTAAAGCCATATGGTTGTCTGTACTTTGTTATGGAGCAGTATTAATTTCTATTGTATTGGCGTTAATTGCCTTTGATTTGTCTTTTAGTTATTTTATTCCCATGGCCTTGGGGTTTGGCTTGGCTTTGCCGGTGATTACGGTTGTCAGTTTAATCAGCAGTTTACTCATGTTAACTTCCCAAAGAGGTTCGGGTTTATTAATTATGTTGGCCTTGCCCTTATTGGTCCCAGTAATGTTATTGGGGTTAATTATCTTAGAAAAGGCACATTACCAAGAGCCCTATGGGGCAGAGTGTGCTTTATTATTAGCCATGAGTTTAATGGCATTTCTATTGGGGCCTTTTGCCGCCACTGGGGCCATTAAAGTGAGTTTATCTTCAGGACAATAAATTAATGATAAATTTTATTTGGAAGCCTATTTGGAATTACAGTAAGCATTTTTTGAGCTTGAGTTACTTTAATCAACGTGCTTCAAAGTGGCTGCCTTATTTGGCAACAGTCAGTATCGCTTGTATTGGATTTGGGGTGATTAACGGTTTATTTTTTGCCCCCATAGACTATCAACAAAAAGATGCGTTTAGAATTATTTATGTGCATGTACCTTGCGCTGTTTTATCGATGTTAATTTATAGCTTAATGGCCCTTTTCAGTTTTCAATATTTGATTTGGCGTATCAAAATTTGCGATATATTGGCTAAGCACTGTGCAACATTAGGTATCATGTTTACCGCTTTAGCACTGATTACGGGGAGTATTTGGGGTAAGCCCATGTGGGGAACTTGGTGGTTTTGGGATGCAAGATTAACCTCTGAGTTTATCTTGTTATTTATTTATTTAGGCTATTTAGGTCTCAGATCTATGCTTACCCCACAGAGTATTGCAAGTAAGGCAGCGGCTATTTATGCTTTGGTAGGATTAGTGGATATCCCTATTATCCATTTTTCGGTTAATTGGTGGCATACGCTACATCAGGGCAGTACTTTATTACAATTTAAAACACCGTCGATTCATCCAGACATGTTAATGCCATTAATTAGCATGCTTGTTGGCTTTGTGTTTTATTTTATGACATTATTAATTTTGAAAGTTTGTACGGAGATTCGTCTTAATTATGATAATGTCTGAGTATGCTTATTATGTCTTATCTGCTTTTGGGATCGTGTTATGTAGCTTAGGTGCTTATGCTTTTCAAGCTTTTTTGCATTATCGAAAAAAAACTGAGGTCATGAAAAAATAGGTTAACCATCATGAGTCCAACCCAAAAAAAAAGAATGCTAATGTATAGCACAGTGTTAACCGTGGTAAGTTTGGTCGTAGGCTTAGTGATATATGCTTTGTCGCAAAATATGAATGCTTATTATACCCCAGAAGAAATTATCTCGGCCATAAAGCTTAACCCGAAATTGCAACAAAAAAATATACGTTTGGGGGGGATGGTTAAAAACCATACGCTTGAACGTGGGGCAGGTTTAGAGGTGAGATTTATCGTTACAGATTATAAGCAAGATTTAAGGGTGGCATATCAGGGTATTTTGCCTGATTTATTTCGAGAGGGGCAAGGAATGATTGCGGAGGGTATGTTAAGCTTGAATTTAAACAACCAACCTGTTTTTATAGCCAATAGAATATTGGCCAAACATGATGAAAAATATATGCCTGAAAGCATTAAAAAACGAATCGGTGTTGAGAAAAAATGGAATTAATTTTACTGGCAGAATGGGGGCATTTATTGCTTTTTGGGGCATTTGCTTTATCTTTTTTAGCTATAATTAATTTTATTTTTAATTTTGATTTAAAGCCTAGATTAAGCAGTTTGTTTTCTTTGGGGCAACTTTTTTTAGTGAGTTTAAGTTTTTTGGCCCTTGTTTTTTGTTTTGTTTACAATGATTTTACGCTTCAATATGTTGCGGCCAATAGCCATAGCCAATTACCTTGGTATTATAAGCTGACAGCAGTTTGGGGGGCTCACGAAGGATCTTTATTATTGTGGGTTTTAATTTTAGCTTTTTGGCAATATTTATTATCCAGAGATAATTATTTACCCAAGCAAGTACTTTTAGTTTCTAGCCTTATCTTATTTGGGTTAGTGGCATTGGTGTTGTTTTCTTCTAATCCTTTTTTAAGATGGCTTCCCGATTCGCCTTCTGAGGGCTTAGATTTAAATCCTTTGTTGCAAGATCCCGCTTTTGTGATTCATCCACCTATGCTGTATTTGGGCTACGTTGGTTTTGTGATGCCTTTTATTATCACCATGAGTACATTATTACATCCTCAAGAATTTGATTTAGATAAATATGTGTATTTAATGCGAAAATGGAGTGTATTGGCTTTTGGGTTTTTAACCATAGGGATTGCCTTGGGTTCTTGGTGGGCATATTACGAGTTAGGCTGGGGCGGATGGTGGTTTTGGGATCCGGTAGAAAATGCCTCTTTTATGCCTTGGTTATGTGGTTTAGCGTTAATTCATAGTTTATTGATAGTAAAAAACAGACCTACTACAATTATTTGGGTTATGTTACTGTCTATTGTGACGTTTGGCTTAAGTATTTTAGGCACATTTTTAGTGCGCTCAGGCATTATTACCTCAGTTCATAGTTTTGCAGCTGATCCTGAAAGAGGCTTATTTATTTTGGGCTTGTTTGTCTTTATGATTGGGTCAGCTTTTGTTTTGCTTTTGATTCGGACAAAATATTTTAATACTCAATATACCAAAAAACCTCAGATAACATTTAATACTCAAACTGTCTGTATTGGGGCGAGTGTGATTTTGTTTTCTCTCATGATTGTCGTGTTATTAGGAACAACCTATCCTATTTTAGCTGAAATGCTTTTTTCAGAAAATGTGACAATTGGCTTGCCTTATTTTAACAAAGTGACTTTGCCCTTTTTTGCTCTGTTATTGTTATTTTCAGCTATTGGGCCTTATCTGCCCTTTACGAGAAAACAATATTGGCTCATGGGTTTTAGTGCGCTGGTGACGCTTGTTTTAGAACTAGGCGTCTTTAAGCTTAATTTGCATGAAGATACAGGGGTGCTCTTAGGTCTGTTTTTAGGTTTGTTTTTAGGGATTTGGCTCTTATTTAGTACGATCTTTCATTTTATACTTTCGCCAAAAAAACAAATAAAAAAAATAGGTATGGTCATGGCACATACTGGGTTTGCTTTAAGTGCAATAGGGGCCGTAGTGAATACGCACATGATTGTGGAAAAAGAAGTGGTAATTGCAGTCAATCAACTTGTTCAAGTAGGTGGCTATACTTTTGAGTTGGCTCATTTAGAAGATAAACGTGGTCAAAATTACACAGCCAAAACAGCGATTTTTAATATTAAAAATGTTAATCATGAGGCAAGTCCGATTCAAGTTAAAACAGAAAAAAGATATTATGCTAATCGACAAATGGCCTTGTCTGAAACGGGACTTTTGCCTGGATTTTTGCAAGATATTTATATTAGCTTGGGAGAGCCAGTTGGTGCGCACACCTGGTCGTGCAAAATTATCATTCATCCGTTAGTAAGGTGGATATGGTTAGGTGCTTTGTTCATCGCATTGGGCAGTGGCATTTCTTTTTTTAGGTTAATTTCAAATTATAATAAAAAGATTCATAAATAATAATATAAGAGCATCTGTTGTGAAACTGAAACATTTTTTTGATTATAAACGATATTATATTCCGTTGGGGTTATTTTTGATTTTTGCTTTAATCTTATGGAAAGGCTTGTCTCTTGCGCCTAAAAGTTTTCCCGACTTGACTTCTGGTAGGCAGTTGCCAAATTTTACGCTACCACTTCTAGATGATCCAATGAAGATTATAACCGAGGCAGAATTAAAAGGTGAAGTAGGATTGCTCCATGTTTGGGCAACTTGGTGCTCTGTTTGCCTGCAAGAACATGCAGAGTTGTTAAACTTAAAAAAACAATATCCCGAGTATCCTATTTATGGCCTTAGTTTTCAAGATGAAAACGAGGCAGTGTTATCTTGGTTGCATAGCCAAGGTAATCCTTTTAAATTTTCAATGTCAGACGAAGAGGGACATTTAGCTTTTGAGCTTGGCTTAAGGGGGACACCAGAAACGTTTATTATCGATAAGCAGGGCATTATTCGGCATCACCATATAGGCATGTTGACCCTTGAAGAGTTTGAAAAAAATATATTACCAAAATTAAAGTCACTAAGTCATGAATTAAAAGCATGAGAAAAAAATCGTATTTATTTATAATAGCCTTGTTTTTTATGCCTTTGGTGTTTGCCGGTGTTCAGGTTGATGAACAAGATTATTATCATTTTATTAAGCAGGTTAAATGTGTAACCTGTCAAAATCAAAGCGTCGCCGATTCTTATGCCCCTATGGCCATGATTATGCGAAAAGAGATATATGCTCAACTTGAAAAAGGCCACACTCAAGAAGAAATTAAACAGTTGTTAGTTCAACGTTATGGAGAATCGGTTTTTTTTGCCCCAGAAGTGAGTTCAAAACATTTTTTTATTTGGTTTATGCCAGTTTTAATATTTATATTTGGCGTATTTGGACTTAAGAGGCTATTAAAATAAGATGCTTGTTTATTATATTGGCTCGAGTGTTATTTTTTGCTTATTTTTCATGGGTATATTTTTTTTATGCAAACCGCTCTGCTACTCGTTGTTTAAAAAAACATATTTTTTTGTGACAATAAGCATATCTATGATAGTTATGGGCGGGGGGTATTATTATTATGGGGCCATTACCCCACTTAAATCTTTGTATGCGTATAGAGAAATTCATGATGTCCTTGAGAGGCTTCAAAAAAAATCAAACATTTCACCTGCAAACATTGATTTGGCTTTGTCTGAATTATATCCAACCTTACCCCAGACTGAATTTGTGCATGCTAAAATGGGGGAGGTGTATTTGGCGCTTAACTTATTTTCTGAAGCTAAAATGGCTTATCAGCAAGCCCTAAAAATAAATGGCACAAATCGTGATTATTTATACGGTGTTTATTATGCGGAATCTTTAATGCATAAGGGAAAGCTAGCTCAGGGCTCAGTTCAGGCGTTAATAAAAATGCAGGAAAGCTTTCCTAAAGATAACGGCATTTTAAATTTATTGGCCGTGAATAGCTTTCAAAGCAATCAATATGATCAGGCTATAAATTATTGGAAACAAATTGAATCTAGTTCTATTGAAGAAATAAGTTTAATTCAGGAAATGATAAATAGAGCATTAATAAATTTGCCTCATATTAAATTAAAGATACAATGGCATGATCCCCATATAAAAAAATATCCTGTTATTTTTTTAGTTGTTAAACATCCTAATCATGCGATGCCTATTTTAGTAAAAAAATTAGTCTTGGGGCCAGAGGTATTACCAGGACAAACGCAAGAGTATATCCTCAGTAATCACGATGCAATGGATCCTAATCATGGCATATCAGCAGGCCAAAAACTAAAAATATTAGTTAGAGGCTCGGTCTCAGGATTGGCAGATAAGTCAAATGCAGACAAAATAGTAGCATCTCGAGATTTTGTATTGAAAGCAGAGGCACTTGAGACTAAAATTATTTTTTGAGTTGGCATATAAAATAAGGGAATTGAGATGGCAAGTAAAAACTTTTCTGATGATAAAATAGACGTAATTGCAATATTAGTTATTATGGTAGCTATTGTAAGTGGGGTGGTATATTGGCTAAATAGCATGCCTTCTTAACTTTATTTGTCAATTTTTAGCAAAATTGCTTATTTATCTTCCATAATTAAAACAGATCTTTTGGGATTTTGCTTTAAGATATAATCTAACATAGGTAGATATATGACCAATTTTATTAAAGTGGCTTTTGCTAATCGACATTCCAATCCTCTGGCTTTATTTCCGCTTATTTTGTTAGGGGCGGCGGTTTTAATTGCCTTTACAGCCTTAGGTGCTTGGCTTTTATTATTCAATCAGACTAGCTCTTCTGCAACGCTAGAGCCTAATCATACTCTTAAGCATCATACTAAGCATACTTTGCAGAATAACCCTTGTTTAAAAATGATATCTCAAGAAGGCATTGAAAAATCCTATCGCTATTGTCAGGTTTATGCTCAAACGGGCAATCTTGATGCTCAACTTGTTGTTGGCGTTCAAACTTACCTTGGTTTAGGAACAAGCCCTAATGCTGAGCAAGCTATGAATTGGTTTAAGCAAGCAGCTCAACAACGTCATCCTCAAGCACAATATTTATTAAGCTTGGGCTATGAATATGGCGTGGGGGTTACCAAAAATACCGATCAAGCTTTATATTGGGCAAATGCCGCAGCAGAATATCCGTATATCATTTATCACTATCATTTGGGGCATCTGCAACGAAGTAAATCACCTCAAAAAGCACACGAAAATTTATTGTCTGCTGCGAAGCATGCTCATGCACCTGCTCAATTTGAATTAGGCTTGATGTATCTAAAAGGCGAAGTAAAACAAGACAGTAATCAGGCTTTTTATTGGATACATCAAGCCGCAGAGCATAACTATATTCCTGCTTATCTTGAATTAGGGAAATTATATCAAGAGGGGAATGGAACGGTTATCAATATTGAGCAAGCATTTCAATATTATTTAAAAGCAGCGAATGAAAATAGCCCAGAAGCACAATATAAAATAGGATTATATTTGCTAGATGAAAAAATACAAGAACAAGATCCACACAAAGCAATTAGCTGGCTCATTCGTTCAGCAAAAAATAATTATACACCCGCTAAAGCTAAAATAGGCGAAATTTATTTTGAAGGCATTTATGTTGAACAAGATATTCAACAAGCCTTAGCATGGTGGATTTCAGCTGCTCAACATAAAGATTACGCGGCGAGTTTTTATTTAGGACAAATATTAGAAGCTGGACAACTCGTACCTAAAAATTTAGCTGCTGCACTACATTGGTATACACAAAGTGCTGAAGGTCATTACCCTAAGGCCCAATTAAAATTAGCCGAATTTTATTATAAAGGCATCGAAGTGGCTCAAGATCCCATTAAATCTTTTATTTTATATTCACAAGCAGCTAATCAGGGAGAAGGGGGAGCCAGTTTACCTTTAGCCTATTTATATGAAAAAGGCATTGGCACACAGCAAGACAAACAAAAAGCTTTATATTGGTATCAGCGTGCTGCTCAGCAAGATAACCCCGATGCTTGGTATGCACTGGGGCTCGCTTATTTAACTTCAGGGGATCTAAATTATCAAAGTTTAGCGAGTCTATGGCTAAGCAAAGCAGCAAATAGGGGGCATATTTCAGCACAACATCAATTAGGTCTAGATACGCCAGTAGTTATACCTATACCAGAAGAAAATTTTCAAGAAAATCTTCGAGAAAATAACCCAGAAAATAGCCTAACACACGATCCCAAATCTTTGTTTCAATTAGGCAGAGCCATGCTTAATGGTAATGCTATCTTAAATATTACAGCCAACCCAGCAGAAGGTTTAGCTTATATAGAAAAGTCAGCGAAAGAAGGCTTAGAGTTAGCAGGTTTATATTTAGGCCGAATTTATCTGACTGGAGAAGAGCCGAATGTATCAAAAAATTATGGTAAAGCTTTAAACTGGCTAGATAAACCTGCTCGAAAAGGTCAAAGTGAAGCACAATATTATATGGGTAAAATGTTTTATGAAGGCCTAGGGGTATCTAAAAATAATGTCAAAGCCTATGCTTGGTTAAATTTAGCGGCTGCTCAGGGCAACGATCATGCTGGACTTATTCGAAATCAATTAGCGCTTGATTTATCCCCCGTTGATCTAGAGCAAGCTCAAAAATTAAGCTCAGAATATAAAGCGCAAAGCTAATTTTTTATAAAACCTGATTAAAAATATGGGTGTATATTTTTTGTAATTGGCTGAGCTCTGCTATATTCACGCGTTCATTTATTTTATGAATGGTGTCATTTAGGGGGCCGAGCTCCACCACTTCTGTACCATATAAAGCAAAAAAACGTCCATCACTGGTGCCGCCTGAAGTAGATAAAATAGGCATAATCCCGGTGATATGTTGGATTGCCGCTTGAACGGCTAAAATGAGTTTACTTTGGGGTGGCGTATGAAAAGGCAAGCCAGAAAGGCGCCAAGTGAGGGTGTAATGCTCAGGGGTTAATAAATTATTTTGCGCCAAAATTTGAGTAAAAATAGCTTGAATATTATCGGCTGTTTGCATTGGGGAAAAACGTAAATTAAAACCGGCACTAAATTTTCCTGGAATGACATTGTCTGCCCCAAGGCCAAAATTAATATCTGTAAATTGTAAACTAGTGGGTGGAAAGTCTTGATTGCCCTGATCAAATGAATAACTTATGAATTCAGTTAAGGCTCTACTAATCAAATGAAAAGGATTTAAAGCCCGCTGAGGATAAGCAACATGGCCTTGGATACCTTGTACGGTTAACAATCCAGTAAGCGATCCTCGGCGGCCAATTTTAATGGTATCGCCTAGTTGAGACACACTAGAAGGCTCGCCAATTAAAGCATAGTGTATTTTAAAGTTAGGGTTTTTTTCAAATAAATACGTTAATACTTTTTGGGTGCCATTTTTTGCATGGCCTTCTTCGTCACTGGTGATTAAAAAAGCGAGGGTGCCTATATGCTTAGGATGTTGCTTGACAAATTCAATAGCAGAAATCACTTGAACAGCCAATGAGGCTTTCATGTCTGCAGCACCACGGCCATATAAAAAACCATTTTTTATGGTCGGTTCAAAGGGATCATATTCCCATTGAGAAAGTTCACCCGGTGGAACAACATCGGTATGTCCAGCTAAGCAAAGTACGGGTTCAGGTTGAGAGGGGGTTCCAACATGCGTGGCCCATAAATTATGGGTATCTTCGAAAATAAATGGGGTGACGGTAAATCCAGCTTGTTCTAATAAATTGGCTAAAATCGTTTGGCAGCCTTGATCATCTGGCGTAATCGATTTTTTAGAAATTAATTCAGCGGTTAATTTTAAAACAGGGGTATTTAGCATATAGTATTTAATCGGCTCTTAATAACTGATTTAGGCTGGTTTTTGCCCTGGTTTTTGCATCAACTTGTTTAATAATAACGGCACAATATAAATGATATAAATTATTTTGACCTGGCAAACTACCTGGGACAACCACTGAGCCTGCTGGCACTCGGCCATAGTGTATTTCGCCCGTTATTCTGTTATAAATTTTGGTGCTTTGGCCAATATAAACGCCCATTGAAATCACACAATTATCTTCGACAATCACGCCTTCTACAATTTCAGAGCGGGCACCAATAAAACAATTATCGCCAATAATAGTCGGGTTAGCTTGTAGTGGTTCTAATACGCCACCAATGCCTACGCCACCTGAAAGGTGTACATTTTTACCTATTTGGGCACAAGAACCCACTGTAGCCCAGGTGTCAACCATCGTGCCTTCGTCAATATAAGCACCAATGTTGACATAACAAGGCATCAGCACAACATTTTTCCCAATGTAAGCCCCATGACGTATAGTTGCAGGTGGAACTACTCTTATTCCTGCCTCTTGAAAGTCTGCTTGGGTATAATCTGCATATTTAAGGGGAACTTTGTCATAAAATTGGGTAAATTGCCCAGGTATAATTTGATTTTCATTTACTCTAAAAGAAAGTAAAACAGCTTGTTTAAGCCATTGAGCGGTTTCCCATTCTTGAGCTTGAGTGGCATGAGGCGAAGCAATTCTCAGTGATCCCGATCCTAATTTTTCTATTACCCAATTTAAGGCAGATTTTAGTTCTGATGGCGCAGTAGTAGGATTGAGCTCAGATCTTTTTTCCCACCAATGTGCAATTAAGTTTTGAGCTGAAACAAGAGATTCCATGTTATTAGACCAACTTTAATTTTTTTTATATCATAAATTTTAACTTAGGCGCATATAAAAATCTAGAAGGGGTGTTGAACTTAAGTTAGATTTAATGATAAAGTTCGGTCTTTTTTACCTTAACAAAATGAATAGAATAACATAAATAGATTATAGAGGTTTTATATGGATTGTTTAGATTTTGTAAATTCTCGCAATTTTGTAAATGCTGCTTGGGATGCCTCTCTTGAGGAGATGAGAAGATTGATTTTAGCTGGTGCCGATATAGAAACAAGCATCAATGATTATGATGACACTGCGCTGATATGGGTTGCTTCAGCCGGTCGTACCCTTTCGGTAGAAGCCTTAATTCAGGCTGGTGCAAACAAAGAAGCGACGAATCGATTGGGCAATACGCCCTTGAGCGCAGCAGTTTGTCATGGTCATGTTTCTGCGGTAGAAAAATTAATTGAGCTTGGTGCCAATAAAGAAGCACGAAATAAATTTGGCTCAACGGCCCTCATAACGGCGACGGCTGCTGGAAATGTTCTTATGATCGAAAAATTAATTGAGAAAGAGGTGAATATAGACGCTGTGAATACAGCAGGCTTCACTGCGCTGATATTGGCTGCCCGATATGGTTACCTGCCTGTAGTAGAAAAATTAATTAAGGCTGGAGCCGATAAAGAAGCTTATAACAAAGAGGGCGTCACTGCGCTGATAGCAGCTGCTTACAATGGTCATACCGATGTGCTGCTAACCCTTATTGAGGCGGGTGCGAATATAGCAGCAGTAGATAAGCAGGGCCGTACCGCCCTGGAAGCAGCCCGGCATCAAAAGCATTGCGGCGTTGTTTCTGCCATAGAGAATAGCCTTCAAGCCGTAATAGGGGCTAATATTTTACGTTTCAGTAGGGGGCGGGCCGCTAAAGAAAGTGGTGTACTTGCTGATGACGAGCTTAGTGACGAATTAGATCACTTAAAAAACAAAAAAAGAAGAAAATTGACCTAAGTTTTCAAGAGGCGATTTAGCAAAAAAGCTTTTATTATGGACTCAAGTTTTAATTTTATAAATGTTGTGACTACGCTTGTAGTGGCGCAACTGATAGAAGCCGGTGCAAATGAAGCTGATAACGCACAAGAAGATACGTTTACAACAAAAAGGCCTCGGCATAAATAATGAATCTTTTTTTCAACTAAACCATCAAGAAGTAAGAGAGGTTTTATCATGGATTCAAGTTTTAGTTACATAATTGCAAGTACACTCCATCAAGATGTGAAAGATGCACAACTTATAAGTGCCGCTGAGATGGGGGATATTGAGCAGGTTCAAGCATGGCTTCAAGTCGGTGCAAATAAAGACGCGATTAACCAATACGGTGAAACGGCCCTTATATTTGCCGCCTCTAAGGGGCACACTGACGTGGTGGTTCATTTACTTTCAATTGGTGCAAGTAAAGAAGCGGTCGACATGTATGGCAACACCGCCCTAATCGCTGCTGCCGCGAAGGGGCATACTGCTGTGGTGGAAAAATTAATAGAGGCCGGTGCAAATAAAGACGCATTTAACCTAACAGGTGAAACAGCCCTAACCTTTGCGGCTGACTATGATCATGCTGAGGTGATCGAAAAATTAATTTTGGCTGGTGCAAATAAAGAAGCGGCTAACGAAGATGGCATGACCGCCTTAATGGCTGCTGCTCAACATGGCAACACAGCTGCGCTCGAAAAATTAATAGAGGCCAGGGTAAATACAGAAGCGACTGACCAATCGGGTAACACCGCCCTAATTATTGCGGCTTTAAATGGTCAAATTGAAATGGTTTCGGCTTTACTTTCAGCAGGTGCGAATAAAAATGCTTTTAACCTAGGGGGTGAAACCGCCCTAATGCTTGCTGCTTTCCACTGCTATAACGATGTGGCGGCGCATTTACTTTTAAATGGTGTAAATATAGAAGCCTCTAACGAAGAGGACGAAACTGCCCTTATTTTTGCTGCCTACAATGGCCACACTTCCGTGATTGAAAAATTAATTTTGGCTGGTGCAAATAAAGATGCGACGAACCAAGATGGTAGAACCGCTCTCATGTTTTCTGCTGCTAATGGCCACACTGCTGCGCTGTCACAATTAATAAAAGCCGGTGCAAATATAGAAGCGCTTGATAATGCGCATGAATCGGCGATAAGCTATGCGGCAATGCACAGGCGAGAAGCTTTGGTCTTTTTATTATTAAATGCCTTACCTTCTGAGCGCGTGAATGTCCTTTTTGCTCAGCCTAATCCTATTCAAGTTCAAGCGATAGCGTTATTTCGTCAGGCTATCTCCAGAGCTAAAATCAACACGGTGATTATTTTTATGGGCATGTTTTCTGGAAAAACACCAAAGATGCCACTAGATCTAATGAATCCAATTTTAGATTTTATTTTTCCCACTTGGTTGAGAGCGCGTCAAGATACCCAAATTGAGGAGATTGAGCAGGTTCAACAATTATTATCTATTGCACAGCCTGTGATTTTTTCTCGAGGAAAGGAGCACTGTGCTCTATCATTATCTAATGACGAAGAAAAAAAATCACCGAAGGGAAATAATAAACCCCATCGCTAAAATCTATTTCTTACCAGCTCAAAAAAGCATTCATAGAGGTTTTATCATGGATTCAAGTCCTCATGCGCTCAGTCAAGATGAGAAAAATAAACAACTTTTAAATGCCGTTGAGATCGGTGATTTTTTAATGGTTGCAAGTTTACTTTCGGTCGGTGCATCGGCAGAAGCTACCGGCCGATTTGGCTATACCGCCCTGATGTTGGCCGCGAGAAGGGGGCATAGTGCTGTAGTGGCAGAATTAATAACAGTTGGCTCGCATATAGATGCTACTAGCGAATATGGCCACACTGCTCTGATGCTGGCTGCTAGAAAAGGGCATAGTGCAGTGGTATCGAAATTAATCGAGGTTGGTGCGAATAAAGAAGCTACTGGCCAATTTGGCTACACGGCCCTGATGTGGGCGGCTAGAAATGGCCATACTGTTGTGGTTGAAAAATTAATAGAGGCGGGTGTGAATAAAGAAGCGACTAGCCGATTTCGCGATACCGCCCTGATAATTGCTGCTAGAAGTGGCCATACTGCTGTGGTGGAAAAATTAATAGAAGCTGGTGCAAATAAAGAAGCGACTAGTCGATTTGGTTGCACTGCCTTGATGCATGCTACGCGTGGGAATCATGAAATTACCGCTTTTCTTCTCTTGAGTGCAATGTCACTTGAGTCAAGGGCTGTTCTAAAATTTGGACAAGGGGGCTGTGAAATCAATCGTAGACTTGGGCAGCACCCATCTGCCAGGCTTGCCGTTAGGTATGAGGTAATGGCTTCAGGTTTTGAAAGACAAATAGGTGAAATATACGAATTTTTTCGTCAATCATCGCGCTCTATGCCTAACTCTCTTTTAGGTATCATGTTTGAATATCTTCGCCCTGATGGGCTATTGGCCGTCAATATGGAGTCGAAAATAAGACTTGCTTCAAGCATAACAACTCAAAATCAAGAAAGAGTAGAAAGGGCAGCAGTGCCCGTAACCTTCAGGGCTTTCTCTTGTTTTCCCAGCTGTTTAAGGTCATCAGAATCCGTCATGACGAAAAAAAAAGCCCGTCTTTAAGAGAAAAACTCAAGCACGAATAATTAAAAACGATAAAGAATAAATAAAGGTTTTATCATGGATTCAAATTATTCTGAACTCACCCAAAATGAAAAAAATACGCACCTTTTAAATGCCGCTGAGAGGGGGGATGTTGAGCAGATTCAAGCATTACTTCAAGCTGGTGCAAATAAAGATACGGTCAACCCAGAGGGCGATACCCCTTTAATTCTTGCCGTCGACTCGGATCACCATGATGTGGTGGAAAAACTAGTAGCAGCCCGTGCGAATTTAGAACATCCTGGTGAAGATGGCGAAACGGCCCTAATATTAGCTTCTGGCCAGGGTTATACCAATGTAGTCGCAAAATTAATAGAAGCCGGTGCGAAGTTAGAGGCTGTTGGTCAACATGGCAAAACTGCCCTAATATGTGCTGCTCGCTCGGGTTATTCTGATGTCGTTAGGCAATTAATAGCGAAAGGTGCGAATATAGAAATTGCCAGTCAAAATGGCCAAACACCCTTAATGCATTCTGCCTCTTTTGGTCACACGGAGGCGGGTGAAAATCGTCAAGATACAAACTTTCTATTATTAAACGCCCTATCTTCTAAACGTGTTAAGAGGCTTTTACGCGATCCTAATCTTGCTCCAATTATAAAATCATTCCATGATGTTATCAATGCGACTAAAATTGATACCATTAAAATTTTTATAGGCCTTTTTTCTAAAAAAAAACAAAAGATACCGGTCGCCTTAATGAATCTAATTTTAGATTTTATTTTTCCCGCTTGGTTAAGGGGTCGTAAAGATCTGCAAATCAAGGAGATCCCAGAATTAAAAAAATTGTATTGGGGTAAAGAACGCAAAGCGGTTATGTCTTCTGCAGCACAAGAACTCCCTGCCCAAGCCCCAGTAGCGGTAACCTTCAGTCGTTCAGCTGCCGCTAACAAACGAAAAGAAAAAGGGCCCTCAAACAAAAGACGCAAACCCAATGGCAACTGAACAATAAAGAAGTAATAGAGGTTTTATTATGGATTCAAGTCTTAGTTTTATAGATGTCGATGTAGAGGTGCTCACCCAAGATGAGAAAGATGAGCAACTTTTAAATGCAGCTGAGGCGGGTGATGTCGAGGAGATTCAAATATTGCTTGAAGCCGGTGCAAATATAGACGCTGTTAACATATGTGGGTTAACCGCCCTGATATGGGCTGCCGAAAATGGCCACACTGATGTGGTGGTACAATTAATAGCGGCCGGTGCGAATTTAGAAAGTGCGGATGAATTTGGTTACACCGCCCTAATTGCTGCTGCTGAGGAGGGTCTGACCGCTGTGGTGGAGAAATTAATTAAGGCCGGTGCGAATATAGAAGCGGTCGATCAAGATGGCAGAACCGCCCTGATGTTGGCCGCGCATGCAAATCATCAAGAGGCAGGCTTTCTATTATTAAATACGCTATCTTCTGAACGTGTTGATGTGCTGAATTCAAGTAATAACTGCAACACCATAGGTTTTAAAAAATGAGTCAGTTGGTATATATTTACAACTGAACTCTTATTCAAGGTGTTACAGTATGCAAAAATATGATCAGCTGACTCAAGACAAACGATATCACATGGCGGCTTTAAAAAAAACAGGTGCCAATCAATCTACCATTGCAGATAAGATAGGGGTGAACAAATCCACAGTTTCAAGAGAGTTTAGACGTAACCGTGGTGCACATGGCTATAACCCAAAACAAGCTCAAGCATTATCAGACGAAAGAAAAAGAAATGCCGTAAAAAATATAAAGATGACATCTGACCTCAAAGAAAATATAGATAAAAAACTACGTGAAGACTGGAGCCCAGATCAAATTTCAGGATATTTATCAAAAGATGATGATTTTTCTATAAGCCATGAAACGATTTATCAACCTACCCTATGCACACTTTTTTCACTGCCACAAACTCCATCCTTCATACATAGCTTGAAACTGATCTAAACCAATCTTCATTGTGATTGGCCCCGGAGGACATTCGCTGTCATAGCCTTTCCATCCACCAAGCCTCGCTACAACCCACGCAGCCCAGCCCATAGTTCCATTTGT
>CANJMM010000021.1 GCA_947475765.1 Legionellales bacterium | reverse complement strand
TCATTAGATATGAGTTATGTTATTGGCGTGAAGCCGGGTGATCATGCCTATTTATTTGATTACATAAAAAACGAAAATGCCCAATTAATAACGAAAAAAGATTCCGATGGGACACAACATGATTTTCACTGTTATAAAAATGTCCCTCTTAATGAAGCTCATCATGATTATCGTGTGAATGTTATAGAATATTACGAAACCAAAAAATCAGGTAAAAAACAGCATTTTAGCTGGGTTACAAAATTAAACATTTCTCCTGATAACGTTTATGAAATAATGAGAGCGGGCCGTTCCCGCTGGAAAGTAGAGAATGAAACCTTTAATACTCTTAAAAATCAAGGCTATCATTTTGAACATAATTATGGGCATGGATATAACAATTTATGTTCCGTTATGACCATGCTAATGATTCTGGCATTTTTAATCGATCAAGTACAACAACTTTGTTGTGTTGTCTATCAAAAAGCACGAAAACATGTTGGGACCTTATCTTCTTTATTTGAAAAAGTTCGTGTTCTGATAGAATTTGGATTTTGGGATTCTTGGCTTAATCTTTATCATTTTATAGGTGATCCAGAAGGCCGATCTGATCCAGGGGAAAAAGGCTGGATCCATTAACCATAAGAAATAAACAATATTTTTTTGTTTCACCGCTACCGCGGCTAAGAGATAATTATATCTGGATCCCCACGTTTCGTCAGCTTCGCGCAGAGCGCTCAGCCGACTGCACATGGGGCTATTGAAGGTTGCAGCTACCGCCGCAAAGAGTTAGCTACGTAGTCTTTGGTGGCTTTTTTTAGGCCGGGAATTGCTGATATTGGATTAGAGTTATTTCAAAATTTGATTTTTATTGTTATAATAATCACGCACTAAATTGCAAGGTTATCTTAATAATGTGGTTAGAAGGAATTTTATATGGAAATCAAAGATCTACAAAATAATTCAAATTTGCCCTGTCAACATCTTCATTTGCATAAAAAAGGCCCCCGTGAACTTACTAGTGAAGAATTAATGCACATTACTGGTGGTGGTGGGGTTCTAAAAATTATAGGTAAAGTAGCTAAAATAGTTGCGGAAGTGCTAGGTATTGCAGCTGCTGAAAAAGGCTTAGAAGAATTAGATAAGCATAGAAACAATAAATCATAAAGATTTTAGAATAGATGGGAAAAAGGATTTTCGCATCTATATTCCTAATTTCAAAGCAAAACGAGTCTATTCATACATAAAAATGTCTTATTTTAAAATTGGCACAATGGGCCTATTATTTTTTTTCTTTTCAATTTTGAGCACGGCCAGTGCAAAAAGCATATTAACCCCCATAGACTTACATTCATTTAACTCTGCATTTTATAGTGAAATAAAGTCTGAAAATAAAGTCATTTTGATTCTTTCTGTTCCAGTTGGCATAGCGGACGATCCCAAAACGTACCCTGATTTAACACATCTTATGGAACATTTATTCATTAGTATGAATGAGGGTTTTTCAAAAAATACCATATTAAAAAATACGAGTATTTCAGGTATAACACAGGCTAAAAACACTCAATACGTTATAAATATTGAACCTGAGGACATAGATAAAACCTTTAAGTATTTTGATTGGTTTTTTAATCGCCCTGAATTTAAAATAAAAGACATTTCTGCTCAATTACACGAGATTGAAGAGGAAGAAAGCCCCAAAAATGTAAAAGGCATAGAGCTTGTAAAATACATTCAGAGCCTCGGGGATCCAGAACATGAATTTTCAAATAGAAATCTTTTACCCATCAATGTGCTCAATAAAAAAACACTAAACTTGATTCAGGATGAGTTAAACTATTTGCATCAAGAAAAATATAAAAACAAAGCCACCTTGATTTTATATGCCTCTAAGAAAAATTTTAAAAAAATTAAAAAAATAGATAAAAAGTATGCGGGAAACTATTCTTTTAATTCGCTTGAAAGATCAGCTGAAATGCAAATAAAAAGGGGAGGCACCTTTATTAAAACAAATTCAAGTTTAAATACAATCAAAGGATTGCCTAATCAAGAAAAAGACGAGTTATATTTTATTTCCCCTGTTCGATTGAATAAAAGCATTGTGAATGATTTAGATGTGAATATTTTTGAGTATTTGATTACCTTAAAAGGAAAAGGTAGCTTGTTTCATTATTTGCATGAAAAAGGGTTGGTTAGCGGCGTTGATTTTGAACGGGTTAATCTTGATTTTTTAGAAGATTTATTTATCACGAGTTTTAGTTTAACTAAAAGTGGAAAAGAAAATATCCCTGAAATTAAAAAGCAATACTTGGCATATTTAAAATACTTATCAAAATTTGAAATGAGCATAGATTCTTTAAGGGCAATGAGTGAAATAAAAGAATCACACTTGACTATGCCAAACACGGATGTAACCTCAAACTTTTTAATTCAAATATTAGAGCGAAATGGCCTAGCGCATCACAAAGATATTCAGAGCGAATTAAGTGATAATGCATTGAAAGATATCTATGTTGATTTTAAAAATCAAGTATGGCCATTTTTAATTCAGGATCCAATCGTTTGTTTTTGTTTTACGGATGCAATCACCCCAAATCAAGTTACGCAACATAAAACAGTAGGGGATTTTAATTTAAGTCGAATAAATAATGTTAAGTATCAAGATTATCCTGGTTATGAAATGGTTGATCCAAAAGAAAACCCTATGTTAATTTTTCAAAACAATTTTTCTCAAGTTTACTTTAAGAAGGCAAGTTCAGATATAAAAACAGCTAAGGTGACACTTAATCTTCATTTTAAAACAGGGGGGAAAGTTGAAGCGCTTAAAAGATTGTTTTTTCAGCAGGCGATACAAGAAAAATTAGCGGATTGGAAAGATATTTCGAAAATAGACGGTTCTTTTATAAAAATAGAAGAAAATATTAGTTTAAAAGGAAAACCAGTTAATTCTATTATTTTTTATGCCAAAGAAGAAGACATAGTAGAGAAATTAGAGCTATTGGCTAAAATTTTAGAAGTGTCTTTAATTGAAAATCAATCAACATACCTAAAAGCTATTTTAAAAGAAGACAAAAGACGTCTATTAGAAGAAGGGGGTCTTGATTTTATTTCACAAGTGGTCATGCCTGAAGGAAAGGGTCAGCTTACCTATCAAGATATAGAGGGCTTTGATTTTAATACTTTAGAAAAAGAACAGAAATTAAATATTTTATCAAATGTTTCTATGCTGCTTCATGGTGATGTCAGTCAGTCGCTTATAGATCAGTTAACCATAGCGATGAGATCAAATGTATTATTTTCTGAAGTTGAAAAAATTGACCAAGTGGTTTTAACCAAATCAAGCCTTGACACGATAAAAAAAGAGCGTGTTTCTCATCTAAGGGAATTTGGGGAAAAGCCAGAAGTAACAGTAATTGAATATAAAGTTAAAACAGCTAAAAAACCGATGTTGTCAAAGTTGTTATATTTTTCGACGATTTTAGATAATCACGAACATTTCAAGCAAAAAACAGACCAACCTTATTATAAATATGAGTTTATAGAATTTAATCAAAATTTATATTATAATTTTTATTATTCAAATAAACACCCTTACCTAATTCTATCTGATTTGAGATCGTATCTTGCTAAAAATTATAAAAAAAATCAATTAGTTAAATTTTATTTTTTAAAGTATTTTTTGAGCAAAAAAATATCTGTTTCTGATTGGTCGTTTCGAGAATACAATAGATATTATCAAGCTGAGTTAATGAATCAGACCCAAGGATTTAGATTGCAAGCAGAACTTTTAAAATCATGGGATGATTTTTCTTATTGGCAGTATAAAAAAACGTATAAAAAATATTTATTAAACCCAAAAGAAATTCATATTTATACGAATCATGCGCAATTGTTTGGCCAAAGTGAAGATATTCCCCAGTCTTAAATCATAAAAATTTCATGAGCCATTTGATGGGGTAAGTAGCGCTTACTACCACGATGAGGCCACCAAGCCATAAAATAACAAACCATCCCCATTGCTTTATTTTATGGTGTTCATTCAAATATTTTGTTAAAAATTTAATACATATGTTCATGGCTACTTTTCCCACGAAAAATATAATAAGAATAAGCGGTGTAACACAAAATAATAGGCAAAAGCGGGACAACGCCTACTAGCATAAGGGATAGCCCTGGGCCTGCTGCCGCTGCTTCCCATAAGGTATAGTTAAAAGGTATCATCCAAGGAAAAAGGCTCAAACTTAAGCCAATATATCCTAATAAAAATATGCCGATGCTCCCTAAAAACGGACGATATTCTGCTTTTTTAAGGTGTAAATCTTTCCAAATCAAAATAAACAATCCAAGGGTTAATAAGGGAATAGGCAATAACCAAAAAATATTTGGCATACTAAACCAAAAGACTTGTATGTTTTTGTTCATAAAAGGCATACAGATGCTCACGATTGCCATGAATAATCCAACAAAAGCAAGCACATAAGAAGCCACTTTACGTGCCCAAGCTTGAGTGTGATTATCTGTTTTCATCACCAACCAAGTAGATCCAAGTAAGGCGTAACCAAAAACAAGCGCAATGCCAGTGAGCATGCTAAATCCTGTGGCCCAATCAAAGGCCCCGCCAGAAAAATGACGTCCATCGACTTTAACGCCTTGCACAAAGGTGCCCAAAATCACCCCTTGGCAAAATGCAGCGCTTAATGAGCCTACATGAAAGACATAATCCCAAAGACGAATAGCGCTGCCTGATGCTTTAAAACGAAATTCAAATGCCACGCCTCTTAAAATAAGCCCTAGGAGCATGATAATGAGGGGCATATAAAAGGCTGGCATCAAAATAGCATAGGCCAATGGAAAGGCGGCAAACATACCTCCCCCCCCTAAAACCAACCACGTTTCATTCCCATCCCAAAAGGGCGCAATGGAATTCATCATGCGATTACGACATTTATCTGAAGGCGCAAAAGGAAATAAAATGCCTATGCCTAAATCAAAGCCATCGAGCAATACATATAAAAAGATAGCCGTTGCAATGATGCCTGCCCAAATTAAGGGCAAATCAATACTATTGGAAAAATCAAACATGCTTCTCACCTTTGTTTGGTTTGCCTTCAATTAAAGACGCTTCAAGACCGTGTTTATAAAATTGTTCGGCTTCTTGTGTGATAGGGATCCCTTTAAATATTAATTTTAAAATATAATAGCTGCCAGCCCCAAAAACAAAAGTGTACATCACCACAAAGGCAAATAAAGACCAAGCGACTTGTGGCCCTGAAATGGCAGGAGACACCGATTCTGCTGTGCGAATAAGACCATAGGCGGTAAAGGGTTGCCGTCCGATTTCGGTCACAAACCAACCGGCTAATATTGCCACAAAACCTGAAGGCATCATTATCATCCAGATCCCATGAAGCCAGTGGCTTGCAAACAATTTCCCTCTAAAATATTGAATCGCACTGATAAAGCCTATCCCTATCATCAATAGACCTATGCCCACCATGATTCTAAATGACCAAAATATGGGCGCGACTGGGGGGCGATCTTCAGGTTTAAATTGCTTTAAATTCGGTATTGCCCCTTGTGTCTTCCCTGTGAGAACTAAGCTAGCCCCTCCTGGAATGGTGATCCCATAAAGCGTTTCTTCCTTTTTTTGATCGGGCCAGCCAAAAAGATATAACGGCGCATTAGTAGTGTGTGACCAATTCCCCTCCATTGCCGCCACTTTGACGGGTTGATACTGCATGGTATTTTCCCCGTGCATATGCCCAAACATTAATTGCGCAGGGGCGACAAGGGCTGCCATCATGGTTGCCATGCCTAACATTATTCTGGCTTCTGGGATATGTCTTCTTTGCCATAAATAAAATCCGCCTACCCCGCCTACCACAAAAGCGGTCGTTAAATAGGCTGCTGTGACCATATGCAGGTATCTAAAAGGGAATGAGGGGTTAAAAATAATTTGTAGCCAATCTTTAGGCATTAACTGGCCATCGGCCAAGATTTCATAGCCCTGGGGGGTATGCATCCAACTATTTGCAGATAAAATCCAAAAAGCAGAAATCAAGGTCCCAAATGCCACAATACAAGTAGAAGCAAAATGCATGCGTGCACTCACTCTACCCCATCCAAAAAGCATGATACCCAAGAAAGACGCCTCTAGAAAAAAGGCCGTTAGGACCTCAAATCCCAATAATGGACCTAAAATATTGGCTATTTTGTCTGAGAAAACAGACCAGTTTGTCCCAAATTGATAAGACATGACCACGCCAGAAACCACACCCATGCCAAAAGCAACCGCAAAAATCTTAATCCAAAATTTATATAAATCACGATACAAGACATTATGGGTTTTTAGCCAGCGCCACTCTAAAATTGTCAAAAAGCTAGCCAAGCCAATGGTAAAGGCAGGGAAAATAATATGAAAGCTAATCGTAAAAGCAAATTGAATACGGGCTAATAAGATAGGATCTAATTCAATCATAGATAGATTATCCTTTTGATGTATTTATCACTTTTTATAATATAAATATAAATATAAATATAACAGATCATTGCTACAAGGTGATTAACTAAATAAAGACGTGACTATTTTTTTATGACCAAGAAAGTCATAAATATAAGTGCCCAGGGGTTATTTTAGATAGAGCATTGCGGATCTTGCTAAGTAAATCTTGTCAAAAGGGCTTAAATCTTTTAGAATTACGGGTTCTGTGTAGATAGATTTAAATATTTACTCAGTATACTAAATTACTTAAGTATAATCTCCTTGCGCTTATATTTTTAATAAGCGCTTGTAAACCAAGAGGAGTAGCACGTTTATGCGTCACTATGAGATTGTTTTTTTGGTTCATCCTGATCAAAGTGAGCAGGTTCCTGCCATGGTTGAACGTTACAAAGGCATTATTGAAAAAGACGGCGGTCAAATCCATCGTTTTGAAGATTGGGGAAGAAGAGCCCTAGCCTATCCTATTAAAAAAATACATAAAGCGCACTATATATTATTAAATATAGAGTGTTCCATGCCAGCTTTAGCTGAACTTAAAAATGCTTTTCGTTATAACGATGCTGTTTTGCGTAATTTGGTTTTAAACCAAACAGAAGCAATTACAGAAATTTCCCCTATGTTGCGTTTCGATGAAGAAAAAGAACGCAGGGGCAATCGTTCTGAGCGACCAGCCTACGAAGAGCTGGATATTGGCACTGAATAAACAGACTAGAAAGAAAGAGAGTAACATATGAGAAACGCAGGGCGTTTTCGTGGTAGTAAGAAAAAATATTGTCCTTTTACTACGGGTAAAATTCCATTAAATGCAATTGATTATAAAAATTTGCGTTTATTGAGAAAATTTGTCACTGAATCGCACAAAATTGTGCCAAGCCGTATTACAGGCGTGCGGAATACAGTGCAGCATATACTGGCGCTTAATATTAAGCATGCACGGTTTTTAGCATTGATCCCTTACTGCGATAGCCACTTAATCTAGGGGAAACAAGATGGAAATCATTTTATTAGAAAATATCAGAAAACTCGGTCAATTTGGTGAAAAAGTCACCGTGGCCAAGGGTTATGGTCGAAACTTTTTAATCCCTCAGGGTAAAGCAGTTCCGGCTAATGCGCTAAATTTAGCAAAATTTGAAGCACAGCGTGAAGAGTTTCAAAAAGTCGCTGAATTGAAACGTGAACATGCACAAAAAAGAGCAGACGAAGTTCAAGCAGTTCATTTAATCATTCATGCACGTTCTGCGGATGAAGGTAAATTGTACGGTTCTGTCGGAACCCAAGATATTGTAGAGGCTTTTAAAAAGCACAATATTCAGGTAAAACGTCAAGAAGTTCGTTTGCCAAATGGGGCTTTTCGTGAAATAGGCAATTATGAAGCAGATATTCAACTTCATGCTGAAGTGATTGCTAAAGCCAAAATCTCTATTGTCGCTGCAGTTAAATAACGCATCAAAAGTGCTTTCCTCTGTTTTTGTGATATCAAGCAAAAACAGAGGAGGCTGTTAAGATATCGGTTAATTTTAGATAACACATTAGGCGATTATTTTATGGTCACCACAACTTCTCTTTCTCCTGTTGCGTTGACACCTTTCTCTGCTACACAACAATTGCTTGATAATCTTAAAGTTCCTCCCCATTCGATTGAAGCTGAGCAGGCTATTTTAGGCGGGCTCATGATTGAGAATGTGGCTTGGGAGAACATGGGCGATAAAATCACTTTTCAAGATTTTTATAGACAAGATCACCAAATGATCTATCAAGCCATCGCCACTTTATTGGATAGAAATAAACCAGCCGATGTGATTACCGTCAGTGAATTTTTAACGCAGCAAAATCAATTGACTCAAGTGGGCGGCTTAGCGTATTTAGGTGAGCTCGCAAAAAACACTCCAACAGCGGCTAACATTAGCGCTTATGCTGAAATTATTCGAGAACGGTCTATTTTAAGATCGCTTATCTCGGTAAGTTCAGAAATCACAGAATTGGCATTCCAGCCTCAAGGCAGAGTGAGTGCTGAGATATTAGATATTGCCGAGCAAAAAGTATTTAAAATTGCGGAACAAGGGTCAAAAGCAGAAGGCCCCCAAAATATTCGAAAAATTATTGCACATGCGTTAGATAATATTGACAAGCGTGTAGGCCAAAGTAATCCTATTACAGGAGTTGCATCTGGTTTTCCTGATTTAGATAGAATGACAGCAGGTTTGCAAGAAGGAGATTTGATTATTGTCGCGGGTCGACCTTCTATGGGAAAAACCAGTTTGGCCATGAATATTGCGGAGCATGCCGCACTCACCTCTGGTAAAGCCGTTCTTGTTTTTAGTATGGAAATGCCATCAGAATCATTGGCAACCAGAATGCTTTCGTCTTTAGGTCGAATAGAACAAGGCAAATTAAGAACCGGTCGTCTTCAAGAAGAAGACTGGGGTAGATTAACCAGTGCCGTCGGTATGTTAAATGAGGCCAAATTATATATTGATGAAACACCTTCTTTGTCTCCGATGGAAGTAAGATCAAGAGCAAGACGTATTGCGCGGGAAGCGCCTCTTGGCTTAATTGTCATCGATTATTTACAATTAATGCGAGTAACGGGACATTCTGAAAATCGCACAGCTGAAATTTCTGAAATTTCTCGTTCATTAAAAGCATTGGCCAAAGAGCTCCATGTGCCCGTGATAGCCTTATCACAGTTAAATCGTAGCTTAGAGCAACGTCCGAATAAGCGACCAGTGATGTCAGATTTAAGAGAGTCGGGCGCCATTGAGCAAGATGCAGATTTAATCGCCTTTGTTTATCGTGATGAAGTCTATAATGAAGATACGCCTGAAAAAGGGGTGGCTGAAATTATTATAGGTAAACATCGTAATGGACCAATTGGGGTGGTTAAATTAACTTTTTCAGGTCAATTTACCCGGTTTGAAAATTTTTCGGTCCCTCATGCTTTTATGCCAACTTAATTTATAAATTCATGTATAAAAAAATCTATGAAAATACAAAAAAATAAGGCTGTTTTATCGCGACAGGCTTTAAAAAATAACATCACTCAGATTAAAATGCTTGCACCCCAATCAAAAGTACTGGCCATGGTCAAGGCCAATGCCTATGGACATGGCATATTGGGGGTTTCAGAGGTAATCGCCCCTTTAGTCGATGGCTTGGCAGTGGCCACAATAGAAGAAGGGCTAACCTTACGTTTAGCACATCCTACATTGGCGTCTATTGTTGTGATGCAAGGGGTGTTATATCTAGATGAATTGATCTTGGCCATTGAACATAAATTAACGTTAGTGTTGCATCATCCATATGAATTGGCTTTATTAGAGCAATATCTTGAAAATCACCGTGCTAAAATAAATGCTGAGCCACTTTCTGTTTGGGCGCAAATCGATGTAGGCATGCATCGTTTAGGGTTTTTACCAACAGAAATTCCTACGGTATTATCGCGTTTAACACACTTGCAAAATCAGGGGCTTATTTATTTAATAGGCTGGATGACCCATTTTAGTGCATCAGACAATTTGACAGATCCTTCGAATCAAATGCAAGTTGATTTATATCAAGAGCATGTTTTGCCTCTTTTGGGCGAAAAAAGCATGGCCAATTCAGCTGCTATTATGCAAATGCCCGAAAGTCATCAAGATTGGATTCGACCAGGATTATTATTATATGGTGCTTCGCCTATAAAGGCCATATCGGCAAAAAGCTTAGGATTTAAACCGGTAATGAAGTTAAGTAGTTTGGTGCTGGCCATACGCGCAATTCCTGCAGGCACTCGGATTGGGTATAACGGTATTTGGGAAGCCAAACGAGACACGATCATTGCCACCATTGGCATAGGCTACGGTGATGGGTACCCAAGATCTATTCAGGAGAATACGCCGGTGTGGATTAATCATCAATGCTTTCCTATAGTAGGTAGAGTTTCGATGGATATGATAATGGCTGATATTACGGAGCATAATATCCATCAACCCGTTTCAATTGGGGACAAAGTAGAATTATGGGGAGAGCATATTACAGTAGAAGAAATTGCTCAGAAAGCAAATACCCTGCCATACGAATTATTCTGCCAATTAACGCATCGAGTGCACTTTAGTTGGGAGACATAGCTTTATTAGGGTTACATGAGATAAAAACCAAGTATTTTAGGTGAAATAATGAGTCTAATGAAAGTTAAAGCAGGCAGAGATGTCCCTAGAGATATTAATGTGGTTATTGAAATTCCTGCGCACAGTGAACCCATTAAATATGAAGTAGATAAAGAAACAGGGGCGATTTTTGTCGACAGATTTATGGCGACTTCTATGCGTTATCCCTGTGATTATGGCTATATTCCTCAAACTTTGTCTTTGGATGGCGATCCCGTGGATGTGTTAGTGATTTCTCCTGTTCCTTTGACACGAGGATCGGTTTTACGATGCAGGCCTATTGGCGTGCTCAACATGCAAGATGAATCTGGCATGGATATGAAAATTTTAGCCGTCCCTATTTCAAAATTAACAACAATGTATGATTCGGTGCAACAAGCCACAGATTTACCAAAGATGCAACTTGATCAAATTGTCCATTTTTTTAAGCATTATAAAGATCTAGATGAAGGCAAATGGGTAAAATTAAAAGGCTGGAATGGCATCAATGAAGCACACCAAGAAATAATAGAGAGCCTTCAGCGTTATGAAGAAGATTTATTAATAAATAAAAAATAAGTATAAAAAAATAAAAATGAATATTTCAAAAATCTTAGCAAGCGAATTAGCGGTTGAGTTATGGCAAGTAGAAGCAGCCCTTCAATTGTTTTCAGAAGGGGCGACAGTGCCTTTTGTGGCAAGATACCGAAAAGAAGTAACGGGTGAGTTGTCAGATACGAAGCTTCGTAACTTAGAAGAGCGTCATAGCTATCTAACAGAATTATCCGATCGTCAACAAGCAATATTAAAAAGCATTGAAGAGCAAGGTAAACTCACGGATTTATTAAAATCATTGATTTTAGAAACAGATAATAAAGCACGCTTAGAAGATCTTTATTTGCCTTATAAGCCAAAGCGTAGAACAAAAGGACAAATCGCCAAAGAGGCGGGTTTAGAGGCTTTAGCAGAGGCTTTATTAACCGATCCGATGTTAACGCCAAATATCGTTGCGGCAAAGTATTTAAATCCAGAACATAAAATAGATACCCCAGAAAATGCCCTAGAAGGGGCACGTCATATTTTAATGGAACGTTTTGTTGAGCATGCTGATCTGGTAGAACAGCTCCGTGTTCATGTTTGGCAAAATGGGATGTTAACCAGTGTTGTGGTTAAAGAAAAAGAACAAGAGGGGGCTAAATTTTTAGATTATTTTGATTATAAAGAATCAATCAAAAAAGTCCCCTCTCATCGTGCCTTGGCCGTATTAAGAGGTCAAAAAGCAGGTTTTCTTCGAGTGGAGATTGCCCTGGAAGAAAAAGATGAGCACCTTGCTATTCAAAAAATAGCCCAGTGTTTTGATATTAAAAATCAGAACAGGCCAGCAGACAGTTGGTTGAATCAAACAGTAGAATGGACTTGGAAAATCAAACTTAAACTTAAAATTGAACTCGACTTAATCACCAAAGTGCGTGAAGCATCTGAAGAAGAGGCCATCAAAGTTTTTAAAGATAATTTGAAAAATTTACTGATGGCGGCTCCTGCCGGTCGTCGTTCGGTTTTAGGCCTCGATCCTGGTTTACGCACTGGGGTAAAAGTGGTGGTGATAGATGAAACGGGTAAGCTGTTAAATTATGTGACTATTTTCCCTCATGTGCCCAGAAATCAATGGGAAGAGTCTGTTCAAATTTTAGCCAAGCTTTGTGCAACCTATGGGGTGGCATTAGTGAGTATTGGTAATGGTACGGCTTCTCGTGAAAGTGATAAACTGGTCGCAGAAGTCATCAAAAAATTTCCTGAATTAAATCTGACTAAAATAGTGGTGTCAGAATCAGGGGCGTCTGTGTATTCGGCTTCTGCTTTAGCTTCGGCAGAATTCCCGGATTTAGATGTGACTTATCGAGGCGCCGTGTCTATTGCCAGACGTTTGCAAGATCCTTTAGCAGAGCTCGTTAAAATCGATCCTAAAGCTATTGGCGTAGGTCAATATCAACATGATGTGAATCAAATAAAATTAGGTAAAGGCTTAGAGGCGGTTTTAGAAGATTGTGTGAATGCAGTAGGTGCAGATGTTAATACGGCCTCTGTGCCTTTATTAAAAAGTATTGCAGGCTTAAATGAAACCGTGGCAAATAATATTGTCCAATTTCGTGAAGCAAATGGTCGTTTTGTGAACCGAACGGACATTAAAAAAGTGCCAAGGTTAGGGGAAAAAACATATCAACAGGCCATTGGGTTTTTACGCATAACAGGAGGAGATAATCCTTTAGATGCGTCTGCGGTGCATCCTGAAGCTTACCCCATTATTCATAAAATTTTAGAAAAAACAGGCTTAAGTATTCAAGCCTTGATGGGCAATATTGAGTTGCTTCGTACTTTAAAACCACAAGATTTTGCAAATGAAGCCTTTGGGTTGCCTACGGTTCAAGATATTTTAACCGAGCTACATAAACCTGGTCGCGACCCCAGACCTGAATTCAAAATGGTTGAATTTAAAGAAGGCATTGAGACGCTGCAAGATCTCAAAACGGATTTAATTTTAAATGGGGTGGTGACCAATGTAACGAATTTTGGTGCCTTTGTGGACATTGGCGTGCATCAAGATGGCTTAGTGCATATTTCTCAATTGGCAGAGCAGTTTGTGTCTGATCCCCATAAAATTGTGAAAGTAGGGCAAATGGTGACAGTCAAAGTCATTGAAGTGGATGTGGCTAGAAAACGCATTCAACTTAGCATGCGATTAGGTGAAGTCATTACGCCTCAAGAAAGGAAAATGCATCAACCTGCATCAAAATCTCAATCCCAATCTCAATCTAAATCTAAATCAGAGCCCCGTGGCAATACTTCTATGGGAGATGCTTTGGCTATGGCTTTTTCTAAAAAATAAGCTAAGGCAAGGCATTACGCTTCATGTTTTTTAGGGGGTGCTTGACTGCCTGCAAGAATGCCCCCATCAATGGTGAGCTCTATGCCTGTAATATATTTAGATTCATCTGATCCTAAATAAAGCACAGCATTAGCGACATCACTAGGTTCACCCATGGAGCCGAGTGGAATGCCGGAAGCAATATCGGCAATCATTTTTTCACGCGTGATTTTATCTGTTCCAAGCATGGGATCCCACATAGAAGTTAATATCGCGCCAGGATGTACTGAGTTACAACGGATTTTATACTTCTGCTCAGCGCAATAAAGTGCAACTGTCTTGGTGTGATTTCGGATGGCAGCTTTGCTGGAGGCATAGGCACTTGCCCCAGGAATGCCAACCAGCCCTGATCTAGAGGACATGTTGATGATTGATCCACCATGCTGTTTCATCAGGCTAATGCCATATTTACATCCTAAAAATACACCATCTAAATTTATTTTATGCACATAGTGCCAAGATTCTAAGCTAATATTTTCTGGATCTTGTGACCCTAGATTTCCATTAAATCCAGTGATTCCTGCATTGTTAAATAAAATATCTAAACGGCCAAACTCATGTTGAATCGCGTTTATAATGCTTTGCCATGCTGTTTCATCAGAGACATCTAAAGCATAGAATTTCCCACCAATACGATCAGCTAATGCTTGGCCTTCTTCTATTAAAATATCAGTTATAATCACGGTAGCGCCTTCATGTGCGAGTAAACGCGCCGTTTCTGCACCAATGCCACGGCTACCACCTGTGATTAAGGCTATTTTATTTTTTACCCTTGTCATAATTCGTTTCTTTCTTTATTCTTATTTTTTTGGTAACAACTTGGGCAATATTCCGCTATTTTATAAAGATCAGATTGTTGTTCTTCTTTGGTAACTGGCATACGGCAAGCAAAGCATTGGGCTGCATCGGTTTCAATTAAGTTTGGGTTTAAAGCCACTCTTTGGTCAAAAACAAAACAATCGCCCTCATAATGGCTTTCACCACAGGTTTCAAAATATTTTAATATGCCACCATGTAATTGATACACTTCTTTAAAGCCCTGGCTTATCATAAAGCTTGCGGCTTTTTCACAGCGTATTCCCCCGGTACAATAAGTGACAATAGGTTTGTTTTTAAAGCTTTCATCTAGGTGTTTAATCGCCTCAGGAAAGGCCCTAAAAGTGCGAATGGGTAATTCTACGGCATCGGTAAATTTGCCTATTTTAATTTCATAATCATTACGGGTATCTAGCATGATCAATTCAGGGTTATTGTCTAGTTTTGCTTTTAATTCTTGTGCGCTAATATAGGGCGCTTTAAAGTCATAAGGCTTTACTTCCGGTACGCCCATAGAGATAATTTCTTTTTTTATTTTGACTAATAAGCGTTTAAAGGGCTGATCATCCGAGGGACTTTCTTTAAAATCAATATCTGGAAGAGGAAGCAGGGTACTTAAAAAATCGGTCATTTGATATATTTTGTCACGAGTTCCGGCTAGAAATAGGTTAATCCCTTCATGGGCTAATAAAATAGTGCCTTTGAGCTCTAAACTGAGCGCTTTATTTTTAAGAATGCTTTTAAGATTTTGTAAGTCATTTAACTCTAAAAAATAGTAAGCACTGATATTAATAATCGCATTTGAGGCAGAAATGACCTTAGGATTTACTTCAGGATGGTCTAAATGGTTTATTATCTCTATCATTTTTATTATCTCATTATCTCATTATCTTATTAATGCTTATTTAGATATGCTATTTTATTCTATTTTATTCTATTTTATCTTATTTTGAGCCAAATATGATGAAATAATAAAAGATAGCTATTTAACTTTTTCAGGTTTTTTGATACAATCTTTCTTTTATAAATCAAGTTAGTGTTATGATAATTGAAGAATTAAATCACTTTTTACAATGTTGCGAAACTTACTAAATGATTCGAAAGTTAATTAAAAATTTGAGTCAAGCCATACGGAAACAAGCCAAGCAAGCTATCAGCCAAGATCCTGCTTTGCCGGTCATTACGCCTCGTAGTGAGCATGGTATTTCTAGAAGCGAAATTAGTGAATATGCACTAAAAGTACTTTATCGCCTCCATAAAAATGGTTATGCGGCTTATTTGGTAGGGGGCGCTGTCAGGGAGATTTTGCTGGGTAAACACCCTAAAGATTTTGATATTTCAACAGATGCAAAACCTGAACAAGTGAAAAGGCTATTTAGAAATTGTCGTATTATTGGCCGTAGATTTCGCTTAGCCCATGTATTTTTTGGGGATGAGGTCACTGAAGTGGCGACTTTTAGAGCGGCCAGTGAAGCGGTACATTCAGAAAGCGGCATGGTGATGGCGGATAATGTATTTGGTACTTTAGAAGAAGATGCCTTTAGGCGAGATTTTACGATTAATGCCTTGTATTATAATATAGCCGATTTTTCGGTAGTCGATTTTATGGGTGGCATGCAAGATATCAAAGACGGTATTGTGAGAATGATAGGGGAGCCAGAGATTCGATTTAGAGAAGATCCGGTAAGAATACTCAGAGCCGTTCGTTTTTGTGCTAAATTAAATTTTAAATTAGCCGATAATCTATTGGCCCCGATGCAAGAGCTAAAATGTTTATTACATAATGTATCTTCTGCACGCTTATATCAAGAATTGGCTAAATTATTTTTCACCGGACACGCACTCGATACTTATTTATTATTAAAAAAACAAGAAATGTTGGGGTTTTTATTTCCCCTGACAGAATCTAATTTGGTGCAAAACAGTTACCCTACGGATAAATTAATTGTTCAAATTTTAAAAGATACAGATGAAAGGCTTGCACAAAATAAAACTGCCACCCCAGCCTTTTTATTTGCGGCGTTATTATGGCATGCAGTTTGCGAGCGGGCAAAAATATTTTCTCAAAAAGGCAAAAGGCCACATGAGGCACTTTTTGATGCGCAAGATGCGATATTAACAGAACAAACAAAAGTCATTGGCATTCCTAAAATGACGCAACAAACGATTAAAGACATTTGGTCATTGCAGTGGCGTTTAGAAAAAGCCTATCAAAGAAATGCCTTTAAGTTGCTTTCCCATTTACGTTTTCGAGCAGGGCTAGATTTTTTAATCGCCAGAAATAAAATTGGTGAGTATACGCTTTTGGCCGATTTTTGGCAAAAATTTGCCTTATTATCTGATCATGAGCGTCTAGAGCATGTTAAAAAATTGCCTAAATTGTTAAATAAAAAGCAAGATGCGATTTATCTTAAAAATTTAGGCTTATTAAATCAAAAAAAATGATAGAAGTTTATCTTGGTCTGGGAAGCAATTTAGACAATCCCTTTAGTCAAATACAGCAAGCAATTCAATCGATTGCCTTGCATCCAGAAATAAAAATTGAGTCGGTGTCTTCTTTTTATACTAACCCCCCAATGGGACCAAACGATCAGCCAGATTATCTGAATGCGGTAATGAAAATTGTCACAGAAATGCCAGCGCTTGAGTTACTTGATTTTTTAAAAATCATTGAAAAAAAACAAAATAGAAAAAAGAAAATCAAATGGGGCCCAAGGACCATTGATTTGGATATATTATTATATGGAAAGCTAGAAATAAATTTGCCCAATTTGATTGTTCCTCATGAAGGGTTGACGCAAAGAGCTTTTGTGGTGTGGCCATTGTTAGAAATTGCCCCTAACTTAAGATTGCCGAATAAAATTTGGCTTAAAGAAATTGCTCAAAAATTAGATTGTCATGTATTAACGAAAATAAAATAAAATAAAGTAAAGTAAGAGAGAGAAAGATGAGCATGGTATCCCCTAATTACGCGAAAAAAAAAGAAAATACCCTTTGGCACCGTGAAACGCTATTAGCAGAAATGCCCACTTGGCAAAAAATAGCACATCAAGCACATATTTTGTCAGAATCTAAATTGGTGGATTTATGTAATGATCCAGGTCGATTTGAGGCTTGTCATCTTAAGTTGAACGAATTGATTTTTGATTTTTCAAGGCAAAAGATTAATCCAGAGTGTATAGGTCTTTTTTCAGAATTGGCTGAAATGTGTGGGCTAAGGGTTGCAATAGAGCAACTTTTTTCAGATAAAAAAATCAATCATACTGAAAATCGTGCGGTGAACCATTGGTTATTAAGGGCACCAGATAAAGCTTTACCTAAAGTAGTATTGGACGAACGGAATAAATTATTTGACGTTGCCGAACAAATTAGAGCCAGTGGCATAACAGATGTCGTGAATTTAGGCATAGGGGGCTCAGATTTAGGTCCAGTGATGGTGGCAGAAGCCTTAAAACCTTATTGGGATACGGCTATTTCCGTTCATTTTGTATCGAATATCGATCCGGTTAGTTTAGAGGATGTATTGCTTAAGTGTCGTCCAGAAAGTACGCTATTTATTGTTTCTTCTAAGTCTTTCACCACGGAAGAAACACTAGAAAATATGGCTCGAGCAAAAAAATGGCTGAGTACTCATTTGAACAAGCCAATGAATAGCCCTGAGGTATTGAATCAGTTTTATGCAGTAACGGCTAAACCTGAAGAGGCAAAAAAATATCATCTTGATCCTCAAAAAATATTGGCTATTTGGGATTGGGTTGGGGGTCGATATTCAGTTTGGTCTGCCATTGGATTGCCTTTGATTATTTTACTTGGCAAAATACAATTCATGCTTTTTTTACAAGGCGCGAATACAGTAGATGAGCATTTTAAGGCAGCGCCTTGGCATCAAAATATTCCGGTGATGATGGCCTTATTGGGGATATGGCAAAATAATTTTTTCAATGCCCACAGTCAAGCCGTTATTCCTTATAGCGATCGCTTAAAATATTTTACCAATTATTTACAGCAATTGGATATGGAAAGCAACGGGAAGGCGATAGATGCAAAAGGCAGAAAAGTAAATTATGCGACAGGTCCGGTTATTTGGGGTGGCGTAGGAACAAATGTACAACATGCTTTTTTTCAGTTATTGCATCAAAGTGATTTGCCCATTCAATTAGATTTTATTTTTCCCATTCAATCTGAAAAAAACACCGATCAATTAATTCAGAATAAATTAATTGCCAATGGTCTGGGTCAGTTAAAGGCCTTCGTGGAAGGCCAGGCAGGATCAGAGCAAAAGCCTACTGATTTTATGCCAGGCAATAAGCCCAGTAATGTCTTTTTTATGAAGAAGTTGAGCCCTGAAAATTTAGGAATGTTGATTGCATGCTATGAGCATAAAGTGTTCACCCAAGGGGTGATTTGGAATCTCAATAGCTTTGATCAGCCGGGTGTGGAATTAGGTAAAAAATTGGCTGTAGGGGTGTTAGCCTCACTCAGCAATGATCGTTCAACCGATAATTTGACGGCAGACAATCTTCAATTATTAAAAGCTTGGATGAAGGGTTAATTTTAAGAAAATCTGAGAGAGAAAGTTTTTTATGGTAAAACTTACATCGATAAAACCGATGGAAATTAATAATATTTGTAACCAACCATAGATAAGGCTCATTAAAATAATAGGCAGTGCTGCAGCCCCTATAATGAGATAGGGGATAAAGCTTATCCAAAAAAGATCAAGTTGAGTGTACAAATAAACGAACATAAAAAAGCCATTTCTTCATAAGAGGGAGAATAGATTAAAGTATGAGCTCGATTGTACACCAAATAAGTTAATTGGCAAGCTTTTTTGATTAAATAAAGGCATTAGTTTTTTTGCTAATGCCTTTTTATTTTATGTATTTGCACGGTTTAGGGCTTAACCCCGTTGACGTTCTCTTACTTCATCTAATGTTTTGCAATCTATACATAATGTCGCAGTGGGTCTGGCTTCTAATCGACGTATCCCAATTTCTTCGCCACATTCATGACAATAGCCATATTCTTTATTGTCAATTAACTCTATCGATTCTTCAATTTTTTTAAGTAATTTGCTTTCTCTATCACGTGTGCGTAATTTTAAAGCAAAAGTTTCTTCTTGGGTCGCTTGATCGCTGATATCTGCAGGTATTTCAGCAGATTCTTTTAGATCATGAATGGTGTCATCACCACCTTGTAATAAGGCATTTTTCCAAATATTTAAAATATCTCGAAAATGGTGAAACTGTGCTTCAGACATGTAAATTTCGTCGTCGGTGCTCACATAGGGATGAACTCCATAAGATAATAGAGTGGTTTGTTCCCCACTTTTTTTCCCAGACATTTTTGATGGCATACAAACCCCCGACTACTTTAATGTAGTATATGCAGTATATGTTTAGTTACCAAGCTTATTTTGGTTAATATTCCATCATAATATTTAACTCAAATATAAGCAAATTATCCGCTGAATATACACATAAGCACCCCTCATGCGCTACAGCAAATCGCTATTTATTTCAGGGTAATTGGCCTAATCGCTAAGCTATAAAACTAATATGCCGACAAACAAAGTAACAGGCTTACATAAATAGTGGTTAGGTTAAATAGGTGTAGTATCAAATGAATTTTGCCAGTGAACTTTCAGAGGCGATTCTTTTAAAGCGGTACGACCGAATTTTGGTTGATGTCGCGGTGAGTAAAAAAGAAATTAGGACGATTTATTGCCCGAATAATGGCCTGCTTCGGGGCTGTGATTCATTAGGATCGCGGGTATGGTTTTCAACTTCATTAAACCCCAAAAGAAAGCATCCTGATGTGTGGGAAATTGTAGAAATAGAGGGAGGGCACTTAGTTTTAGTGAATAATTTGAGAAGTCATGATTTACTGATTGAAGCCTTTGAGCAAAATTTAATAGCCGAATTGATAGGGTATGATGAAATTTTAAAAAATCACTTGCTGGATAAATCTAATATAGTTGTAGATTTAGCGTTAAGAAATTTTAATAGCAATGAAAATTGCTATGTCATGGTAGAACAAGTTACCATGGGAGATGAAATTCATCGGGGGTTTTTTCCCGATGCACCCCATACCCCTGCACTTAAAGAATTAAATGATCTCATTGATTTGAAAATAAAAGGACATAGGGCTATTTTATTTTTTTTAGTACAACATACCGGAATTGATAGAGTTTTTCCAGCAGATCATGTGGATAAACAATATGGCCTATTGTTAAGAGAGGCCATTAAAGTTGGCATTGAGCTCTGTGCTTATCGGGTGGCTATTTCTTTAAAAACCTTAAAAATAGACAAAGCGATTGAAATTATTATTCCTAAAAAAATGCCTTTATATTCTAAACCGATTTAAATACTTTTTCTGCAATAGCAACGGTTTTTTCAATGTCAGCTTTTGTATGTGCGCTTGAGATAAACCAGGTTTCATAAGCAGAAGGAGGTAAGTAAATACCATGATTTAACATGCCATGGAAAAAAGCATTAAATTTTTCGATGTGTGAGGCTTTGACCGAGTCTAAATTTTCAATGGGGTGTTCTGAAAAAAACAAGCTAATCATACCAGGCACATGATTCACTTGTAATGGGGTTTGGGTGCATTTAGCCGCTTCTAATAAGCCAGTCGCCAATGCTTGTGTGGTGGCTTCTAGCTTAGGGTAAAATTCAGATTGGGTGAGCTCGGTTAACGTTATTAATCCTGCGGTCATGGCAATAGGATTGCCAGATAAAGTCCCAGCTTGGTAGACAGGGCCAAGTGGGGCAAGATAAGACATGATCTCTTTTTTACCCCCCACTGCCCCCACCGGCATACCACCACCAATAATTTTACCTAAAGTGGTGAGGTCGGGTTGAATATCATAATAGGCTTGCGCGCCACCTAAAGCCACTCTAAACCCAGTCATGACTTCATCAAAGATCAAAACAGCGTGATGTTGCGTACATAATGCTCTTAGGGTGCTTAAAAAGCCCGGAAGAGGGGGAATGCATCCCATGTTGCCAGCAACAGGTTCAATTATCACGGCAGCAATGTCTGAGCCATAATGTAAAAAAGCATCTGATAGCGCTTGAATATTATTGTAGGGTAAGCATAAAGTATACTGGGCTAATGCTTCAGGCACCCCCGCAGAGCTGGTTTGGCCAAAGGTTAAAGCGCCTGAGCCAGCTTTGATTAATAAGCTATCACTGTGCCCATGGTAGCAACCCTCGAATTTGATTAATAAATTTCGACCTGTATAACCTCGTGCTAAGCGAATTGCCGTCATCGTGGCTTCTGTGCCAGAATTTTGCATACGCACCATCTCAATATTGGGCATTAAGGCACAAATTTTTTGGGCAAGTTGAACTTCAATTTTAGTTGGCGCCCCAAAAGAAAGGGCTTTATCTATGGCGGTGTGTAAGGCTGCGATGACAGTTGGATTTTGGTGACCTAAAATCATAGGCCCCCATGATCCCACATAATCTAAATAGTCGTTGCTATCTTCATCATAAAGATAGGCGCCTTTGGCTCGATTAAAAAAAACAGGGGTACCCCCAACGGCATTAAAGCTTCTCACAGGAGAATTGACCCCGCCCGGAATATACTGCTTAGCCAACTCAATGAGATTTTCTGATTGAGTATATACACGGGAATTTGTCATTGCCAGTATGCTCCAGTTGGTTAATTTTTATCTCAAGATAGGGTATTATAAGCAATATTACTTATTTCTCAAAAGGCAGGTGTTTCGTGGAAAATAATCAGGCGATACAAACAGAAGATTTTAAGCGTTTTATGTGCTTATTATGCGGCTATGTTTACGATGAGCGAGAAGGCTGGCCTGAAGAGGGTATTGAGGCAGGCACAAAATGGGACGATGTTCCTCCAAATTGGCGTTGCCCAGAGTGCGGTGCAATGAAAACTGATTTTGAAATGATGGAAATTTAAAACGGTTTTAATACCACAAGCAGCACAATTGCAATTAACATCAATACCGGAAATTCATTGAAAAATCGGAAATAAGTGGGGCCAGGGGTGTGCTTTTGAGCGCGAAAGGCCAGCATATAGCGGCCGCATAAATAATGATGAACTAAGATAAGCCCTACCAATAAAAGCTTCAGATGTAGCCAACCCATGCCTTTGAATGCCAGCCATCCATAGGCTTGCCAGGTAAGCAGCCCAAATAAAATGGCCAATACCCCTGAAGGGGTCATGATGCCCCAAAATAATCGACGCTCCATGATGCAAAAACGCTGATGCCCCAACACATCATGTGGGGGAGTTTTAAGCAATTCGGCGTGGTAAACAAATAATCTAGGCAGATAAAACAATCCTGCAAACCAAGTGGTCACAAAAATAATATGAAAAGCTTTGAGCCAAAGTAGCATCATAATAATCTTATTTTATTTATTTATTTTATTTTAATTCAACGGTTTCTAAGTCACCTGGGGTAACACAAGACCAAGCCAGTGTGCTTTCTATCTCTGATTTTAAAGCAGCAGCTGCCTCAGGTTCACCGTGGGTAATATAAACTTGTTTGGGGGGTTTTTCAAAAATTTTTAACCAAGTTAAGATTTCAAGTTTATCGGCATGGGCAGAAAGATTAGGTAAATAAGCAATTTCTGCTTTAATAGAAATATAGCTGCCTAGCATTTTAATTTGTTTTTTTCCAGCAAGCATGTCAGCCCCCCTTGTCCCTATAGCCTGATAACCGGTAAATAAAATGGTATTTTCAGGGTAAGGCGCAAAACGTTGAATATGGTGTAACACTCTGCCGCCGGTTGCCATACCACTGGCAGAAATAATAATTTTAGGCCCTGTTAACAAATCTAACTTTTTAGATTCTTCTTGAGTTCGTACATAATTTGCCATTTCACACACTTTTTGACATAAATCAGGGGGGAGTTTAATTTCAGTAGAAAAATTTTGCATAATTTGAGTGGCATTAATAGCCATAGGAGAATCTAAATAAATGGGCATAGAGGGAATTTTTTTTTGTTTTTTAAGTTGGTACAAATGATAAAGCATGATTTGGGCTCTGCCTACAGCAAAAGCAGGAATGATAAGGGTCCCCTGTCTTTGATATGTTGATTGAATAATAGGGGCTAAACTGCTTTCAGGGGATACATCAGGATGGGTTCTATTGCCATAAGTTGACTCCAAAACTAAGTAATCGGCATTTTTGACTCCTGCTGGTGGGCGCATCACGGGATCGTTTAATCGGCCAATATCACCAGAAAAGACAATAGAAGTCTGTTCGACTTCTATTTTGAGATGTGATGCGCCAATAATATGCCCAGCATGAAACCAGGTGACACGAAACAAACCTATTATTTCATAAAGTTTATCAAAATCGACTGGAACAAATTGTTTTAAAATGACATCAGCATCTTCTCTGGTATACAAAGGCTTAGCAGGATGATGTTTTGAGTAGCGATATTGATTGGCATTTCTGGCCGCTTCTTCTTGTAAAAAAGCACTGTCGGGTAATAAAATTTGGCATAGCGCATAGGTGCCTTTGGTACAATAAATAGGGCCAGTAAAGCCATTTTTGCCGAGTAAAGGTAAATAACCTGTATGATCAATATGCGCATGAGTCAGCACCACTGCATCGATTTTTTGGGCAGAAATAGGTAAAGGAACCCAATTTTTTAACCTTAAGGCTTTTAAGCCTTGGAATAAACCACAGTCTATTAATAAGTTTTTAGCGTTATGACTCAGTAAATATTTGGATCCTGTGACGGTGCCAGCAGCACCTAAAAAAGTTAGTCGCATATCTTCCTCTTTTTTTGCTTTTAGTTAAACTTAAAGATAGATTAAGTTTTGTTTTTACGGTCAGTAAGCTGCTTTATGGTATAATCTGCATTACTTAATTAATATTCGTGTGGGAGATTCATATGTCTGGCATGAGCATGGGCTTAACAGAACAGGCAGCGCATCGTGTTTGGTCTCTTATTGAAGAAGAGCAAGATGAAACGCTTAAATTACGCGTATATATCACCGGGGGAGGTTGTTCTGGTTTCCAATATGGCTTTAGCTTTATTCGTGAAACAGAAGAAGACGATTTGGTTTTTACCAAAGAAATTCTGATAGAAAACAGCCCTAAATGCATTACTTATGTCGTGGATCCGTTGAGCATTCATTATTTACAAGGTGCCGAGGTCGATTTTTTAGAATCACTACAAGGTGCACATTTCACCATTAAAAATCCAAATGCACAAACAACCTGTGGCTGTGGTTCTTCTTTTTCTATTTAATTTTAGATAGTCTATTGACAGATTTTTAAGTCCAGTTTACTTTACAGTAGCATTTAAGTAGAAATAAGTCAGTAGAGTCAATTATGAAAATCATCACCTCACATCAAGCTTTAATCGTATCAGGCGGATGTCAAAAGGCCGTCGATAAATATGAGGCGAGTGCAGAATTATATCAATTTGTCGGGAGTCTATCTGGCATGATAATAGGATGGAATCTTGCGAATAATATGGCGCTTCAAGTGGTTTCTGCACTGGCTGGGCATTACATTGGCTCAGAAATAGGCTATGCCTTTGGTGCAGCCAGCTATTGGGTAGATAGAGCCGTTCATAAAACAACCGATAGTCTGCTTAAGCCTGCTTTATAATTTTTTTTACCCATCGCAGTGCAAGCATCTTATTCTATTATTAATTAAATATGAACAGAGTAGGGTGAGTGCAATGCGATTAATCAGAGCTGAAGAAATAACCTGTATCTCTGCTGGAAGCCGAAGCACCGTCTATGAAAGCGTGACAAAATCAGCGGGCCTATCTGGCGCAGTACTGCTTGGCGCTTTTAGCCTCATGACGGCCTTAAGTGGTGAGAATAGATCGCTTGCTTCTCTTGTGGTGAGTGGCTTGTTGGTGAGTACTTGGGGGGTTATTTGGGGTGCTGTGGCGGGTTATGCCGTTGGCGCGCTGGCATACAGCGTAGCAACACATCCAAATGCGCCTTTTAGATTAATAGACGCTATATTTAAGCCTTCTAACTAATCTATTTCTCATATAGACATATAGACAAATAGACGAATTTTTTTAAAGTTGACTTGTATTCAATATTAATAAGCGAGATGTATCATGAAGTTAATGACAACAGAACAAGTTTTAACTGTATCGGGTGGATGTACTGGTGCTGCTGAGTATCGAGTGGTTACTCGGTTTTCTGCAATGTATGGAGGAGCCTATTGTGGATATAAGCTTGTAGAGCTTGCATTGATGACTGGAGGTAGTACGCTTTTAGCAGGATGTGGGGGAGTCCTAATAGGGGGTGCTTTTGCTTACACTATGGCAGCTGTACAATTTGCGATCCGCGACTTTGTTGGTGATGTTATTTGTCCTGTAATAGATAATGTATTTTTTAAACCTGCAGAACTTTCACCCGCTATTGCTTCATAAATTAGGGGCAATAGATTGCCCCCAGCACCACAGGCCCATTGCTGCCGGTGGTGCTTTTTAAGTCTAATTTTTTTTCTTCTAGGCGCATTTTTGCAAGCCAAGCAAATAAAGCGGCTTCTACCCATTTGGGATCTAAGCCTAAATTTTCAGTATTCAATAAGCCTATATTGCTATCTATCGTATTTAAATAATAATGCAGACGAGAAAGCAAATAAGCATTATAAACACCGCCACCACAGCAAACGACTTCTGTCTTAAATTTTTTTTCAAAATGCTGGTTTTTAATCAGGTTAATTTGGTCGGATATTGTTTTGGCAGTGAGTTCGGTTAGGGTGGCTAATAAATCTTCTGGTGAATAAGGGTTATTTAAATGCGAATCTAACCAATTTAAATTAAAATACTCTTTGCCCGTACTTTTTGGGGGTTTTTTATCAAAATAAGCGTCTTTGAGTAATGTTTGTAGTAAATTTTCTTGGATTTTTCCTGTGGCAGAAAGTGAGCCGTTGTGATCATAAGGCTGGTCAAAATATTTTAAGCAAAGGGCATCGACTAAACTATTGGCTGGGCCCGTATCAAAGCCACAGAGTGGGTAAGCCAAGCCTGGTTTTAGCACACTAATATTGGCAATGCCTCCTAAATTTAAGATCACCCGATTTTTATTAGGGGAATAAAATACAGCGTGGTGAAATAAAGGGGCAAGTGGGGCGCCTTGTCCCCCTTGAGCCATATCACCTCGTCTAAAATCATGAATGGTCGGCAGGCCCGTTTTTTGAGCAATAATATTAGGATTGGCGATTTGCAAAGTATAATGAATATTGGGGTTATGGAAAATATTTTGACCATGGGATCCGATGGCTTTGATTTGATTTTTAGGCACGCTCGTGTGCTGTATGATATGCAGTGCACAGTCGGCAAATAAGTTGCCTAAAGCATTATCTAATAAGCCCAGTTTTTCTAGTGACAAAGTGGGCGTGGTGGTTAGGTGTAACAGATCAGCTCGAATATTTTTGGGCATATCGATAGAATGTGTGGCATGAACTGTAATGGTGCCAGTGCCATTAAAGCTGATTAATGCGCCATCTATGCTGTCGACACTCGTGCCTGACATTAGGCCAATGTAATATGCTGTCATCGTATTTAATACTCGGCGCTTATTTTTTATAAATTTAAAATAAATGTTTTATAATGTATTAAAATCTTGAGGTCTTAACACTACCCCTCCAGGATATTCACCCACATCTAACAAATGTTTGTCGCCAGAAATTAAATATTTTGCTTTAGAAGCCATGGCAACTTGCAAAAATTTGATGTCATCAGGATCGGCGCACTTTGGAGATATGACGATACTTGCATCAATGAAGATTGAATCGGCTATTAATAAATCAATAATTTCTAACGGTACGGAAAAATCTGGAACTTTCTTCTTTTTACAATAGCGCTCAATAACATTTCTGTACTCGCTAACTATTTCTTTAGATAGAACAATTTGATATTTTCCAGAAAAAACATTTTCTAAGATTTTCCCTGGAGTACCTTTAAAAAAAATGCCGGAAAAAACGACATTGGCGTCAAGAACAATTTTCATAAGTAAATAAATTCTTAATTTAAAATCAATCGATTTTTTTGGTTGTTTTTTTTGATTTTCTTGCTTTGGAGATAACCTCAGCAATATTATTTTCATCAAATTGGTATTTTTTCGCCATGGCTCGAGAAAGCTTAAGTAAGTTTTTTATGTCTTTTTCAGGTATTGGAGTGATTTTTTTAAATATAATTGAATCACCGGTTGCCATCACAATAAATTTAACCCCGGATTCTAAATGCATAGATTCTCGAATTTCTTCAGGAATCACGACTTGGCCTCTAGAGGTCATTTTTGTTGTTGAAATATCAGGCATGGATATTGTCATTACACTACTCCTATCATTCTTACTGGTAAGAATAGCCTGTAAGCCCTCAAATGACAAGTCTTTAAGATAATGTCGCTTAATTTTTTGATTGATTAATGCTCATTAGAAGCCATCATTATTTTTTCATGATACTCTAATAAACCCATTAATTCAGAGGCTTGGGCCAAAAATAAGGGGCGTTGTGGCATGGGAATAGGGTCGGAGTGGGGTAAAGAAATGGTTAAAGGATTTCGATGTTGCCCATCCACTCTAAACTCAAAATGTAAATGGGCACCGGTGGCCAATCCAGTCGATCCGACATATCCAATAATTTGACCTTGTCCTATTTTTTGACCAGGACGTATATTTTTGGCAAATCCAGAAAGATGTGCATATAGCGTGCTGCGTTTATGGCCATGTTCTAAAATAAGGGTTTTACCATAGCCCCCTTTTCTACCTTGATAAGAAATGGTTCCCTCAGCAACGGCTTTTACTGGGGTACCCCTTGGGGCAACATAATCAACACCGTTATGGGCCCGTAGGGTATGTAAAATCGGGTGGTGACGTTGGCTATTAAAATAAGAGCTAATTCTTGAGAAATTAACAGGTGTTCGTAAAAAAGCGCGTTTTAAGCTCATACCATTTGGGGCATAATAGCCTACTTTGCCATCAGGATCTTCATATCGAATGGCTTGATGCATTTTTCCATTATTATGAAATTCAATGGCTAATATATTTCCATTGTTGATTTTTTGGTCACCAACAAAGTGTTCTTCATAAAGCACTTTAAAATGATCATTAGGCTGAATATCATGCGCAAAGTCAATAATGCAACCAAAAATATCAGCCAATTGTTTTAAAATACCGTCGTCTATATTGGCACGTTTACCCGCTAAAAAAAGTGAATCTTCTATGTTGGCACTGTTAAAAGTCATCCGCTTTTCTACTTCTTTTTCATGGATAAAGTTTGAAAGGGTGCCATCTTGTTTTCGTATAATATAAAGCGTACGAATAGGGTCGAGTGATTGGGTTAAGGCAATGAGTTGTCCGTTTTTACTGTCTATGTTAATTATTTGTCCGGGAGATATTTGAGAAATATATCGTTGAGTCTGCTGGTCTAATTGTCTCATTTCTTGCCAAGTTTCTGAAGATAATCCTGCTTTTTGAAATATTTGGCTTAAGGTTTCTCCAGTCGCAACAAGATAGGGTTGCCATCCAGTATGAGATAAGGGGTTAATTATATAGGGGCTTTCTTGTTCAGTCGCTTCATCTGGACTAGAAGTGATTTCTGGTAGAACAGCCGGAATGAATGTAGGTTGGTTAAAAAACTTATAAACAATCAAAAATCCCATTAGGATCAGAAATAAAAGCCCAATAAACTCGCGTCCAGTTCCTTGAAAATAAAGAGCATACTGAAGCTTAAGCGCTAGGATAAGGCTTTGGCTGATATCAGGATGATCGGTATGTTTGGGCAAAATTCGTTTCATTTTGAGTGCATTTTTTTTAAAAGGTATTATATGATAATGGGTCAGCTTAACAAATTATGCAAGTTAATAACTAGAAAGCCAACTAAATTTTTGTCTAGATTATTGCCTAAATCATGGCCTAAGTGCATGATGTAAAATCAGTTCATTTTCTTTAATTTAAAGATGAAATAAAGCGTAAATAAAGGGTCAATATCATGACAATAGATGAGCAGCTTGCTGAGCTCAAGCGCGGCACCGATGAGATTTTGATAGAGTGCGAATTAATAGAAAAAATAAGCACGGGAAAAAAGTTAGTGGTTAAAGCTGGCTTTGATCCAACTGCGCCAGATTTACATTTAGGCCATACGGTGTTGATTAACAAACTTAAGCAATTCCAAGATTTAGGTCATGAGGTGGTGTTTCTCATTGGTGATTTTACAGGCCGTATTGGCGATCCCACCGGTAAAAATATAACGCGTCAGCCTTTATCCGAGCAAGATGTGCTTGAAAACGCCAAAACCTATAAAGATCAAATTTTTAAAATACTCGATCCGGATAAAACACGCGTGGTGTTTAACAGCGAATGGCTAGGTAAAATGTCTGCTCAAGATCTGATAAAACTGGCAGGCAGTTACACAGTGGCCAGGATGATTGAGCGAGATGACTTTAAAAAACGTTTTGAGGGAAATCAGCCCATTGCCCTACATGAATTTATCTACCCGTTATTACAAGGCCAAGATTCGGTTGTCTTAAAAGCAGATATTGAGCTCGGCGGCCGCGATCAAAAATTTAATTTATTAGTGGGCAGAGAATTACAAAAGCACAATGGCCAAGTACCTCAAGTGGTTATCACCATGCCTTTGTTAGAAGGCCTAGATGGCGTTCAAAAAATGTCTAAATCTTTAGGCAATTATATTGGCATTGCCGAATCAGCACAGGCGATGTTTGGCAAAATCATGTCTATATCAGATGAGCTTATGTGGCGTTATTATGAGTTGCTAAGCTTTAAATCAATCATAAGCATTCAGACATTAAAGCAAGAGGCTCTAGAGGGTAAAAACCCGAGAGACATCAAAATTGATTTAGCCAAAGAAATTATTGAGCGCTTTCATGATAAGGCAGCAGCAGAACAAGCACATCAAGATTTTATGAATCAGTTTCAAAAGCATCAAATACCAGTTGACATACAAGAATTTAAGGTGCCTACAGGGACCGTCATATGGAAAGCCATGGTCATGTGTGAATTGGTGAAATCAAGCTCTGAAGCCTTAAGGATGATAGAGCAAGGCGCAGTAAAGTTAAACGGCGAAAAAATGACGGATAAAAATCATCAAATTATAAACAATACCGTGATGCAAGTCGGTAAGCGTAAATTTGCTAAAATCATCAATAGTGCATAAAAAAAGGTATCAAGATGGAAAATAGAAAATAAAAAATAGAAAAAAGGTCTAAAATTTTAAAAATACAGTGGAATCAAAGCTTTTAGTCAGGTGATAAAATAATGAATAACTTACAGCAACTGGGCTTAAGTTTAGTGCTTGGATATGTTTTAGGGGATATGGTTGGCCTCGAAAAGGCGGACTGTATTTATGCTGCCTTTTTGACAACAATACCGCCGCTATTATTTATTGTCGGCGATTTGTTTAAGAAAAAAGACAAAAAGCCTTCCTAAATTAATCAAGCCACATACCCGACTCATCAGAGAGTTGTAGCCTTTCCTGCTCAATTCCCCCCTGTAGCAGATTTATCTTTAATCTTAATACGCCCATGATCCATTCAAGCTGAACTGGGATGCTTCTTTTCTTTATCTTTCAGCAGAAAGTAAAATTATCAATAAGCCTGGTAATTACAGAAATAATCCTATTTTAGCCTAAAAAACTGATTTAAATGACTTTATGAGTTGAAAAACTATTTTAAAATAATATGAAAAATAGCGTTGACAGAAATTCTAATCTCGATACAATGTGCACCTGTTTTGGATATTTTGATGCTCTTTAAAAAACTAATTGTCTAGAAATTTGTGTGGGTGATTCGTAAGGGTTAGACAAGCGATTTAATTGATACAAAATTAATTGAAGAGTTTGATTCTGGCTCAGATTGAACGCTGGCGGCATGCTTAACACATGCAAGTCGAACGGTAACAGGTCTAGCTTGCTAGATGCTGACGAGTGGCGGACGGGTGAGTAACGCGTAGGAATATG
>CANJMM010000020.1 GCA_947475765.1 Legionellales bacterium | reverse complement strand
GCTGCATGGATTATTGCTCGACTAGGGAGTTGGTACCCTGGTGCCTCTCACCCACCTGGACCAATTACTATGTTTAAGGGTTTAAAAAGATTTAATACTATTTTTGAAGCATGGGAAATTCTGAAAAAAGATACGTGCATCGGGTAGCTTGGACAGGGGGTCGGCCCTTGAGCGCAGCGAAAAGGGACGGGGGGATGTTTTTCAAGCCGGCCCCTATCAAAGGGGGCTAAAAGAGAAAAACCTGGAAAAATAAAGGTTTTTTAAACCCCCTTGGACAGGGGGTCGGTCCTTGAGCGCAGCGAAAAGGGACGGGGGGATGTTTTTCAAAGTTACTGTGATAAACTACCAACATGAAACAACGATACGCCATAGCCTTAGAATATGATGGAAAAGGCTTTAGAGGTTGGCAAAAACAAGAAGGTGTTCCTACGATACAAGCTGCTCTAGAGCAGGCTTTAAGCAAGGTGGCTTACACGCCTATTTTGGCTTTTTGCGCTGGTCGTACAGATGCAGGCGTACACGCCACCCATCAAATTGTTCATTTCGACACCCCTATAGACTTAATTCGTGAACCCAAAGCCTGGATAATGGGCACCAATCAGTACTTACCCAAAGGCATTCGGGTGCTTGGGGTAACAAAAATGCCCAGTCATTTTGATGCCAGGCGTTCAGCCGTGGCACGGCAATATGTGTATAAAATTTTAAATCATCGTATTCGCCCCAGTTTATACCGAGATTATCTTACTTGGGTATGTAGGCCATTAAATGAAGCTATTATGCATGAAGCTGCCCAAGCCTTAGTGGGAACACACGATTTTACCAGTTTTAGAGCAAGCGAATGTCAGGCAATCAGCCCAGTTCGAACTTTAAATTTTATTCGGGTAGAAAGGCAGCAAGAACAGGTGATAATCAGTCTGGAGGCCAATGCTTTTTTGCATCATATGGTCAGAAATATTGCAGGGGTGTTAATTAACTTAGGGACAGGAAAGGCCAATATTCCTGCTGAGCGCGCGTATCAATGGGTGGCAGATATTTTAGCCGCAAAAGACAGAAGAGCTGCCTGTGCCACAGAAAAGCCAAATGGCTTATATTTAACAAAAGTATGTTACCCAGCTGAATTTGAGGCTTATTTAATAAGCAAAGATAGCTAAATCAGTATAAATCAGGGTAAAATAGCTTTTTTATATTTTATAATTTATTTGATGAGTTAGGTAATAATGAGTTGGTTTCAAAAATTACTGCCTTCCCCTATTCGGGTAAGCCACGACAAAAAAAAATCGTCTATACCAGAAGGCCTTTGGAGTAAGTGCACCGCTTGCCAGGCGGTTTTATTTAAAGCCGAATTAGAAAAAAATCTCGAAGTTTGCCCTAAATGCCAACATCATATGCGAATAAGCGCACGTGCGCGTTTAATGGCTTTTTTAGATGCGGGGCCTTTGCATTATCCACAAGAGCTGGGCGCAGAATTTTTCCCTCGCGACAGTTTAAAATTTAAAGACACCAAAAAATACAAAGACAGGTTAATTGCAGCGCAAAGAGCCACTGGCGAAAAAGATGCCTTGGTCGCCATGCAGGGCCGCTTATATGGCATGCCTGTTGTGGCATGTGCCTTTGAATTTAGTTTTATTGGGGGCTCTATGGGGGCCATCGTGGGTAAGCGTTTTGTTTTAGCGGTGGAAACGGCTATTAAGCAAAAATGTGCCTTCGTGTGTTTTGCTTCTAGTGGTGGCGCACGTATGCAAGAATCTTTGGTCTCGCTCATGCAAATGTCTAAAACCAGTGCGGCTTTACAAAAATTGGGTCAAGCAGCCTTGCCTTATATTAGCGTATTGGTCGATCCCTGTATGGGCGGTGTGTCAGCCAGTTTGGCCATGTTGGGCGATGTGATTATTGCTGAACCCAATGCCTTAATTGGTTTTGCTGGGCCAAGAGTCATAGAACAAACCGTACGTCAAACTTTGCCAGAAGGCTTTCAGCGCAGTGAGTTTTTATTAGATCATGGCGCCATTGATATGATAGCAGACAGGCGTCAAATCAGATCCACTGTTTCAAGCCTAATCGCTAAGTTCACGCATCAAAATATTGATCTAGATTTAGATCTAGATTCAGATCTAGATCTGAGTATACCCGATGCACTGCCTCGATAGTTGGCTAGCCTATATTGAGTCTATACATCCTGTTTCTATCGATATGGGCTTGGCTCGTGTACAAGCCGTTGCAAAGGCACTTGGCTTAATAAGTTCAAGTTCAAGCGCAACAAAAACCCCCCTGATAGTCACAGTTGCTGGGACCAACGGTAAAGGCACAACGCTTAAAACCTTAGCGTATTTATTAAAGCAATTGGGCTATACCGTAGGCGCTTATACTTCGCCACATTTAATGCATTTTTCTGAACGCATCGCCTTAAATTTAGAGCCGGTTTCTGATGCAGCCTTAATGCAGGCTTTTGTGTTGGTTGAGCAAGCACGAGTCAACTTAAATCAGAGTTTGACTTATTTTGAATTTATTACTTTGGCGGCATTGCTTATTTTTAAGGCAGAGCCACTCGATGTCTTAATTTTAGAAATTGGTTTAGGCGGCAGATTAGATGCGGTAAATATTATAGATCCCGATATCAGCATTATTACCAATATTGGATGGGATCATGTCGCGTATTTAGGCAATACTTTAGAAAAAATTGCCACAGAAAAAGCCGGTATTATTCGTGAAAATAAGCCCGTTATTTTAGGCGAAGGGGCCAATATTCAGGCTATTTTAAACATAGCGCAAAGTAAGCAAGCCAAAGTATATCTAAGAGGCATAGATTTTAAAGATGAGGTATTAGCCAAAAGCGGCTTAAGCCAGCTTTTTCCAGAAAGTGTGCAATTGGCCATACAAGCCTTAAAGTTACTTGAACCCAAATTGCCTGATCTTAGCCCAGAAAAAATTCAAAGGCTCTTGCATAATTTTTCTGATCATGAGCAAAATTTAGGCTATTTATTTAAGGGCCGATTTCAAGGGTTAATTTTAAATCAAGTAAAATGGATTATAGACGTGGCGCATAATAGCCATGCGGTAAGCTGGTTATTTAAAAATTTGAATCAATTGCCTTGTGCTCAAGATAGCATCACGCATATTATTTGGTGCAGTTTTGCTGATAAAGATCTAGATCAAATTATTTTAGAAGCCTTAACTCATCAGTCGACTGAGCAGCAACAAGCAAGTCACTGGTATGTGGGTCCATTAAATCATCCACGTTCGGCCTTAAAGCAAGTGCTAGATAGCGTAGTCACAAATTATTTAGTAGGTAAAGTAAGGCAGTGTTCAGTATTTGAGCATTTTGAACAGGCTTTAATTCAGGCCTATCATCAAGCAAATTCAAGTGATAGGGTCTTGGTATTTGGATCTTTTGAAGCGGCTCATGCAGCATTGGCTTTTATTCAGCAACAAGGTGTAGTAGTAGGAGGGGTAGCTTAAATGGAACGAAAAACCAAAGAAATTTTATTTGGCGCGGCGATCATGCTTTCTTTAGTGGGCATATTTATTCCGTATGTATTATTAAATGGCCAGATACGATTAGGGGAAGCCACAAGCGACATACCGGCTTCTCCTGTTTGGCCCGAGCAACCTCCATTGTCGCCTCCCACTCAGCCTCAGCCTCAGTTTCAGGCTCAGGCTCAGGCTCAAGAAGGCAAAGATAACATGTGGGTGGTGAGCGTAGGTGCTTATGATACCCTTCAAGAAGCGGAAGCATGGGTAAAAAAGCTACAGGCTAAAAATTTACCGGCTTATCTAAAAACTGAGGCTAATTTTGAGCCTGAATCTGCCTTAACGCAATATTGGGTATTAGTGGGTCCTAAGTTACAAAAACAAGCCGCAATGAATATCATGCAGCAACTGAAAAAAGACAAAATAGCCACTGAACTTAAAATCTATCATCCAAATATGGTGCTAGAGTAAATATGGCTATGTCAGGGGCCCTAAAAGCCGATTTAATTATTAGCAGCATCATTGCCTTGTCTGTAGGCTTAAGCTTTATCAGAGGTTTTGTAAAAGAGCTGATTTCTCTTTTAAGCTGGACACTGGGCATTTGGCTTGCCATTATTTATTGCGCAGATTTATCGCCTATCATGACTTTTACCAAAATAGAGTTAGTGCGCGTGGCCGTGGCTTTTTTGGTTATTTTTGTGCCCACTGTATTTTTGGGGGCAATTTTCAATTTTCTGATTACCAGCATAGTACGTAAAACGCCTTTTAGTTTAGCCGATAGGGCATTAGGCATGGTATTTGGCTTTTTTAAAGCAGGGTTATTTTTAAGTTTGTTAATCTTATTAGGTAGCCTCACAGAATTGCCTAAAGCACTTTGGTGGCAACAATCTGCTTTAATAAAACCACTCGAATTTTCTGCTCATGTGTTAAAATCGTATGTGCCCGAAGCGCTGAGTGGGCCTTATCATCAAAAACCCAAAACAGCCAAAAATTAGCATTTAAAAATCAGGTAGGAAATCTCATCATGTGTGGTGTAGTAGGTATTGTCTCGAAAAGCCTAGTTAATCAAATCTTATACGACAGCTTAACGGCTTTACAACATCGAGGCCAAGATGCTGCCGGCATCATGACAGATGACAAAGGGCGAATGTATCTTAGAAAAGCCTTAGGCTTAGTTCGAGATGTATTCGATACAAGGCATATGCTAAGGCTTAAAGGCAATATGGGCATAGGCCATGTGCGTTATCCTACTCAGGGCAGTTACTCAGAAAATGAAGCGCAGCCTTTATTTGTGAATTCCCCTTATGGTATAGCTTTGGTGCACAATGGCAACTTAACGAATGCAGAAGCGTTAAAAACTGAATTATGCGTAGAAGATTTACGGCATTTAAACACCGATTCAGATTCTGAAATTATTTTGAATATTTTTGCCCATGAATTACAAAAATTAAAAAAACGCGATCCCAAAGCACAAGATTTTTTTACCGCAGTTTCTGGCGTGTATCAACGTTGTCGTGGTGCCTATGCCGTGGTAGCGATGATAGCAGGGTATGGCTTGGTGGCTTTTAGAGATCCCAATGGGATTCGGCCGCTGATTATTGGCCAGAAAGTCGAAACCGGGGAATGGATGGTGGCCTCTGAAAGCGTGGCGCTGACTTCTTTAGGGTTTAGTATTGTGAGAGATGTTCAGGCCGGGGAGGCGATATTTATTTCACTCGATGGGCAGTTTTCACATCATCAAATTATCGTGAAGGCCAAACATACGCCGTGTTTATTTGAGTATGTGTATTTTGCGCGCCCCGATTCTATTATGGATAAAATATCGGTTTATAAGCTTAGGTTAAATATAGGCAAACGATTGGGCAAAAAAATATTAAGCCAATGGCCCAATCATCAAATCGACGTGGTTATTCCTATTCCTGAAACGTCTAGAAGCTCAGCCTTAGAATTAGCGGCGGCCATCAAAGTCAAATTCAGAGAAGGCTTTGTTAAAAATCGCTATATTGGCCGAACATTTATCATGCCCGGGCAACAATTTCGTAAAAAATCGGTTCGTCAAAAATTAAACCCAATGGAACTCGAATTTAAAGGCAAAAATATTTTACTGGTCGATGATTCCATTGTTCGCGGCACGACCAGCAAAGAAATCATCAAAATGGTAAAAGAAGTAGGGGCCAATAAAGTGTATTTTGCCTCAACTTCTGCGCCCGTAAAATACCCTAATATTTATGGCATTGACATGCCCAATAAAGCCGATTTAATTGCGAATAAAGGCCCCGTGGATAAAATTGCCGAATATATTGGCGCTGATGATTTAATTTACTTAGATTTAGAAGATTTATTGAATGCAGCGCAAGAAGGCAATCCAGATATCACCCATTATGATGCTTCGGTATTTAATGGCGAATATATCACCGGGGATGAGACTGTGTATTTAGAGGCGGTTGCCAACAGGCATCTTAAAGCTGAAAATTAAAATGGGTTTTTTTGATAAAATCGCAGAAGCTTTATTTGAGTCGGATTTAGATAAAAAATTAGAGCGCGTCAATAATTTAAAGCTAGATCTAGCTCTAGATTTAAATCTAGAGCTAGATTTAAATCCTGAAGATTATGCCATTCATGCAGGCAGACCAGAAAAACCAGAATTAATTTCCCCAAGGTTGGTGCCCCAGCGTAAATTAGGCACCCCTATAGGGGTAACGGCTTTAGTACATGCTTTGGCCCATATCGAGTTTAATGCCATTAATTTGGCTTTAGATGCGTGCTATCGCTTTAGAACTATGCCTCGAGATTATTATTCAGATTGGCTACAAGTGGCCAAAGAAGAAGCCTATCATTTTAGCTTGTTGGCCCAAATTTTAAAAAACAGAGGCCATTATTATGGCGAATTTTTGGCGCATAATAGCTTATGGGAATTGGCCGAAAAAACAAAACACGATGTGCTCAATCGCATGGCCCTGGTTCCGCGTATTATGGAAGCAAGAGGATTAGATGTTGCCCCAGGTATTCGAGATAAATTAGCGCTATTAGGGGAAACCGAAATCGTTGCGGCCATGAATATTATTTTGCACGATGAAGAAGGCCATGTCAAAATAGGCAACAAATGGTTTAATTATGTCTGTCATAGCCGACAATTAGATCCGGAGGCTGTTTTTCAAGCATTGGTATTAGAATTTGCCCTTAAAATGATCAAAAAACCCTTTGCCAGAGCAACACGACTCAAAGTGGGTTTTACCGAAAAAGACATGTTATTTTTAGAAAATATTTAAAAAAAATCAAAATTGATGTAAAACAATACCTTGTTCAGCATCTACCGTAATATAATTTCCTTGAGTATACCAATCGCCTAAGACATATCTTTTGGCTTCAGGACAAACATTAGGGTGAGCGTGGCACCCCATTCGATGAATGTGACCGTGAATCATATTCGGCACTTGATATTGGGTGAGCCATTTTTCTACCGTGAGGGTATCTACGTCCATGATATAACGAGGCTTATGATGATTTTGTTGCTTGCTGCTATTTCTTAAAAAGGCAGCAAATTTTTGTCTAAACCACAAGGGCAATTTAGGAAAATACTGTTTAATAAAATCATGCTGAGCCAAACGACGATAGCTTATATACTTTTTATCTAAAGTCATAAATTGATCCCCGTGCGTCAGCAAAATCGCCTGTCCGGCTAGATTCACTAAGATAGGATCGGGTAATAAAATCACCTGGGCTTTTTGACTAAATTGTTGCCCCAGTAAATAATCTCGGTTACCTGGCATAAAATAAAGGGTAATATCAGCGTTTTGGCAGCGTTGAAATAAGGCCATGATTTCTTGAATTAAGGGGCTGTCTACATCATCCCCTAGCCAGACATTAAATAAATCGCCTAAAATAAAAACATGCCTAGGCTGTTTGGGGGCTGCAAAAAGTAACTCAAAAAAAGCGTTGAAGCGAGCGGTAATATCCGGACGTGCATCGCTTAAATGCACGTCTGATATAAAATAGCTCAAATCAGCAGAAGTTAAAAACATGATTGTTTTTATTCTTCTGTTTTGATTAACTCTACTTTTTCAATGATCACATCGTTTAAAGGCACATCACCGTGACCTTGTTTGGAGCCGGTTTTGACTTGTGCAATTTTATCCACAATGTCCATGCCTTCTGTTACAAAACCGAAGACACAATAGCCATAACCTTGGGCATTGGCGGCTTTATAATCTAAAAATAAATTATCGCTTAAATTAATAAAAAACTGAGAAGTGGCCGAGTGGGGATCGCTGGTACGCGCCATGGCAATGGTGCCTCTGCGATTGGTTAAGCCAGTGGCAGCTTCATTTTTAATGGCTTCATAGCCACCGTCTTTATCTACTAGGCCTTCTGTAAAACCACCGCCTTGAATCATAAAGCCAGGAATAACCCGGTGAAATAGGGTATTTTCAAAATAACCGTCGTTGACATAATTTAAAAAATTTTCGACGGTGTTAGGGGTTTTATCGGCAGTTAGCTCAAGGCTAATTTTTCCAAAATTAGTATGAATAATAATCATGTGCATTCACCTCATATTTTATTTAAGGCTGCCATTATACACGGATTTGGGTGAATTTATTTTAAAAATCAGCATAGGTTGGGTGAGTGGCTTAGAAATAAAAATAGAAAGAAAAATAAAGATAAAAATAAAATTGTTCAAAAAATGAACAAATATGAATATCTTGAAATAATCAGGCAATTTTTGACTATACACAGCCTGTGTACATGCTCTTAACAATTTGATGCCCAGAAACTGTGGAAAAAGTTAAAGTTATACACGGGCGAATATACTGGCGAATATACGGGTGAGTATGCTTAATTTAAATATAGCCTATTCTCAGGTATGATAATGAATTTGTTTATTTAATCAAGATTAAGGTTCATGACTCATGAAATCCCGTTTTAGCCCAAGCCCCACTGGATTAATGCATCTAGGCAACGTGCGTACCGCATTATTTAATGTTTTGGTGGCAAAAGAACAAGAACAAGAACAAGAACAAGGCCTATTTTTATTGCGCATAGAAGACTCTGATAGAGAGCGTTCTAAACAAGAATATACAGATGCTTTATTAAGAGATTTAACTTGGATGGGTTTGCTCTGGCAAGAAGGGCCTTATTATCAATCTGAACGCAATGAAATATATGATAAGTATTATCAGCAACTGATAGACACGCAAAAAGCCTATCCTTGTTTTTGCACAGAATTAGAATTAACGTTATCGCGCAAAACACAAGTCTCTTCTGGTAAGCCACCTAGATATAATGGCAAGTGCCGTAATTTAAGCACAGAACAAGTGGCCAGTTTGCGTCAACAAGGTTTAGTTGAAGCACTTAGATTTAAAGTGGGGGAAAACACACAAATTACCTTTACAGATTTAGTTCAAGGACCCAAAATTTTTCAAGCCGATGATATTGGCGATTTTATTATTAAAAAAGGCGATGGATTTGCTTCGTTTATGTTTTGTAATGCCATTGATGATGCCTTAATGGGCGTGACACATGCTTTTAGGGGTGAAGATCATTTAACCAATACCCCAAGACAATTATTAATTTTAGAGGCACTTGGCTTAAGGCATCCAGAATATGGCCATATGCCGCTTATTGTAGGGCACGATGGCAAGCCTTTATCTAAACGAAATGGCAGCCAGTCTATTGAAGACTTACGTAGCCAGGGCTATTTTAGTTTGGCTTTAGTGAATTATTTGGCCAGGCTCGGGCATCATTATGATGTCGAACAAGATAGAAAGTTATTGAGCTTAGCCGAATTAAGGCAGTATTTTCAAATTAATCATATTGGCAGAAGCCCTGCGCATTACGACGAAGTACAATTGCATTATTGGCAAAAAGAAGCCATTCAATTATTAACCAATGAGGCTTTGTGGGACTGGATGAAAGATTCGGTTCAAAATCTGGTGCCCATGCATCAGCAAGGCTTATTTGTGGAAGCCATAAAGGCTAATATTGTGATGCCTAAAGATGCGTTATTTTGGGCAAAAATAGTATTTGATACAAATGAAACACAAGAAGACGCTAAACTTTGCTTAGCGCAAACAAGCAAAGATTATATTGAAGCGGCGAAACAGGCTGTTTTAAACTACGGCGCAGATTATAAAAAAGTCATTGAAGAAATCAAACATAAAACAAATCTTAAAGGCAAAAATTTATTTATGCCCTTAAGGGCCTTGCTGACAGGGGTGTGTTTTGGCCCAGAATTAGAAAAAATATTTTTATTAATGGGTAAAGATAAATTATTATTAAAATTAAATAAATAATAAAAATAAAAAATAAAAAGTAAATAGGAGATACTGTGGTGAGCTTATCTGAGTTTTTTATTTACAATACAATTAACCAAAAAAAAGAAGTTTTTAAGCCAATCATCCCGGGCAAAATTAAATTGTATGTTTGTGGTATCACGGTATATGATTATTGCCATATTGGTCATGCGCGAGTGAGCATTGCTTTTGATGCCATTGTAAAATATTTAACCTGGCTAGGATATGAGGTTACGTATGTGCGTAATATTACCGATATAGACGATAAAATTATTGATAGGGCCAATGCCAATCAAGAGTCTATTGAGGCACTTACCCAGCGATTTATTGAATTAATGCATGAAGATTTTAAGCGTTTGGGTATGGATTTGCCCAGCATAGAGCCTAAAGCCACCCATCATATTCCCCATATTCTAGACATGATTCAAGTATTATTAGATAAAAAATTGGCCTATATAGGACAAGATGGGGATGTGTATTTTGCGGTTGAGCAATATCTCCCTTATGGTGAATTATCTCACCGAAAATTAGAAGATCTCAGAGCGGGTGAACGCGTCGAAATGGTGCAATCTAAACACAGCCCTTATGATTTTGTTTTATGGAAAAAAGCCAAAGCAGGAGAGCCCAGCTTTGAGGCACATTGGGGGCCGGGTCGCCCGGGTTGGCATATTGAATGTTCTGCAATGGCAACGCATTGTTTGGGCAATACCATTGATATTCATGGAGGCGGCTTCGATTTGATTTTCCCGCATCATGAAAATGAACGTGCGCAATCAGAAGGCGCAACAGGGGAACACTTTGTCAATTATTGGATGCATGTGGGGTTTGTGCAAGTAGACGATCAAAAAATGTCCAAATCGCTTAAAAACTTTTTCAGCATTCGAGAGGTTTTGGAAATTTATCATCCTGAAGTGGTTCGTTTTTTCTTGTTATCCAGTCATTATAGAAGCCCTATTAATTATAGCCAAGAAGGCTTAGAGAACGCTAAAAATGGCTTAGAAAGATTATATTTGGCCCTGAATGCCGTTTGGCAGCCTAATTTTGTGTCATATAAGCAGCTGGCAGATGCCGATAAAATAGTAATACAGCCGTATTATGATAAATTTACGCAAGCCATGAACGATGATTTTAATACCCCATTGGCTATTGCGGTGTTATTTGAATTGGCCAAAGAAATGAATTTAACTAAAAATAAGATATTGGCTATTGGGTTGCTTGAACTTTCAGGCGCCATTGGGTTATTGCTTAGTGTGCCAGAAAAATATCTAAAATCTTTTAAATCTTTTAAAAAATCTGAATCAGATCAGCTGGTTTTAGACGAAAAAACCATCGAAAAAATGATCATAGGCAGAGCGCAAGCCAGATTAAAACAAAATTTCTCAGAAGCCGATAGAATTCGCAAAGATCTAGAATCTAAAGGCATTATCATAGAAGACACCAAAGACGGAACGTCTTGGAGAAGGGGGTAAAATATGACCGAGACACGCATGATTCAAGGGATAGACATTTCTAATTTAATAAAAGCACGCGCTAATTTTGAGCGTTTTAGAATAGAAATGAAAACAGATAGAGATAAAGCAGGAGCAATTCAGGCTTTTGAATATTCGTTTGAGCTATCTTGGAAAACCTTAAAAAGAATATTAGATTATCAGGGGGTAGAAACCCGCTCTCCTCGTGAGACCATTCGTCAGGCGGCTTTAAATAAATTAATTGTGAGCCCTGAAGCATGGTTTGTTTTTTTAGAAAAAAGAAATATTTCTTCCCATTCTTATAAAGAAGAGAATGCTGAAAGTGTGATTGGTATATTTGATCAATTTTCATTGGCAATGTCTGAGTTAATTAATAATCTAGAACAACTGAAATGATTTATCTTACGCCAAGCCATCAGCAAATGATCCAAGCTATTTTGGCAAAATATTCTTATGCGTTTTATGCTTTTGGATCAAGAGTAAAAGGCACACATAAGCCTTTGTCCGATTTAGATTTGTGTGTTTTGGAAGAAATGCCCATTTTAGAAAAAGCACAATTACAAGAAGATTTTGACGAGTCCAATTTACCTTTTAAAATAGATTTAATCGAATGGACTGAGATGTCAGAAGAATTTAGACAAATGATTAAGTCAGATTTGGTTCTAATACAAGATACCCAATAATAAAATTGATTGCAGGATAAAACCCCCCATCGCTTTGCGATGACCCCCTTTAAAAAAAAGGGGGAGAAGATAGAATCCACTCGGGGATAAAACTGCCAATTTAGACTTTTTTAAGCGCCAAAGGCATGTTCTTGCAATGCTACTACGTCAGTTCCTAATATGGGACCAATAGGTTGAGCATGGTAAGCATTTGAGCCTGAGATTGAGCCTGAAACTGAAGCTAAATTATCGGTTGTTTCAACTAAGACTTGATCTATATTTATAGGCTCTAAAGCATTTAATTTTTCTTGAATATACAAAGGCACTTCTGCACCATGCAATTTTAATAGATTAACGGCGGCTATTTCACCGGCTTTAAAAGCGAGTTCTAAGGCTGTTTTGCCTTGTGCATTTTTGTGCGATAAGCTCGAGCCCAGTTCAATTAACATTTCAACTGCTTGAAGTTTGCCAGATTCAGCGGCTTGTTCCAATGGGGTAGATTGATTGATATTTGCCGAAATTTTTGCGCCATTGAGCACTAAGCATTTAATCATTTCGGGTGCGTCGTTGATAATGGCGAGATCTAATGCCGATCGGCCGTCCATATCAGTATGATTTACTTTTGCACCATGTTTAACCAGAAGATAAATTAAGTCTTCTTCATTAGAAAGAACGGCAGAAAATAAAGGCGTACGATGGCTATTATCTTCGGCATTAATTTTGGCGCCTTTTTCAATTAAAAATTTTGCAAATTGAGTGTCGCTATTTGAAGCGGCATAATGTAAGGGTGTCCAGCCATGAATATCAATGGCATTAACTTTAGCGCCGTGTAAAATCAGTTTGTGTGTCGCGTCAAAACAGTCGTTCATGACTGCATTATGTAAAGGTGTGAGCTTCATGAAATTATCATGGGTATTAATATTGGCTTCTGTGTTCCCCAGAATTTTTTCAATAGACCAGGTATCATTGGTACTGGCGGCTTTTAATAAATACTGATTTGCTACATCTGTTTTGTGCAGACCATAAGGAAGCTCCGCGTTGTTTGCTAATAAATTGGCCACGACTTGCGTGTGTCCAAATTGAAGCGCCGCTTCCATTGGGGTTAAGCCATAGTTAAAATAATAGCCTTTAGCATTGATATCGGCCCCTTTTTGAATTAAATAATCCATGACTTTACGTTGGCCAAACTGCGCGGCTACCGTAAGTGGGGTGTCATTAAGGCCCGTTAAGCCAATATAATTGGGCGAATAGCCTTTTAGTTCAATTAAGGTTCTAACGGTTTGTAAGTCGCCTTTGGCAATAGCAATATTTAAAATAGTCATAAAATTTACTCTTTAATATAAAAACAAAACAAAACAAAATAAACTAACTTAATTTGATTTAATTTAATTTAATTAGATTAACTTGTCAATCATAATTATAATAATGATTAATCAACTAACTCAGATTGTTCTGCTGCTAAAAGCGTATTTTGCATTAATGTCACAACGGTCATAGGGCCTACGCCGCCCGGCACAGGAGTTATATAACTCGCTCTTTTTTGAGCCGATTCAAATGCCACATCACCGACTACTTGCCCAGAAGGCAGACGGTTAATGCCTACATCAATTACGACGGCGCCGGGTTTAATCCATTCTCCTGGAATCAAGAGGGGCTTGCCGACGGCAACAATCAGTAAATCAGCTTCTTGCACGTGCTGTTGTAAATTGCGGGTAAATTTATGGCATGTAGTCGTGGTAGCGCCAGCTTGTAATAATTCTAAAGTCATGGGTCTGCCCACAATATTAGAGGCGCCAACGATGACGGCATGCGCGCCATAATAATCAAAAGCAATAGAATTAAGCAGTTGTATTATCCCATAAGGCGTACAAGGCCTAAGGAGTGGGGCACGTTGTGCCAATCGGCCTATATTAAACGGATGAAAGCCATCGACGTCTTTGTAAGGCGAAATTGTTTCAATTAGCACCTGCTCAGAAATATGGGGGGGCAAAGGCAATTGAATTAAGATGCCATGAATAGAGGCATCGTGATTTAAGCCTTGAATTAACTCGATTAAGGCATTTTGAGTGGTATGCAAAGGCAAATCATAAGCTTGGCTGTTAAAACCCAATTCAAGGCATAAAGCCCGTTTTTTGGCCACGTAAATTTGAGAGGCCGCATCTTGTCCTACTTGAATTACGGCCAAGCCCGGTGCAGGCAAATGGCGAGCCAGTCTTTCTTTTAGTTTTAAAGCCAGCGTTTGTTTGATTTCGAGGGCCAGTTTTTTGCCGTCTAAGAGTTGGCCAATAGCGCCAATTGGGCGCTTAATTGAAGTCATGAACAAAGCCTTAGTAATATATTTAGTTTAATAGATTAAAAAATCAAAAAGAGTGGCTCATTTTCGCATGCGTTCATGTGCTTTGCATCTATTAATATAAATTTAATATAAATTTAATATAAATTTAATTTAATTTGACGCTAGGCTTTGTAAACAGTATTATTTGCAAACTTGGATACGAAAGCATTTTCTGATACAGTGTTTTCGCCTAGTCGGGGTATAGCGCAGTCTGGTAGCGCGTCTGCTTTGGGAGCAGAATGTCGGGGGTTCGAATCCCTCTACCCCGACCATTAATTTGGCTCAAATTAGGTTGTATTCGCGCTTGTAGCTCATTTGGATAGAGCATCGGCCTTCTAAGCCGAGGGTAGCAGGTTCGAATCCTGCCAGGCGCACCATAAATTATGGTGGACGTAGCTCAGTTGGTAGAGTCCCGGATTGTGATTCCGGTTGTCGTGGGTTCGAGCCCCATCGTTCACCCCAAATTCTAGATGATAGGGGCCGTTAGCTCAGTTGGTAGAGCAGCTGACTCTTAATCAGCGGGTCGTAGGTTCGATCCCTACACGGCCCATCAAATAAATAGCTCAATAAGCGAAAGTGGCGAAATTGGTAGACGCACTGGATTTAGGTTCCAGCGGGGCAACCCTTGAGAGTTCGAGTCTCTCCTTTCGCACCATATTATGATGAGGAATGTTCATGTCTGTACAAATATCTGTGGAAAAAACAAGTGAATTAGGCCGTCGTGTAACGATTCAAATCCCGGATGCGGGCGTGAATCGTAAGTTTAATCATAAAATCAATGAACTCAGCAAAAGCATCAGCCTTAAAGGCTATCGTCCAGGCAAAGTGCCAGTCAGTACCGTCTTGAAAAAATTTGGCCCACAAGTACGGGCAGAAGTAATTGAAGAAGTCATTAAAGATCAGTTTCCTAAAGCTTTAACCACCGAGGGGCTTTCTCCTGCCGGCGTGCCAAATATTGAAAAAATTCTAGATGAAAATGAGCAATTAGAATTTGTGGCAACGTTAGAAATTATGCCAGAAATTCAATTGGCAGATTTGTCGCAAGTTGAGCTTGAAAAGCGTCTTGCAGAAGTCAGTGAAACAGATATCAATAAAATGCTTGAAAAAATGAAGTTACAGTATTGTGAATGGACAAAAGTCGATAGACCCGCTCAAACAGGTGATAAATTAAAGGTAGATCTTGCGCGTCAATTGCTCGATGGACAACATCCAGAAGCCTTTGAGCAAAAAAATGTGAGCCTGATTCTAAAAACAGAAGGCATGATACCCGGTTTAGTAGAAGGCTTGTTGGGACACTCAGCAGGAGAGAAAGTTGAACTCAATTTAACTTACCCACAAGACTGGAAAGACAGTCATGATGCGGGCATAGAAACTAAAATTAAGCTAGAAGTTCATGAAGTTTTAGAGCAGCAAGCCATGAGCGATGAAGATTTGGCCAATAAAATACGCATCGAAGTCAAAGAAGGCGAAGATCTGATTTCAATGTTAAGAAGCAAAGTAAAAGAGCGCCTAACAGACGAGCTTCAAGAAACACTAGCCGAAGAGCTTAAAGAAAGCGTGTTAGAGCTGTTAATCGCCCATAATAAATTTACCTTGCCTGATATTATGCTTAGCCAAGAAAAAAATACGATTTTAAAAGAATATGAACAACGCTTAAAAAATCAAGAGCATGTGCATTTCCCTGAAGAAGCCGAGTTGCAAGAAATGGCAGAAAAACGGGTTATGTTGGGCTTGTTAATTAATAAAATTGTTGAAGTCAATCATATTACCGTAACACAAGAAAGCGTCCGAGCTGAAGGCGAAAAGTTAGTTAGTCAATTTGGCGCCAGTTCAGAGCAGTTTTTACAATATTATCTTTCAGATAAAAATTTACGAGCAGGATTAGAGCGCAAAGCTTTATTAAACGAAACAGTAAGTTGTTTATTAAATCAACTAAAAGTAAAAGAAATTCTTGTCAGCTTTGACGCAGTCATGTCATGATGACATGCACAGGATAATGGGTAATTAACGGGATGTTATTGAGAGCATAATCATGAAAAACAGTTTAGATAACCAAATGATAAATTCAACTTTAGTTCCTATGGTCGTAGAGCAATCTGCTCGAGGCGAAAGAGCTTATGATATTTATTCTCGTTTATTAAAAGAACGTGTGATATTTTTAGTAGGGCCTGTGGAAGATTACAGCGCAAATCTTATTGTCGCGCAGTTATTATTTCTAGAATCTGAGAATCCCGATAAAGATATTTATCTGTATATTAATTCACCTGGCGGCTCGGTGAGTGCAGGTATGTCTATTTACGATACCATGCAGTTTATTAAGCCAGATATTAGTACGCTATGTATTGGTCAGGCAGCAAGCATGGGGGCGTTATTGCTGAATGCAGGTGCTAAAGGCAAGCGTTTTAGTTTACCTAACTCCCGGATGATGATACATCAGCCATTAGGTGGCTTCCAAGGGCAAGCCAGTGATATACAAATTCATGCCAAAGAAATGATGAGAGTCAAAGAAAAGCTCAATGAAATTATTGCTCATCATACAGGTTTGCCAGTCGATACCATAGCAAAAGATACCGATAGAGACAATTTTATGAGCGCAGATGAGGCTGTAAGATATGGCTTAATTGACGCTGTCATTAAAAGCAGAGAAATTCTTGCAGGCAAGTCAACTGGATCATTATAAATAAAGCAGCATTAGGCATTATAGTAGGGGTGGGGTACATGCATGAGTACTAAATCAGGCGGTAAAGGATCAGAAGGGGGCAAACTTCTATATTGTTCTTTTTGTGGTAAAAGCCAACACGAAGTTCGTAAATTAGTTGCAGGTCCGTCTGTTTTTATTTGTGATGAATGTGTTGAGCTGTGTAACGATATTATTCGTGAAGAAATAGACGAAAGCAGCGACATCAATCAAAAGTCGCATTTACCAACCCCTAAAGAAATACATGCTATCTTAGATGAATATGTTGTCGGCCAAGCACAAGCAAAAAAAATTCTTGCAGTAGCCGTTTATAATCATTATAAGCGCTTGCGCAATAATCTTAAAATCGATGATGACATTGAATTAGGCAAAAGTAATATTTTACTGATTGGTCCAACGGGATCAGGTAAGACTTTATTGGCCGAAACATTAGCCAGATTATTAGACGTGCCGTTTACCATAGCCGATGCAACAACCTTAACAGAAGCCGGTTATGTAGGCGAAGACGTTGAAAATATCATTCAAAAATTGCTCCAAAAATGCGATTATGATATTGAAAAAGCGCAAACCGGTATTATTTATATAGACGAAATCGATAAAATTTCGCGTAAATCTGAAAATCCGTCTATTACCCGAGATGTCTCTGGTGAAGGCGTTCAACAAGCTTTGCTAAAATTAATCGAAGGCACAGTGGCTTCCGTTCCACCACAAGGTGGCCGTAAGCATCCACAGCAAGAATTTTTACAAGTTAATACTTCTCGTATGTTATTTATTTGTGGGGGCGCTTTTTCGGGATTGGAAAAAATCATACGAGATCGTACCGATAAAACGGGCATTGGCTTTTCTGCTGATGTTAAAAGCAAAGACGATAGAAAGGCAAATAACGAATTATTTAAGCATGTCGAGCCTGAAGATCTCATTAAATACGGCCTGATCCCAGAATTTATTGGCCGCTTACCTGTTTTAGCTGTATTAGAAGAACTCGATGAAGCCGCTTTATTAAATATTTTAGTCGAACCTAAAAATGCCCTCACAAAACAATATGGTAAATTGTTTGAGATGGACGGTGTTGAACTTGAGTTTAGAAAAGAAGCTTTACGTGCGGTGGCTAAAAAAGCCATGCAGCGTAAAACAGGTGCCAGGGGACTTCGTTCTATCCTTGAAAATGTTTTATTAGACACCATGTATAAATTACCTTCTTTAGAAGGGGTCAGTAAAGTCGTGATAGATGAAAGTCTGATTAAAGGCGATTCAGAGCCATTGCTTATTTATGATAACCCTGATCAACCCCTGAAAACAAAAGAAGGGGAAGGGTAGATTTTATTTAGGATTAATTTTTGAGATTAATTTTTATTATTAAGGAATAGCGATGGAACTTGTCACCATGAACATTCCAGTGTTGCCACTGAGAGATGTGGTTGTTTTTCCGCATATGGTTATTCCTTTGTTTGTAGGCCGTCAAAAGTCGATTAAAGGCCTCGAGTCTGCGATGCAGACCGATGAAAAGCAAATTATGCTGGTTGCTCAAAAAGAGCCCACGCAAGATGACCCCACAGATAAAGATTTGTACGATGTGGGTGCCGTCGCAACGATATTACAATTGTTAAAACTGCCTGATGGCACGGTAAAAGTCTTAGTAGAAGGCATTAAGCGTGGAAAAATCACGCAATTTTTAGAAAGCGACCCTTGTTTTTTAGTACAGGCCCAGATAATTGAATCCAGTTTATTAGATGAAAAAGAAAGCACAGTTTTAATTCGTTCCCTTCTTGCTCAGTTTGAAATATACGTAAAATTAAATAAGAAAATCCCCCCTGAAATTATTACTTCTGTTTCTGCCATAGATAATCCAGGTCGCTTAGCCGATACCATTGCAGCGCATATGTCTTTAAAAATTTCAGAAAAACAATCTGTATTAGAAGCCATTGATCTAACGCAGCGCATGGAAAAGCTGATGGCGCTCATGGCATCTGAAATTGATTTGCTGCAAATGGAACAACGCATCAAGACCAATGTTAAAAAACAAATGGAAAAATCTCAGCGCGAATATTATTTGAATGAACAAATGAAGGCCATTCAAGAAGAATTGGGTCATGAGACAAATGAAGGTGAAGATCTTCGTCAAAAAATCGAAAGTGCAGGCATGAGTGCTGAAGCCAAACAAAAAACTTTGGCAGAATTCAATAAGCTGAAAATGATGCCCCCAATGTCTGCAGAGGCCACAGTTTCTCGAAATTATATCGATTGGATGTTATCTGTTCCTTGGAAGAAAAAATCTAAAGTGAGTTTAGATTTAAAGCAAGCAGAAGAAATTTTAGATAGAGATCATTACGGTCTAGATAAAGTCAAAGAACGAATATTAGAGTATTTGGCCGTTCAAAAACGCGTTAAAAAAATCAAAGGCCCTATTTTATGTTTAGTGGGCCCTCCTGGCGTGGGTAAAACCTCTTTAGGGCAGTCTATTGCCAGAGCAACCCAGCGAATATTCGTTAGAATGTCATTGGGTGGGGTACGTGATGAAGCTGAAATTCGAGGTCATCGTCGTACTTATATTGGCTCTATGCCGGGTAAAATTTTGCAAAAATTATCTAAAGCAGGGGTTAAAAACCCGCTTTTTTTATTTGATGAAATCGATAAAATGAGCAGTGATTTTAGAGGCGATCCCGCTTCGGCTATGTTAGAAGTACTCGATCCGGAACAAAATACGGCTTTTAATGACCATTATTTAGAAGTCGATTATGATTTGTCTGATATTATGTTTGTGGCCACAGCCAACTCGTTAAATATTCCACCACCACTGCTCGATAGAATGGAAGTGATTCGTTTAGCGGGTTATACCGAAGACGAAAAATTAAATATCGCTAAAAAATATTTAGTGATAAAACAGCGTAAGAATAATGGCTTGTTACCAAATGAAATGATAATTTCTGAGGCAGCGCTATTAGATATTATTCGATATTATACCCGCGAATCTGGGGTACGTAGCTTAGAGCGTGAAATTTCAAAAATTTGTCGCAAAGTGGTGAAAGATTTATTGCTATCCAAAGATATTGAGGCAGCTAAATCTAAATCTAAATCTAAAGAAGAAGCTGAGCCTACTGTAGCCAAAGCAATTAAATCAAGCAAAATAACTAAAATTGAAATTATTGAAGAAGAGCCAGATCTTGAGCCAGATCCAATATTAGCCTCAGATCTAGAATCAGATCTAGAGCCAGCTCTAGAATCAGCTCTAGAATCAGAACAGCTTGCTGAAATAGGGGTAGAAATTACCCCGGAACTGCTTGAAAAATATTTAGGCGTCAAAAAATATCGTTTTGGCCGAGCAGAAGAAAACGATAGAGTCGGTCAAGTTACTGGTTTAGCTTGGACCGAAGTGGGGGGAGAAATTCTGACCATTGAGGCCATTGCCGTAGAAGGTAAAGGTAAAGTCACCCGAACAGGATCCCTTGGCGAGGTAATGTTAGAATCCATTCAGGCAGCCTTAACCGTGGTAAGAAGCCGTTCAGATAGCCTAGGCATTCCTAAAGATTTTTATGAGAAAAAAGACATTCATGTACATGTTCCAGAAGGTGCCACACCAAAAGATGGTCCCAGTGCCGGTATAGGCATGGTGACGGCATTGGTTTCCGCTCTTACGGGCATCCCCGTGCGTTCAGATGTTGCCATGACGGGTGAGATTACGCTAAGAGGCGAAGTGCTACCTATAGGCGGCCTAAAAGAGAAGCTATTAGCAGCAAGACGGGCAGGCATTAAAAATGTCGTCATTCCTGAAGAAAATCGTCGAGATTTAAAAGAAATTCCTGAAAATGTGCAACAAGACTTACATATTACTTGTGTAAAATGGATAGATGAGGTTCTTGACTTAGCCTTAGTGCGGCGCCCAGAGGCTTTACTAACGCCGGAGAATAATCCGGATAATAAGCCGGATAATAAGCCAGAAGAAGAAAATGGGACTGAGCTTCAAGATGATTTGCGTCATCATTAATCCCGTGATACCTTGCATCTTACTTGGATGGAAATTTTTGATGAATAAAAAAATGGATAATATAATAATAGGGGACCTTTGTGAGTAAAATTGCGGTTAATAAAACTGATCTAATTGATGCAATGGCAGAAGCATCGTCTATCTCTAAAGTCGCTGCCGGTAAAGCGCTTAGCACATTTTTAGAGTCAGTAATCCAAACACTGCAAGCAGGCCAATCTATTTCTTTATTGGGGTTTGGCACATTTGGCGTAAAGCCTAGAGCCGCAAGAATTGGTCGCAATCCTAAGACAGGAGAAGCTATTCAAATTGCCGCTGCAAATATTCCTTCATTTAAGGCTGGTAAAGGATTAAAAGATGCTGTAAACTACGGCTCCAGTACAGTTGATATAGAGAATCAACAAGAAAAGCAGGGTGCTTAGCTCAGTTGGTAGAGCGTCGCCTTTACACGGCGAATGTCGGGGGTTCAAGCCCCTCAGCACCCACCATATATCGGAGCGGTAGTTCAGTTGGTTAGAATACCGGCCTGTCACGCCGGGGGTCGCGGGTTCGAGTCCCGTCCGCTCCGCCAGTTTTCAAAAACTTAAATTTGAGTTATAAAAGGCGTGGTGACACGCCTTTTTTTTTATCTAATGATTTGACCTAACGAGGAATTGATAAATGCTGCAAAATATTCGGGAAAAAGCACAAGGATGGATTGCCTGGGTTATTTTGGGGATGGTTGGGCTAACTTTCGTCTTATTTGGCGTAGGCGATCATTTTGGCATGAATCTAAGAAAGCAACCTGCAGCCGAAGTCGATGGCCATAAAATTACGGTCTTAGAGCTAGATACGCTGGTAGAGCGCTTACAGCGTCAGCAAGCAATTCAAAATCCTGAACTGGATATTGACTTGCCTTATTTAAAGCAAGTTGCACTTCAAAATTTAATTGAAGTTAAAGCCTTGCAGCATAAAACAGAAGCAATGGGCCTTCGAGTCAGTGACGATCAGCTGAAGCAAATTTTGCTCACTATTCCTGAGTTTCAAGAAAATGGTGCTTTTTCTCAAGAAAAGCTTAATAATTTCCTAAAAGGCATGGGCTATACCCAATCAGACTTTTTAAATGAAGTTAGAACAAATATCATTGTGAATCAACTCCAAAAAGGGGTGGTTTATAGCAATTTTTCGCTTGAACCTGAAGCCAAAACCTTAATTAAATTTATAGAACAAAAAAGAGACGTGAGTTATCTGGTGATTCCTGCGGCACGTTTTACCTCAGGTGTTAGCTTGTCTACAAAAGACATTCAAGATTATTATAAAGCGCATGCTGAAGATTTTGTGACGGAACAAAAAGCGTCTTTTGATTATCTGGTCTTGAATACAGAAAGCTTTCATCAAGAAATACAACCAACAGAAAAAGAACTAACCGATTTTTACAAGAAAAATCAGGCGAATTATACACAGCCTCAAAAAATAAAAGCAGCCCATATCTTAATCAGTTTGCCAGAAGAGGCCCAAAAAGAAGCAATCCAAAAAGCGGAACAAAAAGCCCAAGGTATTTTGACCAAGCTTAAGGCAGGGGAAGACTTTACCCTTTTGGCACAAAGCCATTCAGACGATACCGGATCAGGAAAAAATGGCGGTAACTTAGGCCTTTTTGGCCAAGGCGAAATGGTCCCTGAGTTTGAAAAAGCAGCCTTTGGTTTAAAAAAACCAGGAGAGCTATCTGGCTTGGTCCGAACACAGTTTGGGATTCATATTATTAAGCTATTAGAATCTATTCCTGAAAGTCATGAGCCTTTTGAAAAAGTTCGTAGCGAGTTAACCGCTCAATATATTCAAGAAGAATCAGATAAACGTATTAGCCAAATAGGTGATGAAATTGCTACTTTGGCTTATGAACAACCAGATTCTTTACAGCCTATCGCCGATAAATATAAGCTTAAAATTAATCACTCAGGGTTATTTTCTCAAGCCGATCCTGAAGCCTTGTTTAAAAATCCTAAAGTATTAAAAGCCATTTTTGGTCCTGAAGTGTTACAAGATAAACATAACAGTGAATTAATCAAAATAGACGAAAACCGTTTTATTGTCGCGCGCTTAAACTTACATAAGCCTGCAACTCAAAAACCATTAGAAACCGTTAAAAATGATATTATCGCCTATTTAACTGCCGAGGAAGCACAAGGACAAGCAAAAAGCCTAGCTTTAAATATGGTAAATGACTTGGAAACAGGCAAAACAATAGTACAATTAGCACAAACCCATGGATTATCTGTACAAACAAAGAAAGCCTTACTTCGAAAAGAAGTAGAAGAAACCCGCTATTTCCCAGGCGCAAAAATGGGGATAGATCCGGCAATTGCCCAAGCAGCCTTTAGTTTGCCCAAGCCTTTAGATCAAACAAAAAATAAATTGCGCGCTAAAACCACGGCATTATCTAATGGCGATTATGCTTTAGTTACAGTGTCGAATATTATCGATGGAACGGATGACGCACAAATTCAAAATCCAGCTTTTATGAAAAGCTATGCCAGTTCTTTAGGTCAGGTAGAATTTAATTTATTCATTGAGCATGTGCTCAAAACAGCGGATATTAAAAACCACACTGAGAAAAGCATAAGTAATAATAAAGAAAATCCAGAAAATCCAGCCTAATTAGAATTTAGGCTCAACCTATTGGCAGTATCTGCGCCAATAGGTTGATAATTATTATTATTTGGCGCCTTCAATTTTGTCTTTTATTTCTGGGCTAACGCCTGTAAAATCACCGGCATTAATTTTTGCACACTGTCCTTTTGGTACGTTTATAAAAGCATTCAGATCGCCTGCTTTATTTTGAGCGGTACAAGCAGAATGCCCTGTTTGAGCACAATCGGCTTTACCTTCTTTAATTAAGCTTTTGCCATCTTTAAGTACTTTACATTGTTCCATTTCATCTGCTGCAAAGGCTGTGCTGCCTGAAAGCGCTGCAACAACAGTCATCGCCATAAAAATTGTTGATAATTTCATAATATATAAACTCCCACTGTTAAAATTAACATATAAACATAATCGAAATTATGTATTTAGGTTATCGAAAGGCAAGCCTAAAAGTTTAGAAGTTTACAAGTTTACAAGCTTAACTATAAGCCACATTAATCAATTCAATCAGCCACCTATACCTTAAAAGAAAAATATCACTATTTTTCTTTTAAGTCATAGCTAGCTGATTGAATTGATTGCTCTCGGTATAATAAGCGCTATTACACTAGATTATGCTTAATTTATTTTTAATTTATTTATTATAGTTAATTGATTGAATTTTGAATCCCAACTGTATAGAATTGCTTATTCTGATTCTAACATTAATCCAAATAATAGTTAGTTAATTAGATTAAATTTTATATTTTAATTCAATAGGTAAATAAAAATGAAAGCAATTTTAAACAGTGATTTAAAGCAAGTTTCAGGTGGCATGGGCATATGCCTTGTTAGCTTAAAAGATTTCGCAACAAATACAAGTACCTGCTTCGTAGAATTCGACCCAATCCAGGGCATCACTATTTCGAAAAATGAGTATACAATAGCACTATTGGCAGCTGCTTTTGTAGGCAAAAAATTATACGATCTCTATCAATCAGGGGAGTATCAATTTGCTTTTCAGGCAGAGCCAGTGCCACAGGTTACTTTAAATAAATAATAATTATTTATCAGGCTCCTAGAGGCGTTTAAAACAGGTTATCCGACATGATTTAAACGCCCATTTTTTAAATTAATGCTAAATTAATGCTAAGTTAATGCCACTAATTCACTCATGCCTATGGTGCTATATCCTGCATCAACGTGCAAAATTTCACCGGTAATTCCAGAAGCTAAGTTAGAACATAAAAATGCAGCAGCATTACCCACTTCAATGGCGTCGATATTTTTACGTAAAGGCGTGACTTTAGCATTAGTCGATAACATTTTTCTAAAGTCTTTGATGCCCGAGGCAGCCAAAGTTCTAATAGGCCCCGCTGAAATACCGTTGACACGAATACCGCGCGTACCCAAACTGCTGGCCAAATAGCGTACAGAGGCTTCAAGGCTGGCTTTTGCTAGTCCCATGACATTATAATTTGGAATGGCGCGTTCTGCCCCTAAATAAGTTAGGGTTAACATTGCGCCTTGGCGATTTTCCATCATAGGATAGGCTGCTTTAGCTAAAGCACAAAAACTGTAAGCGCTCACATCATGAGAGATGGCAAAACCTTCACGGTTTATAACATCTACAAAATCACCTTCTAATTGGTCGCTAGGGGCGAATGCAATAGAATGGACTAAAGCATCTAAGTGTCCCCATTTGGCTTTTAATGCTTCAAACAAATGGGCGATTTGTTCATCTGAACTCACATCGCACTGAAAAATGAGATTTGAACCAAACTCTTGGGCCATTTTGGCAACACGATCGGTAAATTTGTCAGTTTGATAGGTAAATGCAAGTTCAGCGCCTTGGGCTTTCATGGCTTCAGCAATACCATAAGCAATAGATTTACTGCTGATTAAGCCTGTTATTAAGATTTTTTTACCATTTAATAATCCACTCATCGTACTTAATCCTCTCTTTTTCTCTTCTCAATGCTCATACATTAGCTACACTAAATTAGATTGTTATTCTATCGCTAATTAACCGACATAGAGTAGCCGAATGATAGCTTAATTTAAAATAAGCTTTAAAAATAAGTTTTAAAAATAAGCTTACTAACATAATATATATTATATTGGATGTTAAAAAATATGTGGCGCATCTTGCTACTTGTATTGGCCTGTTTAGCGGGCTGTTCAGATAAACCTTGGAATGATCCCTATCCTTTGGATGATCCTAAGGCCAATACTTTTTATACTTCTTTTTCAGAACGTCCAAAGCATTTAGATCCAGCAGTGTCTTATTCTAGTAATGAATGGGTTATTTTAAATCAAATTTATGAACCCCCTTTACAATATCATTATTTAAAAAGGCCTTATACTTTAGAGCCATTAGTGGCAGAACAAATGCCTAAAGTGATTTATTTAGATCAAAACTTTCAGCCAACAGAACTTAAAGAAGCGATTCGGTATACAGAATATCAAATTAACATTTTGCCTCATATTGTTTATCAAAAACATCCTTGTTTTTATCAAAAAAATAATAAATATGTTTATCATGATTTAAACCCAAGTTGGGTGGAGAGTTTGGAAAGCTTAAGTGATTTTCCGCATACTGGCTCAAGAGAAGTGGTGGCAGAAGATTTTGTCTATCAAATTAAGCGCTTAGCAGATCCTTTAGTGAAATCGCCTATATTAGGCTTAATGCAGCAGCATATTGTTGGATTAGAAGACTTATCTAAAAAAATCGATAAAATTTATCAACAATACCAAGCTACTTTAGAACATCCTGTTTATATTGATTTAAACAAAATGAATTTGATAGGGGCAAAAGCAACGGGTAAATATACTTACAGTATTACCATTCATGGAGAATACCCACAATTTATTTATTGGTTAGCGATGCCATTTTTTGCCCCAATGCCTTGGGAGGCGATTAAGTTTTATAGTCATGCCACAATGGTTAAAAAAGATATTACTTTAGATTGGTTTCCGGTGGGAACAGGGCCTTATTATCTTCAGAAAAACGATCCCAATTCACAAATGGTATTGCAGCGAAATACTTTATTTAGAAAAAGCTTTTACCCCACAATGCAAGAAAATTTAATAAATAAAGAATTTAAAGAATTTAAAGAATTTAAAGAATTAATGGGAAAACCTATTCCTTTTTTAGATAGGGTAGAGTTTATTTCAGAAAAAGAAGATATTCCATACTGGAATAAATTTTTACAAGGCTATTATGACAGTTCAGGCGTAAGCAGCGATAGCTTTGATCAGGCTTTTCAAACAAATGGCACAGCAGGTGGATTACAACTCACCGAACCAATGCAGGCTAAAAATATTAAGTTGACAACCGATGTGTTGCCTTCAACATTTTACTGGGGCTTTAATATGTTAGATTCAGTGGTGGGGGGGTACAATGAAGCCAATAAAAAATTAAGACAGGCTATTTCTATTGCGATGGATATTGAAGAATATATCACCATTTTTTTAAATGGCCGGGGCGTGGTGGCACATAGTTTATTGCCACCAGGCATGTCAAAATCTATACCCGATAATTTAGAGTTAAATTCAATTGTATATGATGCAGAGCATAAGCGAAAACCTTTGAGCCAGGCCAAAATATTATTAGCGGAAGCAGGGTACCCTAATGGAATAGATGCAGCCACAGGTAAGCCTTTAATTTTATATTATGATGCCGTGCAGACAGGTGGCCCAGATACCAAAGCGCAATTTGAGTGGATTCGAAAACAATTTTCAAAATTAGGTATTGAGTTAATTATTAGAGCAACACAATATAATCGCTTTCAAGATAAAATGCGCAATGGCAATGCACAATTATTTTTTTGGGGATGGAATGCCGATTACCCCGATCCTGAAAATTTTCTGTTTTTATTGTATGGGCCAAATGGTAAAGTGAAATCTGGGGGAGAAAATCCCGCTAATTATGATAATCCTATTTATAATAAACTCTATGAAAAAATGCGTCATTTACCTGATGGTCCAGAACGGGCAGAGATACTCAGTCAAATGTTAAGCATTGCAAGAGAAGATGCACCATGGGTATGGGGATTGCACCCTAAGTCATACGCCTTAAGCCATCAATGGTTGTATCCTAGTAAACCCAATGCGATGTCACATAATAATATTAAATATATCAAAATTAACCCTGAACTCAGAGCGAAAAAACGGTTAGAATGGAATCAAGCACATTTTTGGCCATTGGCACTGATTATAATTGGCATAGTAGGCGCATGTTTACCTGCTTGTCTGTTGTATAGGAACAAACAATATCAGCCACTTAAGCGATATAATATAATATAATATGAGTTAACGATAAAAATATGTTTATTTATATTCTCAGAAGAATTTTATATGCCATTCCTATTTTAATTGGCGTAAATATATTAACTTTTTCGTTGTTTTTTATTGTTAATACACCCAATGATATTGCCAGAATTCACTTGGGTCAAAAGTATATTACACAATCAGCTATTGAACATTGGAAAAGTGCGCATGGTTATCATTTGCCCTTATTTGTAAATGATCAAAAAGAAGGCGTTGAGCAATTTAAACAAACTATTTTTTATCAAAAATCAGTCAGATTGTTTTCTTTTGACTTTGGATCAAGTGATGCAGGTCAAGATATTAGTTTTGACATCAAAGAGCGCATGATACCATCTTTGGTTATAGCCATTCCTGCTTTATTATTAGGGTTAATCGTAAATATTACGGTGGCTTTATTATTTGTTTTTTTTAGAAAAACGTACATTGATACTTTAGGTATTATTATTTGCATTATGATGATGTCGATATCAGGTTTGTTTTATATTATTGGGGGGCAGTATTTATTAGCAAAAATATTAAAGCTTGTTCCCGTATCTGGTTATGAGTCAGGATGGAGTTTGATTAAATTTTTAATTTTGCCTGTTTGCATTGGGGTAATAGGCGGGGTAGGATCAGGTGCCAGATGGTACCGTACTTTATTTTTAGAAGAAATTCATAAAGATTATGTCAAAACAGCACTTTCTAAAGGTTTTTCTGAATTATATGTTTTGTTTAAGCACATATTAAGAAATGCCTTAATTCCTATTTTAACGGGCGTCGTGGTTTTGTTGCCTTTATTATTTCTAGGAAGTTTATTAACAGAATCTTTTTTTGGTATACCAGGATTAGGAAGTTATACCATTGATGCCATTGAACAACAAGATTTTGCAATTGTGAGAGCCATGGTATTTTTAGGGTCGGTATTATATATTATTGGCCTTGTTTTAACAGATATTTCATACACGCTGGCTGATCCTAGGGTGAAATTAAATGATTGATTTTATCTATAATATTCAGCATGTAAAGTTTACGCCGCTTTTGACAGATTTGTTGTTATATTTTCTGCTTTTTATGGTGGCTGTTTTTTTTATGGGTATTAGAAAAAATCCCATGTTGCTATCACCTTGGCAAAAAGTGCTAAAAAAGCCATTAAATATTTTTGTGATAATGCTATTAAGCACATTTGTTTTTATTGCTACTTTAGATTCAGTTCATTTAGAAGTTTTACCTAATCATGCTTTGCAAAAGAGTTATCCTAAGGCTTATGGGGTCGGCCAAACAAGAAGCGTGCTAGATCTACTGCTTAAGTATTCGATAGAGTATCAAGAAGTTTCTTACTCTGAACCGTTTGCTTTGTTTGGTTTTAATAAAGAAAATGTCATACAAGATAATGGGGAAATAAGGCGGGATTTTCCTAGGCTTATGTATGCAGGGTTACACTTAAAAAATGAAAAAGATAAGCCTGGCGATATTTTAAGTAAATTAGGGTTGTCCGCTTTTTTTGCCTTGCTTGCTTTGGGTGTTATTTTTGGTTTTTTGAGACTGGTATCAAGAAAATCAAAAAAATCAAGAAAATTAAAAAAGAAAATATTCCCATGGAAAACTTTTTTAGGCACTTTATATTTGATTTTATGGGTTGTTTTTTTTGTAGGGATGACAACCCCTTATTATCATATTATGGGGACCTCCAAAATTGGCGAAGATGTATTTTATGAAGCCTTGAAGGGCATTCGAACGGGCATATTAATTGGAAGCTTAACGACTTTAGTGATGTTGCCTTTTGCGCTATTTTTAGGTATTTTGGCAGGATATCTTCGAGGTTGGATAGATGATCTCATTCAATATTTATATACCACTTTGAGTTCTATTCCAGGGGTGTTATTAATTGCAGCAAGTGTGCTTAGCTTACAAGTCTTAATGGCCAATCATCAAGATTGGTTTAATTCTATGGCGGCAAGAAGTGATGCAAGATTATTGGCTTTGTGTCTGATATTAGGGGTTACCAGTTGGACAGGGTTATGTCGATTATTAAGAGCAGAAGCACTTAAGCTAAGAGAAATCGATTATGTATTGGCAGCCAGAAGTTTAGGCGTTTCTCATCTTAAAATCATGTGGAAGCATTTGTTGCCAAATATGTCCCATATTATTTTAATTTCTATTGCTTTAGATTTTTCAGGATTGGTCCTTGCTGAGGCGGTTTTGTCTTATATTGGCGTAGGGGTGGATCCAACCTCTTATAGTTGGGGGACGATGATTAATGGGGCTAGGTTAGAAATGTCACGTGTGCCTATTGTATGGTGGTCACTGACAGCCGCTTTTATGTTTATGTTTACTTTGGTTCTATCCGCTAATATATTTGCAGATAGTTTGCGCGATGCATTTGATCCAAGAATGAGAGATCAAAAATAATGAATCAAACTCCACTTTTAAAAGTTAATAATCTTAAAGTGTTTATTCAAACAGAATTAGATTATATTAAAGCCGTAAATTCCGTTTCTTTTACATTACATGAAACTGAAACCATGGCGATTGTAGGCGAGTCGGGTTCAGGAAAGTCGATTATGGCGATGTCTATTCTTAGATTATTACCGCCACAGGCTAGAATTGACTTGCAGTCTGAAATATGGTTTAAAGGCGAAAATATTTTAACGTATTCAGAAAAAAAAATGCAAGTTTTGCGCCGAAAAGAAATAGCCGTTATCTTTCAAGATCCGCAAGCTGCATTAAACCCTGTGTTAACCATTGGGGATCAAATTATAGAGGCGATTTGGGATAAATTATCAAAATCGGCATATCAAGCTAAAGCCATCTCTTTGTTAAAAGACGTCTTAATTTCAGACCCTGAACTGATGTTAAGTAAGTATCCACATCAAATTTCAGGTGGTCAAAAGCAGCGCGTAATGATAGCGATGGCATTGGCAAAATCACCGAGTATTTTAATTGCAGATGAGCCAACTACTGCCTTAGATGTCACCACTCAAGCTCAAATTATTGAATTATTAAAGCTTATTATTAAAAAAAACAAGATGGCCTTAATATTAATTAGCCATGATTTAGGCGTGGTGCGAGAATTGGCCGATACCATTCAGGTTATGTATGCAGGGCATATGGTAGAGCAAGCATCAGCGACAGAATTCTTTTTTATGCCTAAGCACCCGTATTCACAAAAATTATTTAAAGCTTTGCCAGAACGATCCGATAAAAAATCGCCCTTATCGGTTATCCCAGGGCAAGTGCCTAATTTAAATCAACATTTTAAAGTATGTCGATTTTATGGTCGCTGTGAGGTAGCTTTAGAAAAATGCCAAGTAGAATTGCCTGAGTTATATGCTTATCATAATACAGATAATAATTTAGTTCGTTGTTTACATTATCAAACAGGGGGCTTAAAAAAAACGGCGCAAGAAATTGCATTGGCCTTAATGATGCCAATGAATAGCACACCTGAGTTTCAAGAAAAAATAGACGATGAGCAGGATTTGTACAAAATAGACGAAAAAGTTAATCTAATCGATATTAATCATTTAAAAGTATTTTTTCCTATTCAAAAAGGCCTATTCAAAAGAACGGTTGGCTATATTAAAGCCGTAGATGGCGTGAGTTTGTCTATACATGAAGGGGAAACAGTGGCACTGGTAGGGGAGTCGGGTTGTGGAAAATCTACCGTTGGAAAAGCCATATTACAATTGATAAAGCCTTCTTATGGCAATGTTATTTATATGGGCAAAGATTTGACGCGGTTGTTACCCTGGACTTTGCATAAAATTCGAAGCGATTGCCAAATGATTTTTCAAGATCCCTTTTCTTCTATGGATCCGCGTATGCGTATATCTGAAATTTTAGAAGAAGGGATGCTTGCTTTAAATATTGGATCTAATGCAGAAGAGCGTCAAAAGCGTATTGAAGCCTTATTAGAACAAGTGGGTTTGGATTATGCGATGAAAAATAGATTTCCCCATGAGTTTTCAGGGGGGCAACGCCAGCGTATTTGTATTGCCAGAGTATTAGCCTTAGGGGCAAAATTTATTATCTGTGATGAACCTACCAGCAGCTTGGATGTATCGGTTCAGGCACAATTATTAAATTTATTTCAGTCTCTTCAAAATGAATTTAATATTAGTTTGTTATTTATCACTCATAATATTTCAGTGGTTTCTTATTTGTCAGATACGGTCGCTGTGATGTATTTAGGTCGAATCGTTGAGCAAGGTCCAACGGAAGTGATTTTAAAAAACCCGAAACATCCTTATACTCAAGCATTATTGGCTTCTGTTCCTAGTTTGGCCGAACCTAAAAAAGTGCATGCGCCAAGAGGCGAAATTCCCTCTAATATTCACCCACCTAAAGGGTGTCATTTTCATCCTAGATGTCCGCATGCGATGCCTGTCTGTCAAAAAAGCTATCCGCCTATTTATGCATTGCCAAAACAAACCGTAAAATGTTTTCTTTATTCGGATAAAACAGAATAATTTTTTAGTGATTATACCGACACTAATTATCTCAAGCAGCTAACTATACCTTAAAAGAAAAATTTTTTTCAAAATTACTGTGAACATCCCCCCGCCAGCTGCGCTGTCGGCCCCCTATCAAAGGGGGCGAAAAGAAAAGCCTGCAAAAATAAAGGGGTTTTAAAACCCCCTTGGATAGGGGGTCGGCCCTTAAGCGTAGCGAAAAGGGACGGGGGGATGTTTTTCAAGTCGGCCCCCTATCAAAGGCTACCCGATGCACGTATCTTTTTTCTTTTAAGATATAGTTAGCT
>CANJMM010000019.1 GCA_947475765.1 Legionellales bacterium | reverse complement strand
TATAGTTCGGCCGTTAGGAGTCATTAATTTAGTCAAGACACTCGACTTTATAGCTTCTGAATATTTTGTAACATTTCTCATAAAGGGCCCCATTTCCGCCCCTTACGTTAGTTTAATTCAGAGGCGACAACTTTCCTGACACAGGGGGGTTTAGCGTCCACCCAGGTATTTTTATTAATAAACTTTCTATCTGTGAAAGCGACAACAATGCCGCCTCACCTTCACAGGCTTGGCATTTTTTTTCGATTAACGTTTTCATCTTAACTCTATCATAAACTTTTTTGTAAGATGGGCAGCAACTCAAACAAGTCGCCTACTAAGAAATAATCTGCCACTTGAAAAATAGGTGCATCGGGATCTTTATTAATGGCCACAATAATTTTACTGTCTTTCATTCCAGCCAGATGTTGCACCGCTCCTGAAATCCCAATGGCAATATATAAAATAGGTGCTACTATTTTGCCGGTTTGCCCCACCTGATAGTCATTAGGCACAAATCCAGCATCCACTGCTGCACGCGTTGCACCTACTGCGGCACCTAAGCTATCGGCCAAGGCTTCTATCATCTGAAAATTTTCTTTGCTTTTTAGGCCCCTACCCCCTGAAACCACTATTTTAGCTGCGGTTAATTCGGGGCGCATTAATTTAGGCCTATCTAAAGATTTAAAACAGCTTTTTTGTACAAAATCTAAACACAAATTAGAAAGATTCGCTATTTCTGTCTCTAGTTTTCTTGTGTTTAAACCAGAGGGCGAACAAGTATATGGTTCAAAAGCCGTTGCCCGAATGCTCAATAATTTTATATTATCTTGGCTCTGCACCGTCGAAATGGCATTACCCGCATAAATTGGCCGCTCAAATATATCTGTGGCGCAAATTTTTATCACATCTGAAATAGGCTGAACATCGATTAAAGCAGCCAACCTAGGCATTAAGTTTTTACCATAAGTGCTAGCAGGAAATAAAATATGTGTATACGATGCTTGCGCTTGTTTTTGTTGTTGAACCAACTTTTCTAATATAAGCGCTTGTGGCTCTGCAAGTGGGTAATTCAAGGCTTGATTATCGGCTACCCATATTTTATTAAATATATTTAATGCCTTTAATTCAGCTAAAATAGGTGTTAGCTCATAACCTAAGAGCACTGCTTCTAGTTTTAGCTCTAGTTTATTTGAGAGTTGTAGCGCAGCTGAAATCGAATTTAAATTAACAGCTGATAATATATCCTGGTGCTCAATGACGATTAATATTTTAACTGGCATATCAGGTAGATTCATAAATTTTCTTCTCTTATTTCTAAATTACTTTTTCCACATTTTTTAACTTATCTATTAATTCTGCCACTGAATTTAACTTAAGGCCTAATTTTCTAGCCTCTGGTGGTTTAACCCCTAAATTTTTTAATCTAAAAGTATGTTCTAGGCCGAGTTCTGAAAAAGAAATGCGAATCATTGGCTTTTGCTTTGCCTTCATGATATTTGGCAAGGTAGCATATCGAGGTTCGTTTAAGCGTAAATCGGTTGTAATCACACAAGGTAAGCTAAGTTCTAAGCTTTCTAACCCCCTATCTATTTCACGAACGACTTCTATTTTTTGATAATCAGCTGAAAAGCTTGTTTTTGAGGCATACGTTGCTTGAGGCCAATTTAACAATCCGGCTAATAGTTGCCCTGTTTGATTGGCATCGTCGTCTATGGCTTGCTTGCCCATTATAATGATATCGGCAGCTTCACGCTCTGCGAGCATTTTTAATATCTTCGCAATAAACAAAGGCTCGGTTTCGCCCTCATATTGAAGGTGAATGGCTTTATCTGCCCCTAATGCCAAACAAGTTTTTAAACTTTCTTGACAAGCTTCAGCGCCAATCGAAACGGCAATAATCGCCTGGATAGGCACCCCTTTTTCTTTCCATCTTAGGGCTTCTTCTAAAGCAATTTCATCAAAAGGATTGATGGCCATTTTAAGATGTTGGGTATCCACCCCCATGCCATCTGATTTAAGCATAATTTTAGTGTAAGGATCGACTACCCGTTTAATGGGCACCATAATATTTAAGGCCATAAAAACTGACTCCCTTCTTGGTCTACTGTATTTTAGTATAATGAGTATGATGAGTATTAATAAAGACTTAAAATCTTAGCATTTCTCCTATATGCTTACTATGCATACTTAAACTCAAGATGAGTAACTAACAGATGAGAAATAAGAAAAATGGAATATGATTTAGCCATCATTGGGGCAGGGCCCGCTGGGCTATCTGCCGCCATTCGTTATGCCCAGTTGTGTCGCCAAAAAAATACCACGCCTAACATATGCGTCTTAGAAAAAGGAGCCTCTGTTGGTGCCCATATTTTATCTGGTGCGGTATTTGAACCACATGCCCTCACTCAGCTCATCCCCGATTGGAAGGCACAAGGCGCGCCGCTTAGAACGCTAGCCACTCAAGATACCTTGACTTATCTTACTCGACATAAAGCTTGGCGCCTTCCTACCCCTAAAATATTAAACAATAAAGGCAATTATATTATTAGCTTAGGGGAGCTCTGTCAGTGGCTAGCAAAACAAGCTGAAGCTTTAGGGGTAGATATTTTTCCCGGATTTTGCGCCGACCAATTATTATTGTCAGAAAATTCACCCACTCCCCAAGTTATGGGCATCAAAACAGGTGCCATGGGCATCAATAAACAAGGTGAAAAGCTTGCTACTTATCAGCCTGGAATGGATATTTTAGCCAAACAAACTTTATTTGCAGAAGGCTGTAGAGGATCCCTCTCTCAACAGCTGATTAAAAAATTTAACTTAGATCAACATGCTTCTCCACAAATATATGGCCTAGGCATCAAAGAACTCTGGGAAATAGCGCCTGATAGACATATTCCAGGTAAAGTGATGCACACACTTGGTTGGCCTTTAGATAATCAGACTTATGGTGGTGGCTTTATTTATCACTTAGGTAAAAACCTAATATCTATTGGCTTGATTATGGGGTTAGATTATCAAAACCCCTATCTAGATCCTTATGAACTTTTTCAACAATTTAAACATCACCCGGATATTCGTCCCTTGCTTGAACGAGGCAGGTGTTTAAAATATGGGGCTAGAGCACTGAATGAAGGTGGCTTACAATCTATTCCCAAACTGATTTTTCCAGGTGGTGCCTTAATAGGCTGTAGTGCTGGATTTATGAATGTTGCAAAACTAAAAGGATCTCATAATGCCATGCTCTCTGGTATGCTTGCTGCTGAAGCCGCCTTTGACTTAAAGCTCAGTACTTATCCCTTAAAATTAAAACAGTCTGCTATTTATCAAGAGCTTTATACTGCCCGAAATCTTAAACCAGGATTCAAGTGGGCTGGCACCCTTGGGGGCTTAATTTACGCTGCTTTGGATCAATATGTGTTAAAAGGCCATGCACCTTGGACTTTTAAACATTTGGCTGATTACACGCAACTTCAAGACAAAGATAAATTCAAAGAGATTGTGTACCCAAAGCCAGATGGATTAATTAGTTTTGATAAGCTTTTATCTGTATCCCGAAGCAATACTTTTCATATAGAAAATCAACCCTGTCATTTACAGCTTACCCAACCTAAGCTTGCTATTAAAGTCAATTACCAAAAATATGCCTCCCCTGAAACCCGATATTGCCCAGCCGGGGTATATGAAATAATTGAAGCTGAACAAGGTCCCTATTTACAAATTAATGCCCAAAATTGCATTCATTGTAAAACCTGTGATATTAAAGATCCCACTCAAAATATTATTTGGACTCCCCCAGAAGGAGGAGGTGGCCCAAATTATGGTAACTTGTAGGCTATAATATAATGACAATCATAATTAACTATCTATAAATGTGAGGGGTATGATGAAAATCTTATTTGAAAAAATGCTGCTGTTATGTCGACTTTTTGTGTTATTACCGGTTATTTTTGGCTTAATTGGTTCTATTTCGCTTTTTTTAACCGCTACTTATGACATGATTTCTCTGTCTAAAAATGTATTACATGCCTTAAAAATCCTGAGTTTTCCTGAAGATCTGCATTCAGACTTAGTTAGTAAAATAATCGGATCCGTTGATTTATATCTTATTGCCATTGTCTTATTAATTTTCAGCTTCGGTTTATATGAATTATTTATTTCGGATATGGGAAGTCAGAATAACAAGAAAAAAATTGAACTCCCGGCTATCTTATCTATCTCGTCTTTAGATGAGCTCAAAGACAAATTAGCCAAAGTCATTGTCATGGTATTAGTCGTGAGCTTTTTCCAACATGTTTTATATATTAAATTCACCACTGGCTTAGATATGCTGTATTTTGCTTTATCGATTTCAGCTATTTCTGTAGGCGTATATTTAATGCATAAAGACAATAAAATAAAAAGAAAATTTAACCTTCCAGATGATTCTGGACAAGAGCGCACAGGGGGCGGTTATCATCGTCAACGAAATCATCACCAAGGGCATCAGGGGCCACATAGTGGCGGCCATCGATAGCGATAAGAGATACGATATGGGGGGATTTTTTATCCCCCTGGGAAGGCTTTGGCTAATTCACCATAAGTTTTGGTTTCACCAAAAGGAATATGTAAAAGTGCACGCCAGACTTTTCGCTGATAAGGCGTCCCTTTATTATTTAGGAAAAGAGGTAAAGAATAATCAGGGCGTGCATTGGAAAAATAGCCTAAAAACCATTCTTCAATTTTTTTTAAAAAATCTTCTCGAATATTAGGCAAAGGAACCAGACTCGTCGGATCGAGGAAAAAAACTCTATCGATATATTCCTTATGATAATAACGTGCAACACCCAATGTCCCTATTGGGGTGACCAAAACGACATTTACCATGTTCGGTCATCCCAAAAGAAAAAATTAAATAACGTGATGTTATTTTTCTGAAGCTATATCTTTATCTTTATCTTTAGATTGCTTAGCTGCTTTTATTTCTTTAGCCGCTTTAGTATCTTTAGCTGTTTTAACTAAATCTTCTTTAATTCTAGCTGCTCGGCCTTGTAGTTCACGTAAATGATATAATTTTGCTTTACGCACTTTACCACGACGTTTAATTTCTACTTTATCGATTAATGGGCTATGCGTTTGAAATACGCGCTCTACCCCTTCACCATGAGAAATTTTGCGCACCGTAAAAGAAGAATTTAAGCCTCTGTTACTAATGGCAATCACCACACCTTCAAAAGCCTGGGCTCTTTCACGTGTGCCTTCTTTAACGTTTACCCAGACACAAACAGTATCACCAGGCGTAAAAGCCGGCAAACCACTACGCATCTGTGCTTGTTCAATTTGTTGAATAACTGTACTCATAACATTACCCTTTATGCTTGCTTATTAAACTCTTGCTCAAACTCTTGCTCAAACTCTGCTAACAGACTTTTGGCTTCTTTATCTAAAAACTTATTTTCTAACAAATCTGGCCGTTTTTCCCAGGTTTGCCCCAAAGCTTGCTTTCGCCGCCAGCATCGTATGATTTCATGATTTCCGCCTAGTAACACCTCAGGCACCCCCATAGGCGTCACTAAACTATCATGCGTTAATACTTGCGGTCGTGTGTAATGGGGACAATCTAGTATCCCATCTGCATTACTAAAAGCATCCTGCTCTGCTGACAAAGGATCATGTAATACCCCAGGCAACAAACGCAATATTGTTTCTATACACACTTGAGCAGGGATCTCCCCACCCGACAAAATATAATCGCCTATCGATATACAGGCATCCACTTGTGACATCACACGTTCATCAATGCCTTCATAACGACCCAATAAAAATACAATACCTTGGCCTGGGCTTGCCCAGGATTTCGCTTTAGCTTGAGTCCATTTATCTCCGGCTGGCGACAAATACACTACTTTTGGATGTAAAACATTTTCTGCTTGCATCCACGCCTTAGCCGAAATAATCGCATCCAGTAACGGTAGGGCCATCATGACCATCCCAGGACCACCCCCAAAAGGCCTATCATCCACTGCTCGATGAACATCCTGGGTAAATTCCCTTGGATTAAAAATTTTTGTTTTAACCAAGCCTCGCGCTACAGCACGGCCAACAACCCCAACCGTCAAAAAAGCCTCAAACAATTCAGGAAAAAGCGTAATAATACCAAGCTTCATGATTCACTGTACTACTATTATTAAGTATTATTAAGCTTCGACCCAATCAATGACCATGCATTTAGCCTCAAGGGAGACACTCACCACCACATCATTTAATAAAAATGGCACATGTTGTTTAGTACCGTCGCTTAAATTTTTAATCACTATCACATCATTTGCCCCTGTTTCATAAAGATGATCGACCTCACCTATATGCTCACCCTCAGGGTTAGTGACTTTTAAGCCTACTAGATCTGTCCAATAATACTCGTTTTCCGCCAACTTAGGCAGCATAATGCGTGGAACAGCAATAAGCTTACCTCGCCATAATGCAGCCGCATCTCTATCTGTGCACCCATTAATTTGAGCAACCACACTTTGGTGATGCCGTTTAGACAACACTTGTACCGGCTGCCAATTTTGTAAATGATGCGCGGGTAAATACCAAGTATCATAGTGCGCAATATTTTCTGCAGGTGAAGTAAAAGAGTTAACATGAACCCAACCACGCACACCAAAAGGCGCGCCAATGGACCCAATGGTTATCATTAAGTTTTCTGTTACGTCAGCTTCTATCACTTCGTCCACTGCAACATACGATTAAGCTGCTTGTACAGTAGCGGCTGCGGCTAGAGCTGCTTTATCAAAATCTTTGACTAAACTTCTCACGCTGTCTGACATCTGTGCACCGCAATCTAACCAATACTGCACACGTTCACGTTTCAAACGAAGCACTTCGTCTTTTCCTCTTGCAATAGGATTGAAAAAACCAACCTGTTCTATGTAACGACCATCACGAACTGCTCGGCTATCTTTTACCACTAAATAATAAAAAGGTTTGCCCTTTGCCCCTGCACGCGATAAACGAATTATAACCATGCCAAGATATCCTCTACTTTAGTTAACTTGCTATTCTTACAATCATGTCGAGCATGATTACTTTCTTACTTTAAAGGGTCTATATAATACGGCAATTTAAAAAAGGCCGCCAGGGGGTAAATTGCCCTTATTTGGCATTTTACTCTGTAAGGTCTTCATCATCTTAGCCATTCCGCCTTTTTTAGTCATTTTTTCCATCATTTTGAGCATTTGATCAAATTGTTTGATAACTTTATTAATATCTTGGATCTGTGTACCTGAGCCCATTGCAATGCGTCTTTTTCTTGAGCCATTGATAATTTGTGGCCGTCTACGCTCTTTGATGGTCATGGAATTAATAATAGAGACCATCTGAATAAGGGCTTTATCATTTGATTTATCACTGGCTTTTAATTTTACCTCTTGGGGAAGTGCACTCATTCCAGGTAATTTATCCATGAGCCCCGCTATCCCCCCCATACTTTGCATTTGAAGCAACTGTGTCTTGAAATCTTCTAAATCAAAAGTCCCTTTGGCTACTTTTTTAGCTAATTTGTCTGCTTGTTCTTTATCAATCTTTCGCTCAAGTTCTTCAATAAGAGATAACATATCTCCCATTCCCAGAATACGCGAGGCCATTCTATCTGGATAAAAAGGCTCAAGGGCATCTGATTTTTCCCCTGTTCCAATAAATTTAATAGGCTTTTGGGTTAAATATTTAACCGATAAAATGGCTCCGCCTCTGGCATCTCCATCTAATTTGGTGATGACAATGCCGGTTAAAAGCAAAGCCTCTCCAAAAGCTTTGGCAGTTTTAGCCGCATCTTGACCCGTCATGCCGTCTACGACAAACAAAGTTTCATGGGGTTCAATGGCAGCATGAATGTGTTTAATTTCATCCATCATGTCTTTATCAATATGCAGTCGGCCAGCTGTATCGATGATAAGCACATCGTAATGGGCTTTTTTGGCTTCGGATAAAGCCAACTTAGCAATATCAATAGGTTTCTGACTTGGATCAGAAGGAAAAAAATGGACCCCTACTTCTTGTGCAAGGGTTTTAAGCTGATCAATGGCTGCAGGACGGTAAATATCGGTACTAGCGACTAACACTTTTTTATGCTGTCTTTCTTTGAGCCATTTAGACAACTTTGCAACGCTGGTGGTCTTTCCTGAGCCTTGTAAGCCTGCCATCAAAACGACTGTAAGGGCGTTGGTTTGCAATTTTAGTGGCTCGACCTGCTCGCCAAGTAAAGCAACTAATTTATCACTGACTATTTTTAGCACTTCCTGGCCTGAAGATAAATGCTTTGCAATCTCCAGTCCGATGGCTTCCGCTTGAATAGATTCGATAAAGGCTTGCACCACAGGTAAGGCCACATCGGCTTCTATTAAAGCCTCTTTTACCTCATTTAGCATGCCCTGCATGTTTTCAGCTGTTAGGGAACCTTGACCAATTAAATTTCTAAAAGAACGATGTAGCCGCTCTGTTAGGCGCTCAAACATAAATCTTCTCTCTCACTCTGTAATGGTTGAAACTGAACCTAGGGGGAAAGCATACCAAATTTTAGCTAAACTAGACCATGGCTTTGATAAAATACCTATGCGATGATAAGGCTATGCTCAACAATTTTCTTATTTTAGTTACTTTTATATCTTATTTTTCTCTTGGCCTCTGGCAATATTTTCATGTATTCAAATCAAAACCTTGTTCTAGCCTTTTATTTAAGTTGTTTAGCTTTATTCCTATTGGCTTAAATGCCTGGTTTTTATATCAATGGATAGATGTCGCAGAGGGCCAAAATTTAGCTTGGGCCAATATGATTGCCCTAACCGCTTGGTGTATGAATATCTTAATTTTATTCTGGTCAATTTTTCGTCCTATTTTAAATTTAACGTTAATTAGCTATTTTTTGGCCTGTTTGGCCTTTTTAATTGGGTTTATTTTTTCAGGCATAGATACCCATGTGATCATGACCAAAATACACCCCAAAATGCTGTATCATATTTTGTTTTCAATTTTTGGCATCAGTTTATTAGGCTTGGCGGGTATGCAATCTTTGCTCTTACTCTTACAGCTGTCTCAATTAAAAAACAAGCCCAGCTCTGTGTTAAAACAATTGTTGCCGCCTCTGGAAATTATGGAAAAATTTTTAATCGATATTATGTGGTTAGGATGGGGCATTTTAGGATCAGGGCTATTATTAGGCTTAAGTGCTTTACCTACAGAAAAAGTTTTTCATTACTTAAGTTTGCCCAAAACCAGCTTAAGCTTACTTGGGTTCAGCATGATTAGCCTCATGATGATCTATAAACTTTTTTTTGAATTAAGCGCTTCTTTGCTGGCAAAAGTAACCCTGGTAAGCATAGGCATACTCATTCTTTCTTATTTTGTTACACTGTAAAAAATTAAAAAATTAAAAAATTTAAAAGGTGAATGATTGAACTATTTAAATAGCCCTATTTTAATCGCATTATTAACTTGCCTCTTTGCCCTTTCGGCCTTTTTTGCAGCGGCAGAAACAGGGTTAATGGCCGCAAATCCTTATCGATTGAAGCATTTAGCCAAAACCAGCCTTGCCGCTAAAGCAGCTGAGCGCTTATTACTCTATCCGGAAAGATTATTAAGTGTTATTTTGATTGGTAATAATTTTGCCAATATTTCTATCTCTGTTATTTTAACTTTTTTGGCCACGCACTATTTTGATGGCGCTGAAGATTTATTTTTTACGGTTTTTCTTACCTTGCTGTCTATTATTATAGTCGAAGTGCCCCCTAAAACACTTGCTGCTATTTTTCCTGAACGGGTTTCTTTGATTTGTGCTATCCCTATCACGATTCTTATGTATGTGTTTTTCCCTTTAATTTGGGCAACTTATGGCTTGTCCAATGTTATCTTAAAATTATTTGGCGTCAAGATGAGTCAAAAATCTAGCGGCGCCCTAAGCAAAGAAGAGCTTAAAACTGCTGTATTTGAAGCGGGGAAAAAATTACCTCGAAAACATCGTGCCATGATGCTCAGCATTATCGATTTAGAACAAATTACGATTGATGAAATCATGGTACCCAAAAATGACATCGTGGGGATTAACATAGAAGATGACTGGGAAGACATTGTGGCGCAACTTGAATCTTGCCAACATACTATGTTGCCTATTTATAAAAATGAATTAAACCAGACAATTGGATTAGTGCATATTAAAAATATCATGAATCTTATGGCTTCTCATAAATTTAACAAAACGACTTTTAAAGATGCCATTGATGGGGCTTACTTCGTTCCCGAGGGTACTTCACTGGCTATGCAGCTCATTAATTTTCAAAAAAGTAAACGTCGACAAGCTTTAGTTGTCAATGAATATGGCGATGTGATTGGGCTGGTTGTATTAGAAGATATTTTAGAAGAAATTGTAGGAGAATATACTACCGATTTAATACACACCCGAAAAGATATCATACCCCAAAAAGATGGCAGTATTTTAGTTGATGGGAGTATTAATGTCCGATTTTTAAATAGAACAATGGGCTGGGATCTGCCCACAGCAAGCACCAAAACACTGAGCGGGCTAATCATTGAGTTGCTTGACTCTATTCCAGATAGCAATCTTTGCTTAATGCTGGGGAACTATCCAACTGAGGTCATGCAAACTCAAGATCATCGAATCAAAACCGTGAGGATTTTTCCTGGTTTGGTCAAAAATATTAAGCTATAAATTGAAATACTAAGCACTTAAGATATTCACTTTCTCTTAATACCGGATGAATAGGATGATCGACATCTGCCCCAGATAAGCGAACTAATCTTGCTTCTCTACCCGCTTTTTTGATGCCTAAATAAATATGTTTGATCAGATCTTCAGTGTGCGCATGATGAGAGCAAGAACTAAACATCATGATGCCTGATGGGGCGACTAAAGGTGCTGCTATTTTTGCTAATTTTTCATAGCCTTTTAATCCTGAACCCATATCTAACCTAGCTTTAATAAAAGCAGGCGGATCTAAACAAACCACTTCAAATGTTCTAAGATTTTCAGGCTGTTGAAAGGCTGTTAAGCTTTGAAATACTTTTTCATTGATGAACTCTGCTTGCCTTAAGTCGAGTTGATTTCGCGCATAATTTTTTTGTGTTAAGTCTATTGCCTCTTGACTCGAATCGATAAAGACGACTGATTTTGCGCCCTGGTGCATTGCTTGAATACCAAAGCCACCTAGGTAACAAAATGCATCGAGTACCGTTTTGTTTTTGGCGATATGTGCCAACCAAGCACGGTTAGCTCGCTGATCGTAAAACCAACCACTTTTTTGGCCATTAATAGCATCGATTTCAAAAACACATCCCGCCTCTTGTACCATGATACTGGTATTGGTGAGCGCCTCACCTCGAACTTCTGTTAGCAAGGGTAGCCCTTCTTTTTTTCGAACGGGCGAGTCATTTTTTAAGATAACCGTTTTGGCGCCAAAATGCTTAAGCAAAACCTCCACTATTTTTTCTTGAAAAGTGGCCATACCATAGGTATTGATCTGCATGACAAAAACAGCGCCAAATCTATCGATAATAAGGCCTGGCAAGCCATCTGCTTCTGCGTGGGCCAAACGATAATAAGGTTCTGTGAAAAAATGTGCCCGAAGCTGTAAACACGCCCTTAGCCTGTCAATCACCCAATCTGAAGTGAGTGTTTTTGTGCCAAAAATACAAACTCGGCCAAAAATAGTGGAAGCAGGATTCACAAAACCTGTTGCCAGCAAGCGTTCCCCCGTCATATCATAAAACTCGGCTATTTGTCCAGGGCTAGCTGTACTGATAATCTTATTATCGACTTCTGTTTTAAAAATCCAAGGATATCCCTCATCTAACTTACGGGTGGTTTTTTTATTCAAGGTGATTTTTAAGGTTACATTATTCATTAGGGCCTACTTTTATTAAAAATATTTTTCATCATATAACAAACTGTGGGCAAAATAAACAAGGTAAATAAAGTACCAAGGGTTAAGCCCCCGACTAAAACAATGCCTATTGCTTGTCTTGCTTCATGTCCTGAATCAGTCGATAAAATAAGTGGCATTGCACCAAATACCATGGCACCTGTTGTCATTAAAATGGGTCTTAGCCTGAGAGAGGCGGCTTGAACAATGGCTTCTTTCAAAGACATTTGACGCCACAAAACATTGGTAAACTCTACGATTAAAATGCCATGTTTTGTAATTAAGCCAATCAAGGTAATGAGGCCAATTTGAGTATAAATATTTAAAGAACCCCCATACAACCAAATAAAAAATAATCCGCCAAAACAAGCCAAAGGAACGGTTAATAAAATAATCAAAGGATCAATGAAATTCTCAAACTGAATGGCCAAGATGGCATAAATAAAAATAATGGCTAAGCAAAATAACATCACCATGCTTCGGTTAGACTCACTGAAAGTTTTAGCACTTCCTGTCCAGGTTTTTTTATAATGAGCTGGAAGTGCTTCACCTACCTGTTGATTAAAATCTGTCATAGCTTGTCCAAAAGTATTATTTTTAGGGATATCTGTCGATAAAATCACTGACCTCATTTGATTATAATGAAATAATTTCTCAGGGCCCGAATTTTGAATCATATTGGCTATTGCCCCAAGGGATATTTTTTTACCCGAATTATTGGTGAGATATAATTCATTTAAACTCCAAGGCATAGATTTACCCTGAAGGGTAATGGCATATAAAATACCGTCTTTTGAAAATTCTAACGACTGATCTCCACTAAAAAATACTTCTATCGTTTTGGCTATTTGTGCAGAAGATATATTTAAGCGCGCCATTTGATTGGTGTCGAGGTTAATTTCATAACCAGGGGTATCTAACTTAAGGTTATGGCTTATTTTATCAAATCTTTTTTGCGCTTCTACTTGCTTTCGAATTTTCTCTGCCACCTTAAAAAGCTGCGTGTAATTTTCAGTAGTCGAAAGCACCAATGACAAAGTATCATTTTCTGTGCCATTTTCTATGCCTGGCAAGCCTGAATCTTCACTCCAAGGGTGCACATCCAGTGAGGGAATAGTCGCAAGAGCAGGCCTCACTGTATCAATAATTTCCTGAGCAGAATGCTTTCTGAGATGCTGGGGTTTTAGGGGCAAAACAACATTAGCACCCCACTCCCCCATAAACACAAGGCGATGTGCTGATTCTGAAATAGATTGCACTTCATGCTCAACAAGAGACACGCTTTGCTCCATTGCATCCAGATTTTTTCCTGGTATAGGCGGGATATATACCCCTATTAAATTACGATCTTCTTTGGGGGCCGTTTCAGTTGGTAATGTTTTTACCAAAAAGGCTATACTGAGAAATGAGATAAATAATAATAAACAGCTGATTTTTTTTTGAAATAAAAAAGACTTAAGCAATTTTTGATAAGACTGAATTACCCGCTCTAAGAAACAATCTACCTGAGGCCATAATGGCTTTGCATTGTGCCTTAAGATTCTTTCACACATCAATGGCGACAAACTCAATGCAACCAAACCTGAAATCAGCACGCTACCAGAAAGTGCCACTGCAAATTCTATAAACAACTGCCCATTTACCCCTGAAATAAAGGCAAGCGGCGCATACACACTGGTCAAGGTTAAGGTCATGGCAACAATTGCAAAACCAATTTCTTTTGAGCCTTTAATGGATGCGGCCAAAGGTGACAAGCCTTCTTCAATATGACGTTGTATGTTTTCTAATATGACCATCGCATCATCTACAACAAGTCCAATGGCCAAAATCATCGCCAATAAAGTCATAATATTAATAGAAAACCCAAACATTTTTAAAAACAAAAAAGATCCCATAAGAGAAATAGGAATGGCTATCAAGGGAATAATCGTTGCCTTTAGGTTTCGTAAAAATAAAAAGACAATAATTAAAACAAAGGCCATGGCTTCAATAATAGAAAACTTGACGTTTTTTAAAGATTGTCTAACAAAATCAGCCTGATCTAAAATAACCCCCAGCTCAAGCCCCTCAGCCAAAGAAGAAATGACTTGCTCAAGTTGTTGATTTACTAAGGTTGACACTTCCAAAGGATTGGCATCATTTGATTTTTGAATGGCAATACATAAACCAGCCTCACCATTAATACGCACTCTAAATCTTTTATTGTCTGATTTAAGCTGAATATCTGATATTTGCTTTAACACGATAGGGTGGCTTGTTTGTTTTATAACCAAATTTTCATAGTCTTCAATCGTCTTTAGTTCAGAATTTAAAGTAACCGAAATTTCATTCTGAAATTTTCCTGCTGCCAAAGAAAGGTTACTTCTTTTTAAAGCCTCAAAAACATCCTCTGTATTAATGCCAAAAGCATACATTTTTCTTGCATCTAGCGTAATATCATAAGTATAAGGCTGCCCCCATACCTCTGCAGAAGCCACGCCTTTAATGCCTCTAAAAGCATTTTTTAAATTTAAATTAGCATAATGTGTCAATGCGGCAAAATCCATTGACGGTGCTTTTAATGCCATCACCATAAAAGGCATACCCTCTGAGACGGTTTTACGTGTCACCACAGGAGGTTGTACCTCATAAGGTAGCCGAGCAAGGCCTATGGCCTCACGAATAGCCAACAGCGATTTATCTAAAGAAATGCCATTTTTAAAGGTCAGTTGAATATCGCTGCTTGCATATTTTGAATTTGAAATAATCGTTTCAATGCCTTCAATCCCTGCCAAACGATCCTCTAAAGGATTGGTCACCGCATTTTCGACCATGTCAGGACTGGCACTGGGATAATGGGTAAAAACTTGTACTTGAGAAAAATGTACCTCAGGATATTCTCGAACACTCAAGGAATCTAAAGACAAATAACCCAAAAAGACTATCATCAAATTAAGGATTAATGTAATGACAGGGTGCTTAATAAAATATGGCGAGATATTCATTATTTAGAAACCTTTACTAAAGCATCTGGGTAAAGCCGATTATGCCCATACACGACAATTTTATCGCCTGATTTTAGCCCTGACTTTATTTCTACTTGATTTTTATTTCTCACCCCTAACTCAACTTTACTCAGTATGGCCTTATTATCTGTAATTTTGTAAACAAAAGACTTTGTCTCTCTTATAAAAACAGCCTCTAACGGTATCACAAGCACATTTTCTTTTTTTATAAGCACCACTGAAATATCTACTGCCGTGCCTATAATACAGTCTGGACAATTTATCTCTGCATAAGCCGGGCACATATGTGTCTCTTCATCGAGCATTTTCTGAACATGAGTCAAACGATAGGCGTTTTGGTTAACAAAAATATCTGCGCCATCTGAAACTTGTTTTGCTGCAAACAAGGGTAAATCAAACTCAACGAGTAATAAACTCGGATCATAAAAAGTAACAATGGCTTCTCCAGGAGAAACCTCTGAGCCAGATCTAAGCTTAAAAACGCCGGCCATGCCATCAAAAGGGGCGTATATTTTAAGTTCTTCTAATGCTGATTTGGCATCTGAGTGTTTTTTTTGAAGGTCTAAAAGTAGCGTCTTTTTTTCTTCCATATTTTGTTTGCTAGATAAACCTGATGTTAACAAAAAAACCGACCGATCAAATTGTTTTTGAGCAATTTCTTCTAATTCTTTTTGAATATGAACATTTTGCTCTATTTCATTATTTTTTATTTTAGCAAGCAGCTCCCCTTTTTTGACAGGCTGACCAGATTGGATAAAAACTTCTAGTATGCCTTTAGATTTAGACGTTAAGATTGTTTTCTTATTTGCTTGTATCGTACCTATCAACTCTACCGTTTGATTAATATTCGCACGCTTAACCACTTCGACTTCCACTATTTTTTCACTTTGGATCATCCCCTCTTCTGTTTCCCCCCTAAAATATTTATATGCTATAAAAGCAAGCAGGGAAAGGGTGCCCACTAAACAAATTACCCCTATCCATAAAATAATTTTCTTGTAATGCCTAAAAAAGAGATTTACTTTCATTTTTTATTACCCCTATTGAAATAGCTTATTTCTTGAGCCAGTTTCTGATAGACTTCCTCAAGATTTTCTGTAGAAAGACAATAAGGCGGCAATATATATAAAGTATTGCCTAATGGGCGCATTAACATGCCTTGTGCTAATAAAGTCGCCATAAGAGGTTTGATGCACTCTTCTGAAAGGAGAAAAGCGCTGATTGTCCCTATCTGTCTTACTTTAGACACATGCTCTAATTGATTTAATAAAGCTAGGCCCTTATTATGTCCTTGTTGTATATTTTTAATGGCCTGCTGCGTTTCTGGACTGAGTAATAAACTTAAAGAAGCGATTGCGGCAGCACAGCCCAATGGATTAGCAGTATACGAGTGACCATGTAAAAAAGCTTTACTCAGCTTATCATCTAAAAAAGCTTGATATATTTTTTCAGAAGCAATGGTGAGGGCCAGGGGCAAAAAACCTCCCGTTAAGCCTTTTGATAAACATAAAATATCTGGCGCACACGTTGGTTCTAACTGATCTAAAGCAAATACCGTGCCTGTGCGACCAAATCCAGTCATGACTTCATCAAATATAACTAAAATATCATAAGATTTGACTAATTTAATCAGTTTATTTAAAAATTCAGGCCTACAGATCCGCATGCCACTTGCCCCTTGAATCAAAGGTTCAAGAATAAAGGCAGCTATTTCTTGATGATGCTTATTTAGCCTTTCTTGAATTTGTTGAAAAGCAATATGTTCTTTTTCTTCGACGCTAAAATCGTCTGCCCATGTGTCTGGATAAGGGAATGAAATGACGTCGAATAATAAAGGATTAAAAACATCATGATAACCTGAATTTTTACCCACACTCATGGCGCCTATGGTATCTCCATGATACCCTCCTTCAAGGCAAGCAAATTTTTTTTTATTTTCACCTAGATTTTGCCAATATTGATAGGCCATTTTTAAGGCACATTCTATTGCTGTAGAACCATTGTCTGAAAAAAAGAACCTCGATAAGGTTGGGGGTAAAATAGCTTGTAATTTTTCACACAAGAAAACAGCAGGCTCATGCGTCACCTGAGAAAAAATAACATGTTCAAGTTTCAAGGCCTGTTCATAAATTGCTTTAGCAATCAGGGGGTGTCCATGACCATGCAGATTCACCCACCAACTTGAGATTAAATCTAAATACACTTTTTGATTCAGATCATACAAATAAGCACCCTTTCCAGATTGTATGGCAAGAGGCAGTCCAGCTGTTTTTTCTTGGCTAAAGGGATGCCATATAATATTTTTATCTCGCATAGACAAATTAATCATTATTTACAGCCTTTCTTAGTTTATCTGGCAATATTGTTTTTTGAATATACTCAGGCGTGAGTGTCGCGTAAGCAGGGAACTCTGCCAAAACGGATACCTGACCATAAGTTTCTATGGCCCTCTTATTTTCTAAGATCAGATCAGATTCAACATAATGATTAAGAATAACGCCTAAAATAGGTATTTTTCTATGTCTTAAAGCCTCTATTGCTAATAAAGTATGATTAATTGTCCCCAAACTGGATCTGGCGACAATAATAACAGGGGTATTCAATTGTTGAATCAGATCTATCATCAGTTTATTTTGATTAAGGGGCACCAAAACCCCCCCGGCACCTTCTATTATCAAATTTCTTACTTCAGGCATATCTATTTTATTTAGATCGATGTCTGCTTTATTTAATTTTGCTGCAAAATGCGGAGAAACAGGCTCTTCAAATATATATTGCTCTGTATAACAAATGATCTGATTGGCCAATTTTTGAAGAGATTTCGTATCTGTTTCTTCTCTGGATCCAGTTTGCACAGGCTTCCAATACGCATAATTTAAATGGTAGCATAACCAAGAACAAATCACCGTTTTTCCTACATTGGTGTCTGTTCCCGTTACAAAAATCTTCATACAAAAGTCAACAATTTATCAATGTCTTTTTTCTGATGGCTAATATTGAGCGCTATTCTTAATCTGGCTTGATTTTTAGGGACGGTGGGATATTGAATAAACGAGACAACAATATGGTTGGCTTGTAAAATATTTTTCATTTCTAATGCTTGCTTAGCCTCTCTATAAATAAGGGGAATAATATGGGTACTAGAATCACCTGTTTCTAAGCCTATTTTTTTTAAACGCTGTCTACAATATTGTGCTAATTCAAACATCTTTATAACACTTGGCTGTAAACTAGGCACAAGATCCCATGCTTTTTGCATGGCGCCAATCATCATTGGGGAACATGCCGTCGAATAAATAAACCCTGAGCAAGCATTGATTAAGTACTGATAAATAATATTCGAACACGCTACATAGGCACCAGCGCCACCTAGAGCCTTGCTAAAAGTGCCCATAATAACATGCTCTACCTCTTGAAAATCCATGCTTGTGGACAAACCATATCCTGCTTGGCCTAAAATACCTGTTGCATGTGCTTCATCTAAATATAATAAAGCATGATATTGTCTCGCAAGGGAAACAAGTTCATTATATTTTAAAACATCCCCATCCATGCCATAGACTGTTTCAGCAACGATAAATTTAGGGGTATTTTTATCCTGGTATTTGTTTAACAAAAAAGCTAAGTGTTCCATGTCATTATGTGCATAGCGAATGAGTTTTGCGCCACTTAAGTTAACTGCTTCATATAAACTTTTATGATTTAATTTATCAAAGAAAACCAAAGGCGTATTTTGAAAATGTTTTCGCTCTAACAATGCTGACAAAACACTGATATTTGCTTGAAATCCAGAATTAAATAATAAAGCCCGTTCTGTTTTTTTAGACAAGGCAATCTGGGTTTCAAATGTTTCAAATAATTTATGATGGCCACTTAATAATCGCGATCCTGTGCTACCCACACCATATTTTTTAGCCCCTATAATGGCTGATTTTAAAATAAGGCGGGATTGGCTTAATTGCAAATAGTCATTACTAGAAAAATCAAGGCAAGGTTTTTTTATTTCTTCTTGCCTTAAAATAGGAAAGGCTCGAGCTAAATCCTGATCTTTCAATTCAACTAAAAAATTTAAGTACGCTTTTGTTTGCATTATTTTTAAGCCAACAATTCAAGTTTAAGCTGTAAATCAAAAGCCGCATAAGGATTTTCTGGTACAGTTTGCTGAGGTAACTGAGGTGATTCACTCATGACGTGCGTTACAGCTATCAGTGCCTCAAAAGGGTCTGGTTCAGAAAAAATAGAGTTTAATGAGAGTTTATTTTTCCAATACACATGTGGGTTATTAATTTCTCCTGCTGTGTTTTTAATCTGATAATGTACATGCTGAGGGTATTGATAATGACCTAAGGGTCCTTTTCCGCCCATTGAACCAATTGCCTCGCCTAGTTTAATCATTTCCCCTACTTTAACGCTCTGTGTATGAGTATGCAATAATTCATGACTCGTGCCTTGATCGTCTTTAATTTTTATTGTGCCAAAATTGCCCCCTACAAAGGTAACTTTCCCTGTTACTGGGCTATATATTTTGGGATGGGTTAAATTTATCCCTGTTTGACCGCCTATGTAGTTAAAATCAATACCTTGATGGGTTTTTCCATTAGGTCTAGATTCTCCAAATTCACCCGTAATATGTAGATAAATTCCATTTATTGGTGGCAGAATATGGTTTAGTTTTTCTTCTAATTTCATTTTAACCTATAACAAGATAGCGCTGTTTTCATTCCCTTAGGCAACCGGATCCTATGGGTTTTAGCAAAATTTTTAAATTTTACCCCCTGCCCTAACACATAACAAAATTCTGTTTCAAGATTGCGCGCAATTTTTAACCATCCTGACGCCGTTAAATTTAATCGTGACAAAATAGCTTCATGATAATCTAAAATACGACCAGGCTTATCTTCTCGAAAAATACGACCCGTTGTCTCCACTAACTCTAAATACGCTTTAAAACTAAAGTTTAACTTAGGTAAAATAGGGTCTGTTTCATTAGAAAAAGGCATTAAATTTTCAGGTTGTTTTTCGTGTTCTAAAGCACTGTGTATGCGCTCATAAATAGACGTGAATTCAGAGTTTTCAGGAATATCGGCTAATTTTGCTCGAATGGGGTTTAAATCTACATAAGCCATAGCACTCAACACTGCGCCTTCGTCTAATAAAGCTTGTGATTTAAATCGACCTTGCCAAAATCGACCATCTAGATCATCTTCTAAATTTGCACGTCTGGCAATAGGTTCATTTAAACAACGCATGTACCAACTCAGGCTGGATAATCTCGCTCGTAGTTCTGCTAATTTTTCTTGGGCTAACTCGAGGGAAAACTTGGTAAGTTGTTTGGCGGTACTTGGACCAAATAATTGAGTCCAACGAGCAAGCACTTCTTCATCTGACCAATTTTTAGCCATTTCTAAATTTACATATAAAACAATATGATAGTGATTGCTCATGACAGCATAAGCACAAATATGCACAGAGAAAATACTGGCCAATTGCTTTATTCTATCTACTAACCACTGCTTACGATGGCTATAATCTTTACCTGTATCTTTATCCATACCACATAAATAAGAACGACGAACACAGCGATTCATCAAGTGATAATATGCTGTTGTCGCGTAATCTATTTGAGCTGCCCTTGCTGTAGTCATTTAACTCCCCTGTTTATGCTTTTCATTTCCAAGAAATACTACAATCTCCGCAATTTAAATGTCAACTTATTATGGCTGTCCTATTAATTTCTATTAATTTCTTTTTACACCGACCAATCTTCTATTTTGATTAACTGCCAGTTACTTTGCTTTAAAAACTGGTATTTAATTTGATAACTGCTATCAGGTTTATATAAAGTCACTTTGACCTTATTCTCATTGATTATCTGAATCTTTAAACTTATATTTTGCTCTTGTCGTGATTTGATATTTAAAATTAATGGATAATGTATTTGATTTGAGAAAAGCCTCTGTGTTTTTGGACTCAGATCATCTTGTGTCTCTACTAAGGTGAGTGTTTCCAAAGGAAAACGCGTACATACCTGTTGCATTTCAAGGCTTTCTGTAAAATTTCTAAAAAAAGCCTCAAAGCTTTTAGCCTTGCAACTCTGCGCCTGTACTTGAGGCGCGTAACTCGAAAAAATAAAAAGTATTAAGCATTGAATGAATGGCTGATAATATTTTATAATCATACTAACTCTCTTCTTTTCTATTATCTATCTAAAATTATGCTGATCGTGCAGAAAATAAACCCTCATTGCAACTTAACATTTGGTCAAATTTTGACCAATTGTTACTTTTTTATAATCAATAGGGCAACTTTAAGCTTAAATCTATTTAAAATGTGATTTTTATCTTATAAATGAGACAAGCCAATTTAGTATGCATAAAATCTCTCTCACGCTTGAAGCGATCCGAAAAATATATGAGCAACCTTTTATAGACTTAATTCTACAGGCTCAAAATACCCTACGTGCTCACTTTACGCCTAATACCATTCAATTATCCACATTGTTGAATATAAAAATGGGGGGGTGTGCTGAAAATTGTGGCTATTGCTCTCAATCTGTCCATCATTCCAGTAATATAGAACCTTATAAATTATTAACTAAAGCTGAAATTTTAGCCGCCGCACAAAAAGCCAAACAAAATGGTGCCACACGATTTTGTTTAGGGGCCGCATGGCGAGGCCCAACACACAATCAAATAGATAAATTAAGTGAGATTATTCCCGAGATTAAAAAATTAGGTCTAGAAACCTGCTCAACCTTAGGCTTATTAAAACCTGGACAAGCAGAAAAACTGAAGGAAGCTGGATTAGATTATTATAATCATAATTTAAATAGCTCTGAAAATCACTATAAAAGTATTGTTTCTACACATAGTTTTAATGATAGACTAGATACCATTAATCAAGTCACTGAAGCAGATATTAAACTCTGTTGTGGTGGTATTTTAGGTATGGGAGAAAATGAAGAAGACCGCCTAAGCATGCTGCTTTCTTTATCAAAAATTTCCCCTCCCCCTAACAGCATTCCGATTAATATGCTTATCCCTATTCCAGGCACCCCTCTTGAGAAACAACCCAAAATAGAGGTGCTTGAATTTGTAAAGTTAATTGCCACTACTCGCATTTTATTCCCCTCTGCTTACGTTAGATTAAGTGCAGGAAGAGATACCCTCACTCGTACAGAAGAAGCACTCTGTTACCTTGCCGGGGCTAATTCCATTCATTTTGGTAGTGAATATTTATTAACTGAATATACCCCCTTGCCTTCTGCAGAATCGGATCTGGCTTTTCTACACACCTTAGGCATTCAGCCAGAATCTAAGCAACTAAGTGAATAAACTTTTCATATCAATCACAAAACGATACTTCACCTGTGAATGTATGGCCTTCTCATAAGCTTCATTAATTTGTTCAACCGAAATCAGTTCAATCTCAGAAGTGATTTCATGCTGCGAACAAAAATCGAGCATTTCTTGGGTTTCTTTCAGCCCCCCAATTAACGACCCCGCTAAATTTCTTCTTTGTCTAATTAAAGTATGTGACTCTAAACTAAGGGCTTCAGGAGATACCCCTAACATAACCATGGTGCCTTCACGTTTTAACAAACTTAAATATTGACTCAATGAAATTTTGGCTGAAACGGTATTAATAATCAAATCCAAGCTAGATGATTTTTCTTTCATTGCTTTTTGATCAGAAGAAAGCACCACTTCTTTTGCACCGAATTTTAACCCATCTTCAATTTTATTTTTAGACGTGGTAAATAAAACCACCTGCGCGCCCATGGCGGTCGCTAATTTAAGCGCCATATGACCCAATCCCCCTAGCCCTATCACCCCTACTTTCATTCCTTTTGAGACTTTCCAATGTTTAAGCGGAGAATACGTGGTAATGCCGGCACATAATAAAGGCGCTGTTTTGGCTAAATCTAAATTATCAGGAATAGATAACACAAAGGCTTCATCTACGACAATATGACTAGAATATCCACCAAAAGTCTGGGTCTTTCCATCCCTTTCTATGCCATTGTAAGTGCCCACAAATCCTTTTTCACAATATTGTTCTAGGTGTGATTGACAACTTGAGCAAGTTCTACAAGCATCCACTAAGCAGCCTACCCCAACCGTATCACCTACTGAAAATTTTTTAACCTTTTCACCTAACTGAATCACTTTGCCGACAATTTCATGGCCCGGTACCATAGGAAATAAACTGCCACCCCATTCGTCTCGAGCTTGATGGATATCAGAATGACAAATGCCACAATATAAAATTTCAATGAGCACATCGCTTTCACGAGGGGATCTTCTTTCAAGTTGAAAAGGGGCTAACAAAGATTTGGCTGTATTTGCAGCATAAGCTTTTACTTTCATGATACACCTTTTTAATTTAATTTAATTAAGCTAAGCACCACTGTATATTATCATTTTCTTAACACAAAGTTGCTACACGATTCACTTTTTGAGATACTTCTTATTTATGACATGGCCTTATCATCAGGATCTTATATGATTTCTATCAAAATTTTAGCTGATCTTCCTGAAGATCTTCAAAAAATAAAAACACGGGATCTTGAGCAATACGAAAAAAGTCATGGCGTCTGTGTCAACTATAGACAATTTTCTTTGGTTTTGTCTGATCCCTCCACGCATCGACCATTAGGGGTGTTAAGTGCCTATACGGCTTTTTCAGAAATTTATATTGACGATATCTGGGTTGAAACAACACATCGTCGAAAAGGTTATGGTAAAACCCTTTTACAGTATCTAGAACAGCATTTTGAAAATAAAGGCTTTAATAATATTAATTTAGTCACCAGTCAATTTCAAGCACCAACATTTTATCAAAAATGTGGTTATGAACTAGAATTTATCAGAAAAAATATACCGAACCCAGCATTAAACAAATATTTTTTTATCAAGTTTTTTAAAAACGAAAATCAAACTCAAGGGCACTTAATTTAAAAATGCATTCAGATAAAATAAGTATATGCCCCTGTTGTTCCACGCTTGCTTATGCTCATTGCTGTGGCCCCTATCATGCCAAAACCACTTTTGCGCCTACCCCAGAAAAGCTCATGCGTTCTCGTTATAGTGCTTATGTATTATTACTTGAATCTTACTTACTAGATACCTGGCATATCAGCACGAGGCCCTTAACACTTCACCTGGCTGAAGAAGCTCGCATACACCCCACAAAATGGCTTAACTTAATGATTCTAAAGACTCAACAAAACTCCCCCGAAAAAGGCATGGTCGAATTTATCGCCAAATATAAAATAACCGGCAAAGCCTACAAGCTTCATGAAATCAGTGAATTTACACTAGAAAATAATCAATGGTTTTATCTCGTGGGAACACCCCACTACTAAGCCAATATCCCTTATATAAAATAACAAATTAAAGAATTCCATCTCTTGAAGAAATAGCTAAATCCCATAATTCAGATGAAGTAAGCACTGTAGTAAAAAATCTAACCTATTATTTTGATTAACTCCATCAGACAAGATGGCTATGCCTTTCCCAAGTTAAGAAATATAATTACCCCAAAATTGTAATCCTCGTGTCAAAGCCCCACCTGAATTTTGATTTAATAAAATAATAATGCCAATTTTTTCAGAGGGTATATATCCTACAAATGAACGAATGCCTGAGATGGCACCCCCATGAAAAATAATGTCTTTATCTGGATGATGCTGTGAACGTAAGATGCGCCACCCTAACCCATAATACCCCTGAATTTGTCTGGCATGTGGCAAGGCTATGTTCCATTTTCTAAAATCATTATTAGCCACGATTGGCTGGTAAAATTGCTCTAAAATGTTTTTTGAAATTAAATCGGGACGATAGCCAAACTGGAGTTTAAATAATTCTATCATGCCATCTAATGAAGCAAATACGCCCGCCGCTGCAGGGGCAGCTTTTGGATAATAAGGGGGAAAAGGTAAAGTTTTACTTCCTTGCGCATATACAGGCATGAATTTTGCTTTATTTGCTTTGTTTTTCTTACTTTGATTTGATTTTTTTTTGGCTGATATAACGCGTTTTTGCCCCACTTGAACCTTGCCTTTAAAATGCGGATAGGCGATTTCGGCCATAGGGTCGAGTGGCATCACTTGAATGCCTTTTGTATTTAAGGTTGTACGTAATTTTAAAATTGCATCGTTTAACGTTAAATTTTTTGTTTCCAGTATTTCTTCTATTAAGCTGTAAGTCGTGTTGCTATAAAGATAACAGCCGCCTGGTTCACAAGAAGGCTGATGATATTTTAATTCTTGTAGTAGCTTTTGTCGATTTAAGCCGCGTTCTATTAATACATTACCTGAAAATTTATATCCTGTCGTGTGACTTAAAATATGCTTTAAATTGACTGGATATTTTAAATAAGGCAACTGGTAAGTCTGCGACAGATTGAATACCCCTTCTTGAACTAATAAAGCCAAGGCCGTTGCGGCCACTGGCTTAGAAACAGAAGCTAAAGGAAAAAGTGTTTTTGAGGTAATTCGCCCTTCTTTTCCTCTTCGATGTCCAAAAGTATTTTTATACACTACCTGACCATACTGTAAAACAGCAACCGCTCCGCCCTGTAAATTCACCTCATCTGCTTCAATTTGATGAATAAATTTTTGAATAGGTTCAGGCAGTGCCATACTGGCCACCGAATAACCATAGAGCATTATTCCTAATGTAAAAATGGCCCATTTTCTTTTTTTCATTTGACCCATCACCTATCCTTGTACCACACCATCTTTAATTATACTCTAAATTTTATAAGTGCTTAGTTTGTTATTATCAATAATATATGATTTTGCTTTCTAAATAAATGGGCAAAAAAAAGCCCCTCAAAAAACTTGAGAGGCTTTTTATTTTATAACTGCTATTTGATAATAGCTATTTGATAACTAGAGACAACTTAGTTTAGTTATAATCTTCGCGCGTTCTTCTGCCTTCAGAAAAGTTAGATGAACGTCTTGGATTGCCACCATTGCTATTATTACTGCTGCCACCGGATCGGTTGTCTCGACCAAAAGGTCTGCCACCACCGGATGATCCACCCTCTCGTCTTTGATCGCCTGATTTACTAAACCAGTTGCTGCTGCCACCGCCGCCGCCGCCGCCGCCACTACCCCGTCTTGGGAAACGATTGCGGTCATTTGATCCGCCTCCGCCTGTATAGGGAGATTTGTAACTTGGGTCTAATAATTTTTGAATGGCATCCCACTTTCTTCTATCTTGTGGTGTAACCATGCATAGCGCAGAACCTTCTTTACCGGCACGACCTGTACGACCAATACGATGAATATAATCTTCAGCACATTGAGGCAAATCATAATTAATCACATGCTCAATATGAGGAATATCTAACCCCCGAGCGGCAATATCCGTTGCAACCATGATTCTATATTTTCCGCGTCTAAAATCTTGAATCGCAAAGTCACGTTGTCTTTGTCGAAGATCTCCATGAATGGCAACTGTATGATAATCTTGTCGCGTTAATTGTTGAGCAAGTTGATCCGCTCCCTGTTTGGTTTTAACAAAAATAATAATACTGCCTTCACGCTTTTGAATCTGATCAAATAACTGATCTAATTTATCGGATTCAGAAACTTTAATCATTTCTTGTTTGATTTTTTCAAGTGGCTGAGTAGAAGAACCGACTGAAATTCTTTCTGGACTATTTAAATATTTAGCCGCTAATCTTTCAATATTTTGAGGCATTGTGGCAGAAAACATCAATGTTTGTCTTGTTTGAGGCAAGTTTTTAATAATTTCTTCTATTTGAATACCAAAACCCATATCAAACATTCTATCGGCTTCATCTAAAGCTAAAAACCCAGTTTGACTAAAATCAACCGTATTTCGTTGCATATGATCAATAATTCGACCTGGAGTACCCACAATAATTCTAGCTCGAGATCTTAATTGCTGCATTTGTTTAAAATAAGGAACGCCGCCAATTAATAATGCCATGCGTATAGAAGGATAAGATATAATTAATTTTTTAATTGCCGTTAATACTTGTTCTGCCAACTCACGAGTCGGAACCAAGACTAAAGCTGAACTTTCAGGGAAGTTTAGCAAATGACACACAAGAGGGATGGCAAAAGCAAGTGTTTTACCTGTTCCTGTTTGAGCCGAACCCAATATATCTTTATTTAGCAATGCTAATGGGATAGTTTGAGCCTGAATCGGGGTGGGGATAGTAATTTCCATTTTTTCAATAGAAGACACTAAAGCGGGCGGCAGGCCCATTTGTTGAAAAGAATCCATGCGATGCGATACCTTTTAATATAATTAATAAAGTTGATCAAAAAAATTAGTGAGCTGGCAAATAACTTTCAGAAGTAAGAGTGATGTTAGAAAAGAATTAACCAGATATACTTTTACACACATATATAAATTTATATAGTGAGAGAGAATAGTAACTCAAATTACCAGCTTAGGCAACTGCTTTGCCAAAAATTTACGATATATTATAAAAATAACAGGTCATACAATGAGTTATAAAGATAATGCTATTCAAATCACCCATTCTGGTATTGCTGAAGCCATAGACCTGCTCGTCCAAAGCGGGGAATACCGCGTGATTCAAAAATACCGTAAACCTGAGCATTATCATCTAGAAGATAACAACATACCCATCAAAAAACGGGGTATTTTCTTAGATGTAGAAAGTACAGGCGGAGATTATAAACAAGACAAAATTATTGAGTTAGGTATGGCTGTATTTGAGTATGCGCCAGATGGCCGTATTTTGAGTATAATAGAAGAATTTTGTGAATTTCAAGATCCTGGCCTGCCTATTCCTGAGTTTATCACTAAATTAACCGGCATTACCGATCTCATGGTTAAAAATCAGGCCATTAATATTGAAGCGGTTAAACATCTCATTCAATCTGCCGATATTATTATTTCGCATAATGCCGATTTCGATAGAAAATTCATAGAAGCCTTTTTACCTGATCTTCCCTTAAAACCTTGGGGCTGCTCACTAAAAGACATTCACTGGAAAAATGAAGAAATAGAAAGTGCCAAACAAGAATATTTAGCCTATAAATTTGGGTTTTATTATGAAGGACATCGTGCCATTAATGATTGTTTGGCTGGCATTCATATTTTATCTATGAATTTGCCTATTTCTAAAGAAAAAGCGTTAACCCAACTATTAAAAAATGCGAGAAATAATTCTTTTAAGCTATGGGCGACCCGTTGTCCATTCGAACAAAAAGACCAACTCAAAGCGCGTGGCTACCGCTGGCATGCAGATGGCCAAGCCAAATATAAAGCCTGGGCCTTAGACATAACAGATGAATCTCAGCTTAAAGAAGAAATTGCTTTTCTCTGGAATACAGTCTATGGCAAGCAAACCAAAGAGCCTATTGATGTTTTTAATGCCTATAGTCGATATTCTATGTTTCCACTCTCTCCTAAACCAAAAGAATTGGCTTTAATTGAACAAATTTATGAGTCAATGCTCCCCTAATGCTGGTTCACCATAAAGGTTAATTTGTCGACCAACCCTAAAAAGAAAGCATGAGACCAAATTTTTATACTGTCTTTATCTCTAAGAAATATTTGCACATCATGCTTTGCTTTTTCAACATCTAAACTTTCAATCTTTTCTCGGATCATCCGCTTTAAAACCTCTTCTGTGAGTCGCTTGTTTTTTTCCCAATGTCCCGATTGTATTAAACGTTGCTCTAAGTGATTAAGGTTGACCACCACATTACGACTGATGAACCAAACAAAATCATACCAATCCCGACCTTTAACTCTTAATTCCCACTGACGACATAACATCGCATGAATTTTTCCAGCCAAACTATCTTCAAGGCAATAGGTATTAATCGAAAATGGAATGGGTTGTAAAAGCGTTTTAGCTTCTGTTTTAAATTTAGGAGGAGGATTGGTATCCACTTCCATTTTGATTTTCAGTTTCTGTCCTTTGGGTAAAAAACGCAAGAAAGGTCCTGGTACATTTAAAGTTAAAAATTGTATCTTTGTATCAGCCTTAATAAAAGCTGATACAATTTGCGTTTGAATTTTCTGTTTAGATATCACCTCCAACTCAAAACCAAATGCTTCTAGCTCTTTTTGGACTGCTTTATTATAACGTTGCAAATCAAAAGTTAAGTCAGGCTCAAGAAGGGAGAAGTCTAAATCTTCTGAGAATCTATTCAATCCATATAAAATTCGCAAAGAGGTCCCACCATAAAAAGCAGCCTTATCAAAAAATTTTGCGCGCCACAAACCTAACAACACAATCTCTTGAATAATTTCTTTAAGCGCATTAGTATAGTCATCTAAATTTTGACATCGGTATTTTTCCAACATTAGCGATATAGAATCATGCATAATAACTGTCCAAAACATGTTGTAATAAAGTAACATTTTTATTTTTGTAAAGACTGGAAAGCTTTGCAATTATCTTATAATCTAACTCTTTTAAGCTTGACTCCTCAATTCTCAGGCTTTCAACTAAATGTGCGTGTAGTGATTTTTCTGTTGAAAATTTTTCGACACGTAACATTAATAGATCTGCTAAAGCCTTTTCTTTCACTGCCATCAAAAAATATTTTGTCGGTGTAAGTTCTATTTGAGTTATACCAAAACTATATTTTTTAGAGCTAAGAAAATTGTAATCAAAGTCACCCACAGGAGTGTGAAAGTGTTTATTTTGATTATTGGTAATGCTGGTCATCACGTCAACACGCTCAGGAATAAAACCATAATAAGATAAAGCATACTCTAAAGAAATGGCGGATGGTCCATAAATTAAATTGGCTAATATTTCTTTTGAATAAAGCACTTCCCTTGCCCGCTCACCAAAAATATACAGCCCTTTTTTAATACGAATCAGATCACCCGCCTTTAAAAAAGCCTGAATTTTATTCCTAGGTTGATGATATCTTTTGAGTGCCGATAACAAAAAAGGATAATCAATCTCTTCTTTGTTGGCTAACTTTCGTAAATCATAGATATTCATTAAAATCTCCAGTATGTGTAATATTAGTACACATACTTTAATATTTCAATTATATAAATAATAGTATGTGTAAAAAAATCACACATACTGTTCGATAATTTTTGTGCATATACAATAAATATATTATCCCCCCCCTCATTTAAACTTTAAAAAAATTAAAGTTGATAAGCAACAGAAAAACACTAATACTTAATACTCTATATTATTAACAATAAAACAGGATACTGCTTTTATGAAAAGAACGGCAACCGCACAATGGCAAGGCGACGGCGCCACAGGTAAAGGTCAACTCAGCACCCAAAGTGGCACGCTAAGCAATCAAACTTACTCTTTTTTAACCCGCTTTGAAAATCAAGACGGAAAATCTGGCACCAATCCAGAAGAACTCATTGCGGCTGCGCATGCTGGATGTTTTAGCATGGCTTTGTCATTTGTCTTGGCAGAGGCAGGCTTTACGGCGAAGAGCCTACATACGCAAGCAGAAGTCAAAATTCAAAAACTAGAATCTGGCTTTGCTATCACCCATATTCAATTATATTTAACGGCGACCATTCCCAATATCACGCAAGAAATATTTTTAGACTGTGCAGAAAAGGCAAAACTCAACTGCCCTGTTTCCAAAGCGCTGGCCCAAGTCCCTATTTCATTAAAAGCCACCTTAAACTAGGAGTGTCAAAATATGTCCGAAAAAAAAATAGACATAGGCATTAACGAAGTCGCTCGAAAAGAAATTTCCGAGGGTTTATCTAAATTACTTGCTGACACCTACACTTTATATTTAAAAACCCAAAATTTTCATTGGAATGTGACAGGCCCGCTATTTCAAACCCTGCATACCATGTTTGAAACTCAATACCTTAACCTTGCTGAAGCAGTCGATTTAATTGCTGAACGCATCCGAGCATTAGGGTTTTTAGCACCTGCTACTTATTCTGAATTTTCTGAATTAACGTCTATATCAGAACAACGTGGAAAAGTATCGGCCGAACAAATGATTGAAACCTTAATTTTGGGACAAGAGGCTGTAGACAAAACTGCAAGGAATTTAGTGCCTATTCTAGAAAAGGTGAACGACCAAGTCAGTCTTGATTTACTGGTCCAGCGCATGCAATATCATGAAAAAACTGCCTGGATGCTTCGGAGTTTATTACAAAAATAAATAATTATTTATTTAATGGCATATTGCAGATTATTTCTAAGTTTAAAATGCGTCATGAGTGCAAGCGTTAACAAAGAAATAAAAATGCCACAACAAGATACCACTAAAAAAGAATCTCCAGTAGGGATTATTTTTAACCATTCCATAACAGCATAAAAATGGGTTAGATTATTCATCCCTACCATAAAAATTAACGAAGGCATTAAGTACTGATACTGAAGATTTCGACCTAACAATAAATCTACAAATTTTACTTTTCCACACCCCATCAGCCATTTTAGCGTAGTAAAAAAATTTAAATAGGGAATGGTTTTTAAAACACTAGGGTAAGTTTTTAAAAAACAAGAAAATAATAATACATCGATACTTACGTGCAGTATTTGATAAAATAATCCAATTAAATAAACAAACCATAATGGTGCATGATGGCTAAGCAGTAAACGAACAGCGATATTTCCTTCCTCGCTTAAATCTGGAGAACATATAACGGTAACAAACATGTCAAGTATACTTCCCCCGGCAACGACCACAAATGCCAACCCTAAATAAGGCACAGAAATGGACCCAGGCACTTTTTTAAAAAGTGCAACCAATTTATACAAAACAAAACCTGTGAAAAAAAGAGTGAAAACGGAATGGATAAAAACCATCAGCGCTTGATTTTGAAATAAAAAACCAGGAATTAAGATTAAAATTGAAGAGAAATACCAAAAGTATATTTTTTTGTACAAGTTATTTAAAAAGCTCATTTACTTCATCCTTCTACATTTATATCCATTTAAAACACATCAAGGCAATCAAGGTAGGCAACAAAGCTGAAGCCAATAACCTAATGGGGCTAATTGTACCCAATTCAAAATATTTTTTCAAAATAGCAAAGCCTGCAGGATTAGGCGCATTGGCTATCACAGTCAAACCACCTCCGGTTAACGCCCCAGCGACAACCGAATATTTAAAGCCTTCAGACAAATCTGGCACCAATGAGGCTAAATAAGTTAAAGCAGCATTATCAATAAAAGCGGTTAGTACAATGGCCACATAAAACATATTATCCGCATTTAACTGTCTTAAAATAGGCTCTATCCACCAAGCTTGTTGCCCTCCTAATACCACCAAGCCTGCCAAAAAAAAGGCAACCAATAATCCTTCTCGCAAAATCAATCTTTTGCCAAAAGCTGAACGGAAAGCTTCTGTAAATCCTAAGAAAAAAAGAAATAATCCCATAAATATGCTGACATAATGGGCAAATATCACCACCCCTGTTAAAAATCCTAAGGCCACTATCACAAGACCAGGATGAATCTGATCCTGCTCAACCCTATCAAGTTCTCTTTTTTGTTTTTTCAAACTAAGGCTATTGAGTTCTTTTCTAAAAAAGCAGCTCATTAACAATGCATTTATACTCACTGCTAATACTGCTCTCCAAGAAAAATGCTGCAGCATATAAGCAAAATCCCAATTCCATTTAATCGCGACCATCAGCACAGGTGGCGCAGCATAAGCCGTCATGGCTCCCCCTATAGAAACATTGACAAATAATACCCCTAAGGTTAAATATTTCAGTTTTTCCGATGGCCCATTTGAAAAATACCGTTCACTTAACATTAACGCTGCCAAAGTCATTGCTGCAGGCTCAGTAATAAAAGAGCCCATCAAAGGCAAAAAAGACAAGGATAAAAAATAAAAGCCAACTGCGCTTGAAATAGGTAATACATCAGCCAATGCTGTCACCAGTTTACGTGAAAAATACAAAATAGGCCGACTACCGGCTATAATCATAATCACAAAAACAAAAAGCGGCTCTGTAAAAACCCTCGATTCTAAATAATCAATAGTCGGTTGCTTGCCCATAACTATAAAATGCCCCATGATAAACACCATGGCCCATAAACCAAAAACAACTTCTATTTCACCCAGCAAATGTAAAAGGCCAAAATAGTTGGATGACTGATATTTTTTAGATAACGCTTCAAAATATTTGGTTGAAAAACTATGTAAAATAGCGAAAAAAAAACAAATCGCTGCAAAAATATGAATGCCTATCATGCCCCTTTCCCTTTTTTATTTATTTGCTCTATTTTTTAAAGCATACAGATTAGGGATCTTAACTTAATTGATAAAATAAGTGTATATTAATAAGATGATCTATTCTAAACATACAAAAATATCCTGGGCTACTCTCAGCATGGCACTGGCCATTATGCTCAGTTTAACTGGCTGTAAAAACAGTGGGGAATTGACCTTAAACGGTTATATAGAAGCAGAACCTATTTTGGTGGCCTCTAGCCAATCAGGGGCTCTTGTTAACTTAACGGTCTCTAAAGGCGCTTGGGCGAAACCAGGGCAACTATTATTTATTTTAGAACAAGAAAATGAACTGGCTCAAGTAGCTGAGGCTAAAGCCAAATATCAACGCCTAATCGCTATCTTAGAAGACAATACCAAAGGCAAACGACCTGAAGAGCGCGCAGCCCTTCAAGCTGAACTGAATTCTGCTCAAGCCAGTTTAACTTTAAGCGAAATAGAACTGAAACGCCAAGCAAATTTAATTAAATCTGGCTATACCAGTAAGTCTAATTTAGATATATTAACGGCTCAGCGCGATCAAAACCTCGCAAAGCTCTCAGAAATAAGCGCCCAAATAAAACTGGCCGCGCTGGGAATACGAGAGAATTTACTCGACGCTTCACATGAAGATGTAAAGATGGTATCTTATTAGTAAAGCTGCATAACATTCCCCCCAGATTCTGCTAAATTAATCTGTTAAAAAATATCTTGCCAATGTGATCATATTAGTGTAAATTCACGCGTCTAAATGATACTGATTTATAAAGGTCAACAAGATGAAAAAGCCTG
>CANJMM010000018.1 GCA_947475765.1 Legionellales bacterium | reverse complement strand
CTTTTAATAATATTTGAGGCAAATTAGTAGTTTGTAACAAATTAGCTGGGTGCAGATGAAGATGCTCTATCGCAAGGGAGCTTTTCCCTAACACATGAATATGGCGATTAGAAACACCATTGGTTTGAATATGCTCAGAAATTCGTTTCATCGTTGAAATATCGGGTATAAGTAAACATAAACGGTGCATAACCCCTCCTTTATCGCATTACGCAATAAAAACACTGACTCTATGCACCTTAGATAGGATAAAAACAAAATAAGTTTTATTTATTTTTATTTTTTATTTCACTAAACTTAAATGAGAACGTCCGCCGCCGCCTTTTTTATTATCCCCACCATCAGAAGACGTGCCAGATGCTGAGTCTTTATCTTTAGAGCCATGAGGAGGTGGTTGATCATCTTCCTCTTCTTCTTTAAAAACCATACCACGACCATTTTCTTTAGCATAAATGGCCGTTATTGCTTTAATAGGCGCCCAAATATCATAAGGAATACCAGAAAAACGCGCATTAAATTCCATATGATCATTGGCAAGTAATAAGCCTCTGACCGCATTAGGGTCGATATTTAAAACAATTCTACCCTCTTCTATGTATTCTTCAGGCACATGTACATCTGGATGTTCAGTATTAATGACTATGTATGGGGTATAGTGATTATCTACTATCCAGTCATAAAACCCTCTTAATAAATAAGGCCGACTTGGTGTCATAAGCGATGACTCTCTCTAGTATAATTAATATTAACGTATTTCGGATAAAGCCCGCTCAGCATCAGTTAAACTGACTTGAAAAGACTCACGAGAAAAAATTTTATGTGCATAAACACTAATTACTTTTGCCTCTGCGCCCAATTTAATACCTAATGAGGGTAATCGCCATAATAAAGGCCCCATAGAACAATCGACTAAAGAAAATTCTTCACTTAAGAAAAAAGGAGAATCTGAAAACAATGCTGCCACACTGGTCAAACTCTCTTTGAGTTCTGTTCTAAATATATCTTTATCTGACTCTAACAAATTAGGCTGAAGAATTTTATCCATTAACTTATACCAATCTCTATCGATACGATAGAACATCAATCGGGTTCTGGCCCTTGCAACAGGATACACTGGCATAAGCGGTGGATGAGGAAAGCGCTCATCTAAATACTCCATAATAATGCCCGACTCATAAAGCACTAAGTCTCTATCTAGAAGCGTAGGGACCGTATTATAGGGATTCACTTCTACTAACCCTTGAGGTTGAAGGGTGGTATCCACTTCCAGCAAATCAAATGTCACGCCTTTTTCAGCAAGTACAATTCTAGCCCGATGACTATAAGGATCGTTAGAACCAGAAAACAAGGTTATTACTGAACGTTTATTGCTCACGACTGCCATTATGAACCTCTCTTAATGTACTGCTAATGAACATCTTTCCAATATTCGCGCTTTAATAAGTACGCAAACACAAGAAAAACAACTAAAAATATCATCACGCCGATACCCATTTTTTGACGCTTTAGTTTAATCGGTTCTGCAGAATAGTCAAGAAAATTAACTAAATCTGTCACAACTTGATCGTATTCCTGGGTAGACAAGCTTCCTGGCTTTATCAAAGTCAGTTGATGTGTTTTGGGATCGAGTATTTGCTCACCCTGTAAGCCAAGCAAAACATGTGGCATGGCCACACTAGGGAAAACCGTATTATTCACCCCCCATGGCCTAGTGGGATCAATATAAAATGACTTTAAATAGGTATACACCCAATCTGTGCCTCGCACACGCGTTTCTAAAGTTAAATCGGGTGGTGCAATGCCAAACCATTTCTCAGCCTCTTTTGGCACCATGCTATTTATCATTGAGTCATAAATACTATCTGAAATAAAATTAAGATGTGTCTTAACTTGCTCTTCTAGTACTTCGCCCTTCTCATCTACGATGCCAAGATCTTTGGCCATGGTTTTAAAGCGTACATAACGCATGGCATGACAAGACTGACAATAATTCACATACAGCTTCGCGCCTCGTTGTAAAGAAGCTTGATCGCATAGCTGATTAGGGGATTTTTGTAAAACGACAGGCGTCGTGTTTGCCTTCGCTACATGCGCCATGAGTATCATGATAGCCGCAAACAAGCTACCCAAAATCCGTTTGTTCATCTTTAACACCAATATTAACCTGTTACTCTGTCTGGCACCTGTTTTCTCACCTCTAAGCTGGTGTAAATAGGCATAAATATAAAAAAACTAAAATATAAAACAGAACATACTTGAGCCGCTATCATTCTAGCAGGAGACGGCGGCATTAAGCCTAAATACCCCAAAGTCACAAAACTCACTGTGAATAAGGTTAAGGCTAATTTATATTGCCAGCCACGATATCGAATGGATCGTATCGGATTTTTATCTAACCAAGGCAGTACAAATAAAATAGCTATGGCACCTGCCATAGATAATACGCCGCCTAGTTTACTGGGGATAGCGCGTAAAATGGCATAAAATGGCGTCATATACCATACCGGGGCAATATGTTCCGGTGTGACCAAAGGATTAGCCGGAATAAAATTAGGGGCCTCTAAAAAATACCCGCCCATATCTGGCCAGAAAAATACAATCCCTAGAAAAACGATTAAAAAAACGACCAATCCCATTAAGTCTTTGACCGTATAATAAGGATGAAATGCAATGCCATCCAGTGGCTTGCCATCTGAGCCCTTTATTTTTTTAATGTCATTACCATCGGGGTTATTTGACCCAACTTCATGTAAAGCTAAAATATGCACCACAACTAAACCAAGTAATAACATCGGCATCAGGACAATATGCATGGCATAAAACCGATTTAAAGTCACATCTGAAACCGTAAAATCACCCCGTAACCACTCTACTAAGGTCGAGCCTACAAACGGAATGGCTTCAAATAAAGATGTTATCACTTTTGCCCCCCAAAAAGACATTTGTCCCCAGGGAAGTAAATAACCAAAAAAAGCTTCTGCCATTAAACAAAGATAAATTAACATCCCCACAACCCATAATAGCTCACGAGGCTGTTTGTAAGAGCCATATAACAGCGCTCTAAACATATGCAAATAAACCACTATAAAAAAAGCAGACGCCCCGGTTGAATGTAAATATCGTAGCAACCAACCAAAATTCACATCGCGCATAATATATTCAACAGAATGAAAGGCTTCTTGGGCCGAAGGCTTATAGCTCATCGCCAACCAAATACCTGTCACAATTTGGTTAATCAACACAAACAATGCTAAAGAACCAAAGTAGTACCAAATATTGAAATTTTTGGGGGCATAGTACTCAGATACATGCTCACGAAACAATTTATTCAAGGGAAAACGATGATTAATCCATTCACCTAAAGTCGATGCTGATTTTTTTTTCATTTGCTTATACTGCCTTTTCGTCTTGTCCGATTAACAAAAGCGTGTCACTGATAAATTGATAAGGTGGAACCAATAAATTTATAGGAGCCGGCACGCCTTTATAGACTCGCCCAGCTAAATCGAATTTAGAACCATGACAAGGGCAAAAAAAGCCACCTGGCCAATTTGGCTCGACGCCGCCAATATCTGGCCGGTAAGTTGGCACACAACCTAAGTGCGTACATAAGCCCACTAAAACTAAATATTGATCTTTAATTGATCGATAACTATTTTTTGCATAGCTAGGTTGCTGCTCTTCAGTAGAATTAGGATCTCTTAACAAATCGTTTAGTTTAGGTAGCTTATTGAGTGACTCGGGCGTACGATAAATAATCCAAATAGGCTGACCTCGCCACTCAATCGTCAATTGCTGACCGAGCTCAAGTTTGCTGATATCGACTTCTATTGGCGCCCCCATTGCTTGGGCTCGGGCACTAGGCAACCACGAGCCAATAAAAGGCACGGCTGCACAAGCGGCTCCTACTCCTCCCACAACAGAGGTTAAGGTCGTTAAAAAACGTCTTCTTTCTAAATTAATTTTTTGAGGTTGATCTTGGCCACTTTCACTCATGCTTTAAGTCTCTCCAATAGCGGCAAATTGTCCATTTGGCTTGGCAATCCTATCATAAAGTTTGGCATTCTTGTTATTAACCCCAAAAATAATTTTCTGATATAGTCTTAGTAAGAAGGACAGTTTAAATTATTTAAAAATAATTTGAGAATAAGATTAATTACATATATAACAAAATAGCAGTAAATATAAATATAAATATAAAAAAAGGCTATCTCTCATGAATTGGGTATTATTTTTATTGGTTTTGTTAGCCTATTTAATAACAGGTTGGGAACAACTCGGATGGACTGCAGGCCAAGCACATCATGCTATTTCTCCTATGCAACAAATGAATCTGGCCATGCTAGAAGCATCCTCTCAAGCCATTACCCTTGCCATAGGATTAATTGGCATCATGATGTTATTTTTAGGCTTAATTAAAATTTTAGAGCAAGGGGGTGCCTTAACCGCAATGGCCAGACTCATGTCTCCTTTGTTTAAACCCCTATTTCCTGAAATTCCATCTGATCATCCTGCTATGGGTGCCATGATGATGAATCTTTCTGCCAATATTTTGGGACTAGGCAATGCCGCCACACCATTTGGTATTCGTGCCATGCAAAGCTTAAATCAACTCAATCCTAATCCCGGTACCGCTACAAATGCCATGATTTTATTTTTGGTTATCAATACTACTTGTGTCACAGTGCTGCCTACCAAAATTATTGCTATGCGTGCAGCCGCTGGCTCAGCCGATCCTGCTGGTGTCATCCCCGCTATCTTAACGGCAAGCTTAATTGCAACGATTTTAGCCGTGTTATTAACCAAATTCATTCAACGCTTTTTTCCTTTACCCCTAATATCTAATAATATACCTGCTACGACGCCTGCTGGTGCCGCTATTAGGCCTATGCCTATATGGGCGACTGTATTAAGCTTTTTTGTTTTAATCAGCTTAATTCCACTGACCATTTATTATGGCCAATCTTTTTCCCCCTGGGTTATTCCGAGCATGACCGTTGGTATTTTTAGTTTTGGCATGCTAAAAAAAATAAAAATATATGCGTGTTTTATTGAAGGTGCCAAAGAAGGCTTTGATGTTGCCGTCAAAATCATGCCCTATTTAGTCGCGATACTCTTAGCAGTGGCTATGTTTAGAGCAAGTGGCGGCCTCGATTATCTTACTCAATTTTTAGGGCAATATACGCAGCATTTAGGCCTACCGGCTGAAGCTTTGCCTATGGCCTTACTTCGGCCTTTTTCAGGCTCGGGCAGTTTTGGTTTATTGGCTTCTGTGCTAAATGATCCCAATATAGGACCAGATAGCTACGTTGGTTATTTAGTCAGCACCCTAATGGGCACCACTGAAACGTCGTTTTATGTTTTAGCCGTTTATTTTGGCGCCGTACAAATTAAACAATTTAGACATGCGGTTCTTGCAGCAGTTATAGCAGATATTATTGGCGTAACTTGTGCCGTAACAGCAGTAAGCTGTTTGTTTGGCTAAAATAAAATATAAAAAAAGGGCACATATTTTGTGCCCTTAAAATCTTGATAACTAAATATAAACAAATTAACGCTTAGAGTATTGTTCCACTTTACGCGCTTTACGATGGCCGACTTTCTTCCGTTCTACCTTACGGCTGTCACGAGTCACAAAGCCTGCTTTTCTTAATACGCGACGAAGCGACATCGCCCCCATTGAAGCTGCATCTCCCTCACCTTCACCTTCAACGGCGAGTTCTTCATCGCCATGTAAAGACTCACCCAAAGTTTGACCCAGCATTTGAGCCGTAATGGTCATTTGAGGGGCTAAACCTGATTCATCATATTGCAATAACGCGCGCGTAATACCATGACGTGTTGCGCCCGCCTGGCCCATAGGGCCTCCGCCGGAAACATTCACGATGACATCAAACTTTTGTTCCATATCCACTAATTTAAGCGGTTGACGTACCATAACATGTGCGGTTTTACGGCCACCAAAATACGCTTCAACTGTCTTTTTATTGACAGTAATTTTTCCTGTGCCTGGACGAAGTAATACACGGGCTGTGCAAGTTTTTCTACGTCCTGTTCCTTGGTATTGTTCAGCTAGTTTCATAATCTAATTTTCTCAACAAATTAACGAGTGATTTCAAAAGGCGTTGGCTGTTGTGCACTATGAGGGTGTTCGCCACCTGCATAAATTTTTAATTTTTTAAACATTTCTCTACCGAGAGGGCCTTTAGGCAACATGCCTTTAATCGCTCTTTCTAGAATACGTTCAGGATGCTTTTCACGAAGCACTCTTAGCGGTGTATGACGATCGCCACTTTGATAGTCACTATGTGTAAAATAAGTTTTTGTATCTTCTTTATTACCCGAAACCTTAACATTTTGTATGTTCGTGACGATAACATAATCACCTGTGTCCACATGAGGCGTATATATCGGCTTATGCTTGCCTCTGAGTACAGTGGCTATTCTGGTAGCAAGACGCCCTAAAGTTACATTCGCTGTACCGGCATCTACCATAAACCAAGCCCGCTTTACTTCGTGAGCTTTGGCACTTTTAGTCGTTGTCATGTAGAGATGGCTCCTAATCCACAGTTCCTTAAAAAAGGCAAATTATACTGAACCTTAAGCCAACTTACAATACGCTGCTTAAGTAAGTTCTAGAATAGTTACCCAACTATAGAATATTAAAAAACACTAAAAAATAATTAACTTAATATAAGTTTATTAACTACATTAGAGTTTAATATGCTTGCTTGGATAATATCATCAATATCCTGTTCACTTGCATATTTATACCAAACTCCATCTGGGTAAATAACTAATACCGGCCCTTCATTGCAGCGTCCCATACAACCCGCAAGTGTGGTTCTAATCGCAGACACTCCTAAATGCTTGAGTTTTTTTCGGGCATATTCTCTAAGGGCTTTTACGTCTACTTGTTTACCACAACAAGGTTTAGTGCTTTCACCTTCTTTGAGATCTCGTATATTATGACAAAAAAAGACATGTTTATGATAATAACTCATTCTGTATTATGCTCTATTTCACTATATTATTCTTAATTATGTTTAATAAAATAAGGCGAACTTAATTATGCTGACAGACCTAGATCTAGCCAGTTCTATTCAATCTCAAGCAAGCCAATGTGTTAAATGTGGCTTATGTTTGCCCTATTGTCCTACTTATACTCTAACACAAAACGAAAACGAATCTCCTAGAGGGCGTATTGCCTTAATGCAGAATATCGCCACAGAGGCCTTATCGCTTAGCCTTAAGGCTCATAGCCATATCGATAATTGTCTCAGTTGTAAAGAATGTGAGCGAGTTTGCCCTGCTCAAGTCTCTTATGAGCAGCTGTTATTAGACTACCGTGCATGGGAAAAGCCCAAGCTCAGTGCGCTTCACTCTAAAATAAGCTTTAGCGCACATTTTTTTGAATATATCGCCGCTCATCCAAAAATCCTCCGAAGCCTAGCTGTCTTACTCTGGGGTATTCAAACATTAGGCATCCAAACCCTTTCAAAAAAAGTGGGGTTAATAAAACGACTGGGTCTAACTAGACTCAACGCGCTCTTGCCCAAAGCTTTAGCCTTTCCCAAAGCTATCTTGCCTTTTTACCCTGCCATAGGACCTCAACAAGGCACCGTTGCGCTATTTACAGGCTGTTTGTCTACGCTATTTGATGCAAAAACCCATCAAGATGCCATTACGGTATTACAGCATCTTGGCTACGCCATATATATCCCTCAAAGCCAAACCTGTTGTGGGGCAATTGCGCGCCATTCTGGCAATGTTAAGCAGGCAACAAGCTTATTAGAGCAAAATCTAAAGGCCTTTTCTGCTCAAAATTTAATCTCTAACAATATTACGCATATTATTACCACCGCAAGTGGCTGTGCCTCAATGTTGCTTCATAGTAAAATTGCTAACATTATCGATATCAGTGATTTTATCTGCCAAATCACTTGGCCTGAAACTATTTTAAGCACGCTGAGCTTAAAGCAAGCACAATTTTCCCATGAAAAAATAGCCGTCCATACCCCCTGCACTTTAAGAAATAGCCTTAAAAAACCGTTAGTTAGCCAAAATATGCTTGAAAAGCTCGGCTTATCTTGTCAGCCATTACCCTCCCTAAAACAAGGCCCGGAACAATGTTGCGGATCAGCTGGGACCTATATGCTTTCTCATCTAACGACTTCAGAACAATTATTAGATAAGGCCTTAATTAACTTAGAAAAAATGGCCCCCACTAGACTCGTGACCTCGAATATAGGCTGTGCCTTACATTTTCAAAAACGATTTACCCAGCAAAACAAGCCTATTCGCGTTTGCCATCCCATAAGTTTATTTGCCGAAATGCTAGCAAAAGACTAAACAGTTATGGTAAGGTTGTTACGTTGTAAATTACCTGCTTATTAATAAAGGAGAGCATATGGCCATTCGTAAATCTAAAGTTGTAAAAAAAGTAACTAAAAAACCTGCTGTTAAAGCGGTTAAAGCCGTTAAAGTGGTTAAAGCCAAAGCAAAATCTACTGCTGTACGCGCAGTGAAAAAACCTGCCGTAAAAAAACCGGCTGTTAAAAAAGCCGCCGTAGCAACACGGGCTTCTAGCGCCGTAGGTATGCCAACGCTCACTAAAGTGTCAGTTGGAGATAAGCCTTATAGCAAAGCTGAACTTATCTTGACGCTTTCAGGTAGAACGGGTCTTGCTCGTAAACAGATTCAACAAGTATTAGATGCCCTTCAAGAAGTGATTCAAGTACATTTAAGCAAACAAGGTCCTGAAACTTTTATCTGGCCTGGTATTGTCAAAATCCAAGTAGTTAAAAAGCCAGCAACTAAAGCCCGTAAAGGCCTTAATCCTTTTAATGGCGAAGAAATGATGTTTAAAGCAAAACCTGCTTCACGTAAAGTGAAAATTCGTTCATTGAAAAAACTCAAAGAAATGGCTGCTTAATTTAAAACCTTAAGTTATAAGTCATAAGTTAGTTATTTTAAATAAAAAGCCGATGTAAATCGGCTTTTTATTGTCTGTTATAAAAGGAAATTATCCTATGCTCTCGGGTTATTGGTTTATTATTGAGCACGATTCACTTTGGTTAGAGCGCAATGGCTTACCAGAATTCACTTTGTTAGAACAAGATCTGTTCTATCTTGTAGGCCATATAAATCAGAAACCTTGCTATGTCGCTAAAAAAAGGCTTTTTTCAGAAAAGCAGCTAAAAAATTTAGAGCCTATACCCTTTAAGCAAAGCTATCATGTCCTGTCTCCCGATATCTTTAAATTAGCCCTTAAGGCAAAAGCCTTGCTCCATTGGCTAGAAATACATCAATATTGTGGCTTATGTGGCCAAGCAACGCTTATTTTAAGCCCTGAGCTGGCCAGGCAGTGTGAAAGTTGTGCCGAATTATTTTATCCTAAAACAGCCCCTTCTGTGATTGCGGTTATTGAACGTCAAGATGAAATTTTGTTAGCAAGATCGCCTCGCTTTGCACCTGGACTTTATTCTTGTATTGCCGGGTTTATAGAACCAGGTGAAACCGCTGAAGAAACACTTGAGCGTGAAGTATTAGAAGAAGTAGGCTTGAAAATAAACAATATTCGTTATGTCGCCTCTCAACATTGGCCTTTTCCAAATAGCTTTATGATAGGATTTTTCGCAGATTACAAAAGTGGGGAAATTAAAATAGATAATATTGAAATTATAGATGCGCAATGGTTTACTAAAAATAACTTACCTATTTTGCCCACTGGGGCAAGTATAGCCAGAAAATTAATTCAAGACTGGATAAGTCGACAATCATGTCTTTGATTTAAAAATAAGGTTGGTGCGCCCGGAAGGAGTCGAACCTCCGACCACCAAGTTCGTAGCCTGGTACTCTATCCAACTGAGCTACGGGCGCAATGGCAAGCATTATTGCTATTTGTCACGATAAAGTCAAGCGTTATGCTTGTCTAAGTCTAAGAAATAAAAAAGATCAACTATCTTCTCTTTTAAGCTGGTCTTATAACCAATATTAAGCGCTTCAAGAAGCTAAATTTCTCTGTCGCCATTTGTTAAAAAAAGGGGCAACCTACATTGCCCCCTTAAAAATAGACTTTACCGATTGCTATTAGGGTTGTGTTTTTTACTTGACGGCCCTTCTTCTTTTGGTTCTTCAGCGGCAGCTGAAGGTTTGAAAGTGACAGGCACTGGTGCTTGGGCAAGGGGTTCTTCCGCTGCAGTAGAAATAACGGCTTTGGGCATTTTATCCAACAATCTTTTTAATGCCGGAATCTCTTCAATTTTTAGATCTTCACGAGAGCTTAGCCAAGTGGGAAATTTAAACGCTAAAATTGGATTCATTAACTCTAGTGGTATTCTTTGTTGTTCTTTATGAGAAAAGAGGGCCATGTAAGTTTGGATGGCGTCAATTTTAGCCCTGGCGATAGTACGACGAAATGATTGTATGAGTGAAGCAAGATCAGGCTCGCGTGAAAGAACCTCAACACGTTCAGGAGATAGGGCATTTAATAATAGAAAACCTGCATGTTTATAATTTGAAATCGCTCCACTACAGAAGTGTGACCATTATCGGCAGCCCATATCAGGGCGGTGTAGCCATTTCGGTTAGCAGCTTCTATATTCGCCTTGGCCGCTATTAATTGCTCCACCACGGCAGTGTTACCATTCCGGGCGGCATTTAAAATTTGCGTATTTTTCTCATCTTGGGTGAGTGCGGAAAAATTTATAGTATTAAGATTTGAATCCATAATAAAACCTCTATTAATCCTAGCTGTCGATTTTAATTCGTAGGTCGATCTTTTCTATTTTAATTTCTTTTGCTATCAATGCCATTTGTTTTCTCCTAGTAAGTTTCTTGTATTAGTATCGTTTGTTTGCAAAATTTTGGCAACAGTTTTTCCCTGAATTTAGCGCAAATGATAGATATATTGGTTGCATATTTGAGCTTAAAACCTTTATTCAGATTGATAATATTGAGATGCTTGGGAGGCTGATTTTAAAGTACAGATACTGAGCATAATTATTAAATCACTATTTAAGCTTTTAGATTTAAGATAGTGTAATTATGGCATTATTTATGAGTTTTTTCAGGGTTATTGGTTGCGCTTGGTGATTGATTTTATTTTTTCATATGTACCTTCATGGCATTCCATTTTAGCAGAGGATGCATCAAAATAGATTCGATCAAACTTTCATTATCCGTTATCAATTCAGGTTTTATTTCACCCTGCTCACGTATAAGCCTTATAAAATCCAGTTCATTTTTTTGAAGTGGTAATATAATAGAAAGGCTCCCCCTTAATTCTGATAGCAGTTGATTTGCCCATTTTTCAATATGAATCTTTTTTCTTGATGTCTCTTTTTGTTTCAAAACAGGAAAAAGTTTATTTCGAATATCTATTACATCATATTGTACAGATTTAATTGATACATCTTCAACTAAAGAAGTAGAAAAGGCCGCATAAACTACAAATGTTTCTCGCAACTTTGATTTGCTTAAATTACATTTCGTGAGTAAATAATGCGCGTCAAAAAAGTCTCGGCTTACCTTTCTTGCAAACAAGGCCGACAACTTCCCTGAAGCCAACTCATGAATATCTAAAACAGGCACTTTTAATGAATTTGAAAAAGATAGTTTAGATTCAAGTTCGATTATTGGCCATAAAGGATTTCTGAACATATAGTTTAGGTCAATTTCTAAATTACCTTTTTGACCTAAAGCACTATCATATTTCCAAACGTTTTTTCCCCCGGCATGTTGTGTTGGAGCACGTTGTTGTTCAATAAGTGCCGTACCTCCTTTTAAAACAAGCCGATCTTTTAAATACGGAACAGACATAAACTGCTCTAAAACAAACAGTAATTTATAAACCTTCTCATAATTTTCAGGTTTATAATCAAACTTTCTTGCCTGGCTTATTAATGTTTCTTTAGACATCATAATTCGGCTCATTCCACATTTGACTTACCACATTCACTGGAACCATTAAATTCCATTTTTTTATTAATTTATGTTTTTCTTTAGCTATATTACCAATATACTGGGGTTTAGATGGGGATAATTTTATTAATTTTTCAATTATCTCTATAGGTGGAGAAAAAGCCCCTATTCGCTGTTCTAAAAAATAACCCACTTTAGCGCTTAACGTATTATTTTTTCGAGTTAAACAATATTCAAATACCTCTTCAACATTTAATGTCGCAATATTGCTTACTGAACGAACCACTTCTTCCCATCCACCGCTTAAATCATGGCGATCGATAACATCAACAAATGTACGTGAAATATTCGTTATTTTGACTTTAACCCCTTGCCGATCAATTTCCTGAGTGAAAAAATTCTCTAATTTTTCATCTTTTAAAACTTTAGGCGTTTGTACGGACTGAAACCAATTTGAATAAATTTCTAAAGGTTTAATCTTTTTATTTGTTAAAAATGTTAATTGCTCGAAAGAAGAATAAGCCAACCCATGCAGTTCTAACGCAGTATGGTATGCCAAAATACTATCATCAACAATTTTAGCTGCAATCAAATACTTATCAAAATTAACAGTATTAGCATTTTCATTAGGTGGAATTACGCCAAATAGCTCACGACGAATTCTTTTGATCTGTCCGGATCCTATCAAATAGTTGATAGAAGAATGAATCGAAGAGTCTTTAATTTCTCCCTTTGCACGTTTCCAATTTTCAAATTCATTCAACTGAAAAATTGGGTGCACATACATGAATTCTTTTATATTCACTTTGAAACTTTCTCCGTTATATGTTAAAAAATAGCATATATTGGAGAATACATCAAACTTTTTATCAGGGTTTTATATTTTTAGAGGATTGTAGAGATAAAACTGGCAGGATGAATAAGTTAGCTTTTAGTGGCGATTCAACTGACTAATATTGGCGCCCTGATCAATAGCAAGGCAAAAATACAGACGGTATAAAATTAAGATCTTAATTTATTATAAAGACAATAATACAAGCCAGACCCTCGACCCAATGCTGGTGATTACTTTTTTAACGGCGTTTCGGTGGGCTTCTATCACTCGCTTATCTTCTCCCGCAATCCCCAATATAGAGGTAGATTTTGGAGCTGAGAAAGTTAAATCATACCCAGGGCGATGACCCTTGCCAGTTGGACTAATTTTCAGATTGATAATATTGGGATGCTTGGGAGGCTGATTTTAAAGTACAGATACTGAGCATAATTAGTGACATACTCCCACCACTAAGTGTTAAAACACTCTAGTGGGGGCTTCCTGCGACCCGATGAATACAAATTATTTGTCCTTTCGCTGCGGCCCCCTCACACAAGGGTATTGCCACAGGGGAACACTTTATGCAGCCGCGCATTGTCCTGGCGGTTGTGCTAAGGAAAATTGTTTTATCATGATAGCCGCATTGATATCCCTATCATGCTGGGCACCGCAAGAACATGCCCATTCTCGAATAGAGGGGGGTAATTTTTCTTGTTTGACACCGCTGGCACTGCACGTTTTAGAACTTGCTGCAAATCGGCCTATCTTGATAACATTTTTTCCATTCCAATCACATTTATAAGACAAGGCGTTGAGAAACCTCCGCCAACCACAATCCGATATGGCTCTCGCCAGTTTGTGGTTTTGGACCATGCCTTTGATGTGAAGATCTTCTATCGCAAAGCTCGTCGCTTGGTTTTTGTCGGCTAGTTTTGCAGATATTTGATGAATGAAGTCATTTCGTTTTGAATTGATCAAAAAGTCTTTTCGTAATCTTATAGGTTAATAGTGATCGTTTTAGAGGTGATTTTAAAACAGGATGTAAAAAATAAAAAATTGTGGCTAAATTTATCTGTCGCCATTTTTCAGCCAAAGCTTTTATAAATCAAACTCAACGACTCTCGAATATTTTTAATCTGTAACTTTGAAACACCCGCATCACTTGCAAATCCAGACCATTTCGCCGTCGCCGATAAAACCTGGCCAATAATCTCTAAAGCCTTATCTTGTTTTATATTCCCAACACTTGCCAGTTTTAATAAATGCGCTTTTGTCGGGTTTTTTCCTTCGCCCATGATCATTGTAGAATGCTCACCCGAAGGGCCAGAAGAAAAAGTTAAGTCATAAGCTGGCGATACCGTCCATTTACCACCTGAATCCATCAAAAATGAAAAGTTTTTGGAATGATCGTCCCGATTATGGCTGAGGACATTAAAAACAGCATTTCTAAATTGCACCTCACACTGCCCCACATCTCTTGTCAAATACAAAGTTGCTTTCATGATGCTTTCATAATCAAGCGAGGGTTCCCGATGATCTGCATGCAAAAGACCTGCTATGGTATGCATATGAATACGCTCATCACCATGCCTATCAAAACGCTTAACGCCAAAAAAGCCTACGCCCTTCCTTGAAGGGAAAAGTTTTGCTTTTGGCACAATCAGCCCAGCCTCTTTTGCCATATTGTGATACGCATATTCAATTGCGCTTATATCTTTAGGATCGAGGCTAGACCTAAACTTTATGAGCCAATCTTCATTATCAATATGGAGCAAAACTTTAGGACGAGCTCCTCCTGAAGAGCCCCCTAAAATCAACAAATCCTCTACGTAACGATCATTTTCATTTTCACCTAAAGTAGCTTGAATTTCATGCTCAATTTCATCTAAATTTTTAGAAAAGATCAAATCGGGATGTGGATTTTCCGGTTCAAAAGATAACGCCCCCATCCCCCTATTTCCAACAAAACAAAGGCGATCAATTGGAGAAAGCATTCCAGGATTAACCCCCTCATTCATTATTTTACGTTCCAGAAGTAATCGCCCCCAACCATCTGGCAAGCTGTCATTAAACACGCCAAACAACCCTTCAAATGTTCGATCATTTGAAGCGATTACGCCGGATTTAAGAGGAAGCTTAAAAGGTGATAATTCAAGCATCGTTTTGATAAAAGCAGAATCATATTCAAAAAATATCTGTCTATTTTTTAGCAATAATCGGCCCATGAGCTGCCTTTTGACGGATCCGTGATAATAAACATACACAAGATTTTGGGATATCAGACTCATTTTCTTCCTCTTTCCCTTTTTTCCTCTTTGATCAATTCATCAAGGGATAAGGCTTTTTCCGCACTTTTTTCAGCAAACAGCATCTTAAAATCATCCATGCTCCCAAGAACCAGCGCCAACTTGAGTAAAGAGGCTAAAGAGATTTGGCCTGTTTGCTCAAACTTTTTTAAAGAGCCGTAACTTACCCCTGATTTTTCTGACAAGGTCTGCTGGCTTAAATTAAGTTCAAGTCGTAAGCGACGCAGTTGCTTAGCTATTGCCTTTTGCATCTCTTGTGGCGTTATCATGTTAACTGATATCATAATGTCTCTTATACCTTAAAATCTATTATAATGGTTATTATAATGGCTGTTATATAAAATGGCAAACTTTGGGATCATGTCCCTAAAGTTATGTTATATGCAACCTTAAGGACATGGAATTTATCGGAATCATAAATAATGAAAGTGAAACTGATAGTAGATTGAAGGGGGTTTTTTAAAAATAGTAGACGCGACAACTTTCCTGACACAGGGGGAAACAATCTTCCTTCATCACAAAGGGCAGCACTTCTAATAATAGTCTTACTTGTTGGTGATATTTTTTATCCATTTTACGTCTGATTAACCTCTTTTAAATCGACTGGCAAGGATAACTGGTATTTTGAATTATAATACCCGCCCTTACCGACTACTCTCTTTCCTTTGCCGAGATCTATCTTCTCGACATTAAGCCTTTTTACCCAAGGATGATTAAGGTGCTCTGCTAACACTAAAAACAACCGCTTAACCTTAACTGACTGACAAGACTCGAGTAATTCTTGTATTATTTTTGGCCGTAGGGTTGTGAGATTTTCCATCAGTAATAAACCATGTGCGACTGAAGATCCTTTTGAATCAAAATGCAGGAATTCCAATATGGCTCGCTCTGGATTTGCGACCATTATCTTATAGTCACCAACGGTATGCTCAACTAGTGCTTCATCCCAAGCAGCATCAAACAAACCTTGCTCTATGCACATTACATTGTCTTTTTTAAAATAATATCTAAACCAAACCGGTAAAGGTCGCTTATCTGATTTGTGCTTTGACAACCACTTTAGGTTACCCGATCCCATGGGCATAAAATGACCATAGCCTAATAACTCTAGCGCTGTCAGCCCTGCAACATGAATCTTGAAATCCAATTGACTCTGAAGCGCATAAACACCCCCAGTCCAATCAACTTCCTCGCCTTCTTTGATGTAGGCACCTTTGCCTATCTTAGTAAGCCATTTACCCTTGATATACCTCACGGCTAAATGCCTAGAAACTTGCTGCGAATTTAACCAAGGTTGAACCGAAACGGTACCCTGAGGCCAGCATTTGAGAAGTTGGCTTATTTTCGTTTGACCAACTGCTCTTACAGGATAGTTTATATTTATTGAATTAGGTACACTCATAGTAATCTTTTTTAATCTAAAATAAACTTTAGAGATAGTATAGTTTATTTTAATCATATTAGGGATACTCATAGTTTACTTATTTATTAAAAAATAAACTACTGTCTTAACTGTAAAGATTTGTTGTATAAGCACCTAAATTAATTTGAGCGGGTGGTTTGAAGGTACAGCCTCATTGTTGGCGATTTACGATTGAGCTGTTGCAATCTGGTACCCCAGTGGTACCCTGCTGTAATTTTAGTCGAAAGACTTAAAAAAGAAGATTTTAAATTCACTGATTTTATCAGTATATTTTTGGTCGGGACGAGAGGATTTGAACCTCTGACCACATGCACCCCATGCATGTACGCTACCAGGCTGCGCTACGCCCCGAAAAAAGCAGATCTTGAATTCTAATGGATTTTAAAATAAAAGCAATAATTTGCTTAGTTAACTTTTTTAGGTTTCTTTTTCAGGTGTCACCACTTCAGGCTGAGCCGGATCATAATGTTCTACTCTATCCTTAAGCTTTTGCCCCGGTTTAAAGGTCACGACTCTTCTTGCCTGAATGGCCACATCTTCACCTGTTTTAGGGTTACGACCAGGACGTTGATTTTTGTCTTTTAACTCAAAATTACCAAAACCCGATATTTTAACTTCAGTGCCATTTTCTAAGGCCCGTCGAATTTCTTCAAAAACATCATCCACCAGATCTTTGGCCTCGCCCTTTTGAATTTTAAGGTGTGAGGCTAATGATTCAGATAATTCTGCTTTAGTTAATGTCATAATATTTATTCCCTTAATACAATCCCAAATTTATTTTTTAACTTAGTGATAATAGCCGTTATCACTGTCTCTACTTCAGATTCTACAAGTGTTCGAGTAAGATGCTGAAAAATTATCCCTAGGGCTAAGCTTTTTTTACCTATTTCAATATTTTTGCCTCTATATACATCAAAAATAAAGCTTTCTTGTATTAAAGCCTGATCTGTTTCTTTTATTTCAGTTAAGATACTTTGTGCTGAAATCGCTTCTGGAACAATAAAAGCCAAATCTCGACGCATAGACGGAAAAGATGAAAACTTACTATAAATTACCTGAGGTGTTTTTAATAGCGCCTCTGTTTTTAATTCAAAATAATAAACAGGCTCAGAAATATCCAGCTTTAAAAGCAAACTAGGCGCTATTGCCCCTACCCAGCCTATTACCGTATTGTCATAATGCAATTCAGCAGACTGGCCAGGATGAAAGCTAGGATGTGTGGCACGCACCCAAGTTACGGCATTTAACACGCCTTTTTTGAGCTTGAGCAAGCTTTCTATATCTGCTTTGATATCAAAAAAATCGACCGTTTGTCTAGAATTCGCCCAATTTTCTTCATGGCGTTTACCATATAATAATCCAGCGATTCTGTTTTGTTGAATAAGCTTTTCAGCTTGATAGTAAAAACATAATCCCGATTCAAAAATGGCCAAATTTGAGCATTGACGCGCCAAATTAAACTGAAGTGTTTGAATTAATCCAGGTAACAAGTTGGTTCGCATCATCGACATTTCTTGAGAAATGGGATTGGCTAAATTAATTCCTGTTGCTTTTGGATTCAATAAAGCCTCTAATTTAGGGGGCACAAAGCTATAAGTAATAACCTCTCGATAGCCTAGGCCAACTAAATGCTGTTTGACTCGATGTAATGTTAAGCCTGATTCGATTTTATCTACTATTTGGGTACTTAAGCTGGGCGTTGCCGGAATATTTTCATAGCCATAAATTCTGGCGACTTCTTCGATTAAATCGACTTCTATATTTAAATCATAGCGATAGCTTGGGATGGTTACCTGCCATTGCTGATTTAAGGCTTCCCATAAACAAACACACCCTAATCGGCTTAAGATTTCTGCGATGATATTCGCCTCTAAAGACAAGCCTAATATTTTTTTTACCTGGGCAAGGCGTAAGCTTATCTTTTTAGCTTGGGTTGGCAACTCAGGAGTTTGGCAACGAATGATCTGTCCTATTTTTCCCCCACAAATCGTGCTAATTAAGCTCGTGGCCAAGAGCATGGCCTGATAAGGGAGTTGATAATCTACGCCTCTTTCGAAACGATAAGACGCATCTGTGTGCAAACCATATTGTCTGGCTTTTCCAGCTATGGCCTCTGGTGTAAACCAGGCGCTTTCTAAAAAAATCTGCGTAGTATGCGCGGTTATGCTGCTGTCTAAGCCGCCCATGATGCCTGCAATGGCCATAGGGTTATTTTTATCTGCAATCACTAAGGTATGATTTTTTAACTCAATGTCTTTGCCGTCGAGTAGTTTTATTTTTTCTTGGTTTTGTGCCAGGCGAATCTTAATTTCTGAGTCGATTTTGCTTAAATCAAAAGCATGCATGGGTTGACCCAATTCAATCATCACATAATTTAAAATATCGACAATAGGATGTATGCTTTTAATCTCAGATTTTTCTAATTTTAATTTAAGCCAATCTGGCGTTTGTGCCTGTAAATTAATATCTTGTATCACTCGGCCTAAATATAAGGGACAAGCCGTTTGGGCAGAAGGCATAATCGTGACTGGGAAAACAAAATCAGGGGTGATTTTTTTACTCTCTAATTTTTTACTGTCTGATTCCAGTTCCGCTAATTTTTCAAAATCATAGACGGGTTTAAATACGCTATTTGTTTTGGCGGCTATTTCTCTGGCTAAGCCCTGTACAGACAAACAATCGCCTCTATTAGGGGTAAAATCAATGTCTATATATATATCTTTATCTATCTTTTTATCAACACTAGCATATTGACCGATAGCATCTACCTCTAATCCCGACAAAGTCAATGCTGAACTTAATGCTTCAGGGGGTAATTCTATTTTTACCCAAGTTTTTAACCATTCTAAACTAAAACGCATATCATACCCCTGAAAATTGTTTTAATAAGCGCACGTCATTTTCATAAAAAAGCCTAATATCATCGACGCTATAATCTAACATCGCAAAGCGTTCTACCCCCATACCAAAAGCATAACCTGTATAGGCTTCTGGATTAATGCCCCCGTTTTCTAATACTTTTGGGTGCACCATGCCACAGCCCATCACTTCTAGCCAACCGGTTTGCTTGCAAATTCGGCACCCCGCGCCTTGGCACTGTACGCACTGAATATCGACTTCAGCGGAAGGCTCGGTAAAGGGAAAATAAGAGGCTCTAAAGCGTGTGGGAATGTCTTTTTCAAAAAAATGACTTAAAAATAAATTAAGAATATATTTTAAATCGCCAAAAGTGCAATTTTTGTCGACTAATAAGCCTTCAACCTGATGAAACATAGGTGTATGGGTCACATCAAAATCACAGCGATACACTCGCCCAGGGGCAAGCATTTTAATTGGCGGCGGATTTTCTTGCATATATCTAATTTGTACCGGCGAAGTATGGGTTCTTAGTAATAATTGGTTAGCAAAGTAAAACGTATCTTGCATGGCTCTGGCAGGATGATTGGGGCCAATATTTAAGGCCTCAAAGTTATAAAATTCGTTTTCGATTTCAGGGCCTTCAGATATCACAAAGCCTAATTTTTCAAATATGTTGATTATTTTATGCTTAGTATGCGTAATAGGATGCAAGGAACCAACCGAAGATTGCCGACCCGGCAAGGTAATATCCAGGTAAGTTTTTTTTAGCTCTGTATCGCCTAAGGATATTTCTAGTGTATTTTTTTTGTCTTCTAATAGCTGTTCTAGCTCTTGTTTGAGATCATTGATTTGCTTACCGGCGACTTTTCTCTCGTCAGGGCTCAAGCTGCCTAATTGCTTTAACAAAAGGGTCACATGACCTTTTTTACCAAAATAAGTCACCCGGCAATGCGTTAACTCTGCCAAACTATTCGCCTTAGCAATTGCTTCTTGGGCTGAGGCTAAAATCGTTTTTAATTGCAAATCATCTAATAAAGCCATGTCTATTCTCGCATTGCGATTTTAAAAAATTAAAAAAATCAAAAAAAAATCAAAAAAAAGGGGAAAGATGTCACCATTTTCCCCCTTTTCTTAACTAAAAAAATTTACACTAAAGCCGCTTTTGCTTTATCTGCTAAATTTTTAAAGGCGTCCATATCAAATATAGCCAAATCGGCTAACATTTTTCTATCGACTTCAATCGCTGCTTTTTTCAAACCTGCAATCAAACGGCTATAAGACAATCCGCATATTCTAGCGGCTGCGTTCACACGAACAATCCAGAGCGCTCTGAACTGGCGTTTACGCTGTTTACGACCTTCATAGGCATATTGTTCTGCCGCCATAACCGATTGCTTAGCAACTTTATAGGTACGGGAACGGGCACCATAGTAACCCTTTGCTTTTTTAAGAACTTTTTTATGACGACTGTGTGCAACGACACCACGTTTAACTCTTGCCATTTTATCTCACCTAATAACCTAATATAAATAAAAAACTATGCGTAGGGCAACATCTGAATAACAGATGGTGTATCGCAATCTTTCAATACGCCATTGCCACGACGCTGACGCGACTGCTTGGCGGTTGGTTGGCCTTTTATATTATGTGAACGGTTTGCACGTCTAAAACGCACCTTACCCGTACCGGTGATTTTAAAGCGCTTGCTGGCACTTTTTTTGGTTTTTAATTTAACTTTCATTTTTACTCCGCTATTTATTAAGCTATGTAAGCTATTTTACGCCTTCGTTTTTTTAGGAGAAAGCATCATGATCATTTGCTTGCCTTCTAGGCGCGGCATTTGATCGACAATAGCAACGTCTTTTATATCTTCGCGAATTCTGTCCATGACCTTCATGCCAAGATCTTGGTGTGTGATTTCGCGACCTTTAAAGCGCAAGGTAATTTTTACCTTGTCTCCCTCGTCTAGGAATGTGATCAGGTTGCGTAGTTTTACCTGATAATCCCCTTCGTCCGTTACCGGACGTAATTTGACTTCTTTTATCTTTTGGATACGCTGTTTCTTTTTGGTTTTTTTCTCTTCAAAAATAAACTTGCCATAATCCATTACCCGAACCACAGGTGGCTCGGCATTAGGAGAAACTTCGACCAGATCTAAACCAGCACGTTCTGCCTTTAAAAGCGCCTCATGACGCTTCATGACACCCAATTCTTCGGGTAAAAGCAAACCATCTGGATCAACTAAACGAACAATGGGTGCGGTAATTGAAGCGTTGACACGTACCCGCGACTTTTTATTCGAGCTAATTGGCCATTCCTCCTAAGTGGATAAAAAAAATCAAATTAATTATATATTATAGATTAGCTACTTTGTTTTCAGATTTAAGTTTTTCAACTAAATCACGAATAGACAAAGTACCTAAATCTTGACCCTCTCGAGTCCGAAGGGCCACCGTTTGGTTAGCCACCTCTTTTTCACCCACTACCAGCAAATAGGGTATTCGCTGAATAGTATGTTCCCGGATTTTAAACCCTATCTTTTCATTTCTCAAGTCAGCAATTGCTCTTACCCCAAAAAACGCCAAATTTTTTATAAGTGAGTTAACATAATCCTCCTGTCCAGAGGTAATATTCATCACCACAACTTGAATTGGTGCTAACCAATAAGGAAATGAGCCTGCAAATTCTTCTATTAAGATGCCGATAAAGCGCTCTAACGATCCCACTATAGCCCGATGTAGCATGACCGGCACTTTCTTTTGATTCTGCTCATCGATATAAACAGCGCCTAATCGAGTAGGCATTGAAAAATCAATTTGCACGGTTCCGCATTGCCAAACTCGGCCTAAAGAGTCTTGAAGCGAAAATTCGACCTTAGGGCCATAAAATGCGCCCTCTCCTGGGTTGAGTTCATACTCGAGGTTTTTCTGATTTAGTGCATCAGCTAAAGCTTGTTCTGATTTATCCCAAATATCATCTGATCCTACCCGTTTCTCTGGTCGAGTCGATAATTTGATTTTAACTTGGCTAAAGCCAAATACTTGATAAACTTTAAATAATAACTCAATAAACTCAGCCACTTCGGATTGAATTTGATCTTCTGTACAAAAAATATGGGCATCATCTTGAACAAAGCTGCGAAGCCTTAATAAGCCATGCAGCGCCCCTGAGGGTTCATTTCGATGACATGAACCAAATTCGGCCAATCTTAAAGGCAAGTCTTTATAGCTTTTTAAACCTTGATTAAATATTTGCACATGACAAGGACAATTCATCGGCTTAACCGCATAAGTTCTGTCTTCCGTTTGAACCGAAAACATTTCTTTACCAAACATGTCCCAATGCCCAGATTTTTCCCACAAGCTTCTGTCTACGACTTGAGGCGTATTTACCTCTTGATAGCCTTTGGTTAATATCGCTTGGCGTATAAAATTTCGAACTAGATTATAAACCGTCCAGCCTTTAGGGTGCCAAAAAACCATTCCAGGTGCTTCTTCTTGCATATGAAACAATTCAAATTTTTTGGCGAGTTTACGATGATCGCGCTTTTCTGCTTCTTCTATGCGATATAAATAGGCCTCTAACTCTTCTTTTTTAAAAAAGGCTGTGCCATATACGCGTTGTAACATCGCATTTTTAGAATCGCCTCGCCAATAGGCCCCGGCTACTTTTAATAATTTAAAAATTTTAATTTTACCGGTACTGGGCAAATGGGGGCCTCGGCATAAATCCATAAAGCTATCTTGTTGATAAAAAGACAAATCATCGCCTTCTGGAATGCTTTCAATGATTTCAACTTTATAATTTTCATGTAGCTTCTTAAAGTGTGCAATCGCTTCTTGCCGAGACATCAATGAGCGCGTGATAGAAAAATCTTTTTTAGCCAACTCGAGCATTTTTATTTCGAATTTTTCAAGATCTTCTGGCGTAAAAGCCCGTTCAAAAGCAAAGTCATAATAAAACCCATCTGCAATAACTGGGCCTATGGTCACCTGGGCAGTGGGGTAAATGGCCTGTACGGCATGGGCTAACAAATGCGCACAAGAATGACGCAAAACTTCTAGGCCTTCGGGGTTTTTTTCAGTGATAATTTGTAAAGTCACATCCGAGCTAATTAAAAAGCTTGTATCGACTAACGCGCCATTTATTTTGCCTGCTAACGCGGCTTTGGCCAGACTCGTGCCAATAGACTCGGCTACCTGATAAACCGTAACAGGGGCATCATACTTTCTTTCAGACCCATCGGGTAAGCGTACAATTGGCATAGTATCCTCAATCTTATATATTCTATATTATATCGCGTGATTATTGTGCAAAATAAGTTCTGACAAAATCATCGAGCTTATCTAGATGTACTCTTGTTTGTTGCATACTGTCTCTTTCACGAATGGTCACCGTATGAAATGCCTCCATGTTGCCATCTTTACCAATGGTTTCAAAGTCAACTGTAAGACATAATGGCGTACCCACTTCATCGTGTCTTCTGTAGCTTTTGCCTATATTGCCTGTATCTTCATAAGCCATTCTACCGATGCCTAATGATTGCAGCTTTTTTCTAATTTCTTGTGCTTTGGCCACAATATCGGGATTATTTCTTGCCAAGGGAATGACGGCTATTTTTACTGGTGCAAGATGTGGCTTCAGTTTTAACACAATTCGGCTTTTACCGTCGCTTAAGGTTTCTTCTGTATAAGATTCGGCTAAAATCGCGAGAATGCCTCTGTCTACCCCAGCAGATGGTTCTATGACAAAAGGGACAATAAAAGTATTGGTCTTAGGGTCTAAAATATGCTGTTTTGTGGTGCTGTCTGTATTCAGATTCACTTTTGATTGAATATTGAGTGCAGCTTGCTCTTTTGAATGAGACCCCAGATCGTAATCGGTTCTATTGGCGATGCCTTCAAGTTCTTCAAAGCCATGAGGGAAATTATATAAAATATCCACGGTTTTTTTAGCATAATGGGCTAGTTCGTCTTGATTTTGTGTGATTAATTTTAAATTGTCTAATGACAAACCTTGTTTATGCCACCAAGCCAATCTCGTTTCAACCCACGTATCATGCCATTTTTCATCTTCTCCTGGCTTAACAAAAAATTCAATTTCCATTTGCTCGAATTCTCTGACACGAAAAATAAAATTACGGGGCGTAATTTCATTACGAAACGCTTTCCCTATTTGGGCCACGCCAAAAGGTAATTTTTGAAAAGTAGAATCGACGATATTTTTAAAATTAATAAAAATACCTTGTGCGGTTTCTGGTCTTAAATAAGCAAAAGCATCACTGTCTTCGACCGGCCCTACCCTTGTTTTAAACATCATATTAAAGGGCCTGGGTTCTGTTAAATTTGTTGATCCACAGTGCTCGCATTTGCCCTCTACGATGTGATCGGCTCGCCACCGATGCTTACACTCATAACAATCTACCATATCATCTGAAAAAGTGGCTTCATGCCCTGAATAATTCAATACTTTTTGATGGGATAAAATAGACGAATCTAAGCCAACGATGTCATCTCGTTCATAAATATTGGCTCGCCACCATGCTGCTTTCAAATTATTTTTAAGCTCAACGCCTAAAGGGCCGTAATCGTATACGCCCTGAAGGCCGCCATAAATTTCACCACTTTGAAAAATAAATCCGCGTCTTTTACAAAAGGAGATAATTTCATCTAAACTTTTAGCTGGCATAAGGGTGTTTTCTCATTATTTTAATTTATTTAATCTTATTTAATTTTATTTAAATTGTATCTATTCTCGTTCACAATGTCATTAAGCTTATTATAATATAACAAAACGCAATAATTAATTAACTAACTTTTTACTGAGGCCACGATGCCGACTATTGCCGCCATTCCTGTCTTAACAGACAATTATAGTTGGGCCATTCATGGTATTGATGCCACCCGTATTATTATTGTCGATCCGGGGGAAGCAAAACCTATATTAAATTATTTGGCTAAAAATAATCTAAAGCTAGACGCCATACTTCTAACTCACCATCATTGGGATCATACCGGCGGGGTACAAAGCTTGCTAAGCCACTTCCCGGATATCGCTATTTACGGCTCTAAACTCGATGAAATTCCTGGGATCACGCATTTTATAAAAGAAAACGAGGTGATTATATTAGAAAATTTATCCGCCCCTATTCATATTTTAGCTATTCCCGGCCATACTTTAGGGCATATTGCTTTTTTGTATGAAAATGCTTTATTTTGTGGAGACACCCTATTTTCAGTGGGCATGGGTAAAATTTTTGAGGGCACAGCGACCCAAATGTATGCGTCTATTGAAAAAATAAAAAATTTACCGCCTCATACCTTAATTTATTGTGGCCATGAATATACGCTTGCCAATATTCGCTTCGCGCAAACACTGGATCCTGATAATACAAAATTATCTTTTAGAAAATCCGAAGTTGAAAAATTAATCAGCAAAAACCTGCCCTCTTTGCCTGCATTACTCCGAACAGAACTTGAAATTAATCCTTTTTTACGTTGTGACAAAAAGCCTATATTAAGCGCCCTAAAAAACAAAGGCTATACTGGCGACCATGCTATTGCTGCTTTATTATTTTTACGTGAGTTGAAAAATAAATTTTGATTTTATATTTAAGCCTATTCCAATAATGAATGCACGTTAACAGCCATACTGGCGCAATTTTATTACGCAGTTTAATTTCATGATATTCTTGGTAGATTTCTAAAATTTTACCTGTCCCCACCCCACCTTCCATCCAGTTGGCGATGATTTTATCTGCTAATTTTATTTTCGGAAAGTCGTGAAAACTTCTTAATAATAAATCATAATCCATTGCATATTTTAACTTTAAATCAAATACTCCATATCGAGCAAAATAACGCCTATGCATAAACATACCCTGATGCGGCAGCCCTAATTTAAATAATAAATCATTTTTGCTAAAATTCTGGATGTTTTTGGGCGCCGTCCACAACGCCTCGCCTTTCAGACTCACACGTTGAATTTTTCCGGAAATAATATCATAAGCGCTTATCTCTTCAGGCGATAAATGCTCAAAAATATTTTGCAATACATGCTTATCATAAAAAACATCCCCTGCCCCTAAAAAAATGAGGTATTCTCCTGTGGCCAATTTTATGCCCTTATTAAAAGCATCGCTAATGCCTTTATCTGGCTCAGATACCCAGCAAGAAATAACCGCCTTATTTTTTTTGATTATATCAAGAGATGCTTGCTCAGAACCTCCATCGATTATAATATATTCTAGATTGTCATAAACTTGATTTTTAATGCTGTCAATGGTTTCAAGCAGGCCCTTGGGATCGTTTAATGCTGCCGTTATTACGCTGATTTTAGGATTCATATTTAATATCTGCCATCAAACTTAAAAAATACGGATTCGACCAATTTTTCAAAATCTGCTGATCTTTTAAAAATGGCTTAATATCTAACAAGGCTTTCTCTACATTTAACCCCTCTATTTTATTTTTCAATAGGACTAAAAAATTTTCTTTCGTTAGTGTCTCTTGCTCAGGCAAATGTCCACTTTGCCACATTCTTTTTTCTAAATGGTCTAAATTTAAAGAAATACCGTTTTTAACAAACCAAACAAAATCATACCAATCTCTCCCTTTGATGCGGTTTGACCACCCTCTAAAAAGCAATGCATGCATTTTTCCTGCAAACAAATCAGATGGCGCATACACATTAATAAACACAGGCATAGGCTCTTTAAGTACCTTGGCTTCTGTTTTAAAATGGCTTGGGGGATTCGTGTCTATTTCTAGCTTTATTTTAATTACGGCATCTTTTGGAATAGTCGCAATCAATTGATTTCTTAATCCAATATGAATCAGCTCTGTTTTAGTATTGGCTTTAATAAAAGCCGATTCAATGGGTGTTTCAATATTTTTAATCTTTTCTATTACGGTAACTTCAAATCCAAAGGCGGATAATTCGTCTTTAATTGCATGATTATATTTACTTAAAGAAAACACAGGATCTGGCTTGAGTAAAGAAAAATCGAGATCTTCCGAAAATCTATCTAATCCGTATAAAATACGTAATGCAGTGCCACCATAAAATGCTGCATGTTCAAAAAACTTGGCTCGCCATAACCCCACTAAAGCAATTTCTTGTATGATTTCCCTGAGTGCAGTTGTGCCATCTGCTATCGTTTGTAAATGATATTTTTCTAACATCTCTTCAATTAATGCGTGCATATTTTAAGTCACTCACTGCTAATTCAAGCAGTTTAATATTAACATGGTTATATTGTATGGAAATTTTTTCAAGCAACTTTCTATCGAGCTGAATCAATTTCTCTTCGTCTATTCTATAGTCTTCCAATAATACTCGCGTCATCTCATCCACACTTTTGAGCCTATCTTCTCTGGTATAAACATAATCTGCCAATGCTTTTTCAGGGGAAGCCATCAGCACGCTATGATAATTTGAAAGACGAATTAAATTAACCCCCACAGAAAACCCATTTTTATTAATGGGCTGATAACTAAAGCTGCCAAGTGGGGTATCAAATTGCTTATAACGCTTAATAGACATACTCGTTATTTCATATACCGCTTCAGGTATCATGCCATGATACTGAAGCGCATATTCTCGAGACACGTAAGAAGGGCCGTATATCAAATTAGCAAGCACTTCTAAACTGATTAAACGCTTTCTGTAACGACTGCCAAATGTATATAAACCTTTTTTAACCCGAATAAGCTGTCCGTTTTCAAGCAACTTGGTTAACACATTTCGGGGTGACGCATAGTGATTCAACGCATATTTCACAAAGTTATAATCAATTTCTTCCTGATAGGTCTTATCTCTCAACAAAAAAACGGGCTCTATAGACATGATGCCCCCAGTACATAAGCATATATAAACAAATTATATGACATACGGACAAATTTATCCATTATTTTTGCTTGTATGTCATCAAATTGATTACATACCAACAATTTTATGTGCAACTACAGATAAATTCAGACCAAATTGAAAAGTAGAAAGCTCAAAATTTTCAAATCCAGCTTTAGCTAAATCTTGACTCAACGTTTGTTTGGTATAATAAAACTTATGATCTCTTATTTCAGCTGCATCTATTATTTTTAGTTTATAAGCAATAAATTCTAATATGGGCTTTGCCGCCAACGAAGGCGTGGTTAAAATCAACTTACCGCCTGGTTTAAGCAGGCGATAAATTTCTCTTAAATTGATGTCTGGTTTTTCTAAATGCTCTATATTCGCTAATGAGGTCACCACATCAATCGAGGCGGTTTCTATGGGTAAAGGGCCATTTAAATCCGCTGAGATGACATGGTTATCCGAATTCAGATCTATACCCCAAGCATCGTAGCCTTGTGTTCTTAATTTTTTTATGAGCAAGCCCTTTCCCGAACCCATGTCGATTATTTTAATGTGAGCAGGGGCTCTCCCATGATTTTTTAATGCTTGATAGACTTTATTAAACCTAAATAAGGCTAACAACTTGTCTACTAAAAATTTAGGCTGAAAACTATGACGTCGCATATGTTTTTCTCCCTATTCCAAAATAGCTTATACCCTCTTGTTGCATGGTTTCAAGCTCATAAACATTTCTGCCATCAAAAATAACTGGATAATTTAAAGCCTGTTTGATTTGAGCAAAATCCGGTTTTTTATACACATTCCATTCGGTTAAAATAACCAAAGCATCTGCGCCTTCAAGGGCTTGTTCTGGAGAAGTACAAAACAAAACATTGGCCTTATCCCAAAAAATACGACGTGCCGCCTCTAAGGCTTCGGGATCGTGCGCTTGAATTCTGACCCCTTGTGCCAATAAGGCATTTATCAACACAATGCTCGGGGCATCGCGCATATCATCGGTATTGGGCTTAAAGGCTAAACCCCACACGGCAATTACTTTGTTGTTTAAATCTTGTTTAAAATAATTTTGTATTTTATTGACTAATACTTGCTTTTGTTTGTTATTTACTTGTTGAACCGCTGTTAAAATACTTAAAGGATAATCCTGCTGTTTTGCCGTGTCAATTAAGGCCTCAATATCTTTACCAAAACAAGAACCGCCATAGCCACAACCAGGGTTAATAAAATGCGGCCCAATTCTAACATCTGTGCCAATTCCGCGTTTTATCTGTTGTATATCTGCCCCTAGTTTTTCGGCCAAATTAGCGAGTTCATTCATAAAGCTAATTTTAGTGGCTAATAGCCCGTTTGCTGCATATTTGGTCAGCTCGGCCGAAACACAATCCATCCAAATCAAATTGTTTTTTTCCTCACAAATAGGCTGGTAAAGCTGTTCTAATGCGACTTTAGCTTTGGTTTTTATATTATCCATGCCTAGCACCACTCTGTCTGGAAACAAAAAATCTTGAATGGCGCAACCTTCTTTCAAAAACTCTGGATTTGAAATGATGTCAAAATCCGCTTTAGGGGATTTTTCAAGGATAATTTTACGAATTTTTTGCGCTGTGCCCACAGGAACCGTAGATTTTTGAACAATGATTTTATACTCTTCCATGTTTTCAGCCAGCGTATTTGCCACGCTATCAATATATTGCATATTAGGCGCGCCATCTATACCTGGTGGCGTACCAACCGCGATAAAAATACAGATCCCATGCTTTATGCCCAATTTGGCATCGGTCGAAAATTGAAGATGATGAGATGCCATGCACCGCTCTACCATTTCAGTTAGGCCCGGTTCATAAATAGGCACCACCCCTTTTTTTAGGTTGGCTATTTTTTCTTCATTAATATCAATACATAAAACTTGATGCCCAAAATCGGCAAAACACGCCGCTGCCACTAATCCAACATACCCTGTGCCAAAAACTGTTATATTCATCCTAATAACCTACCTAATTTAATCTAATTTAATCTAATCTAATTTAATTTAAACAAACATCATAGATCTAATTTCCCCCATTGTGCTAGACTGTGCTCCAACTTTCTAAAAAATATAGTTGTGAGTTATGCAGCAAAAGAAACGGATTTTAGTGACAGGCGGCGCGGGTTTTATAGGCTCGCATTTGTGCGAAGCGCTTTTAGAACAAGATCCTCATAGCTTTGTTTACTGTCTAGATAATTTCTATACAGGTCAAGAAGCCAACATCAGTCATCTTGCTTTATCTTATGGCCATCGATTTACTTTTATTCACCACGATGTTATTCGTCCTATTTTGAATTTAAATAATTTAAATATATTAGAAATTAGCCATATTTACCATTTGGCTTGCCCTGCAAGCCCTGTACACTATCAAAAAGATCCTTTATATACGCTTAAAACCAATTTTTTAGGCGGGCTGAACATACTAGAATTGGCCCAAAAAACCGAGGCTCGCATTCTGTTTGCTTCTACCAGTGAAGTTTATGGCGATCCTAAAATGCATCCTCAGTCCGAGCATTATTTTGGCAACGTCAATAGCTTTGGGCCTAGAGCCTGCTATGACGAAGGCAAACGCGCTGTTGAAACGTTAATGTATGATTTTCATCATCAATATGGCCTCGATATCCGAATTGCTCGAATATTCAATACTTATGGCCCTAAAATGCAGCCAAACGATGGTCGAGTGGTGAGTAATTTTATTATGCAGGCCCTATTAGAACAACCCATTACGCTCTATGGCGATGGCTCACAGACACGTTCTTTTTGCTATGTTGACGATTTGGTTAATGGGCTTATAATGCTCATGGCCACGCCAGATATTCACTTTCCTGTGAATTTAGGCAATCCAACTGAGCTCCAAATCAAGCAAATTGCCGAGTTAATTTTAAACCTGACCAAAAGCCAATCTAACTTAATCTATCAGCCTTTGCCTCAAGATGATCCCTTATTAAGATGTCCCGATATTCAACTTGCTCAAAAAACCTTAAACTGGCAGCCGTCTATTAACCTAGAAACAGGCCTTAAAAAAACCATCGATTATTTTCAATGTTTACTAAATAAAATAAATAAATAAATAAATAAAATATGAACAATTATACCTTATCTGTGATTATTCCTTGTTACAATGAAAAAAATACCATCGAATTACTCCTAGATTCTGTACGACAATCGCAAATTAAGGGTAATTTAGAAATTATTGTGGTCAACGACGGATCAACCGATGGGGTGCAAGCTTTATTAGATGGCCCACTTAGAAATAAAATCGATATTTTAGTGCATCACCCTTATAATCAAGGCAAAGGCGCTGCTTTAAGAACAGGCATTCAACATGCTACCGGCGATTATGTGATTATTCAAGATTCAGATTTAGAATATAATCCTCAAGACTATCCAAAATTGCTCGAGCCTTTACTCAGCCAAAAAGCCGACGTGGTATACGGCAGCCGATTTAAAGGCGGAGATTCTCATCGTGTGCTTTATTTTTGGCATTCTTTAGGCAACCAATTTTTAACCTTACTCAGCAACATGTTTACTAATTTAAATTTAACCGACATGGAAACCTGTTATAAAATATTCAAACGTGAGATTATTCAAGGCATAGACATTCAAGAAAATCGTTTTGGCTTTGAACCTGAAATCACGGCAAAACTCTCTCAATTAAAAAACATTCGTATTTATGAAGTCGGTATTTCTTATTCTGGCAGAACATACGAAGAAGGCAAAAAAATCGGCTGGAGGGATGGCTTTAGGGCCATCTATTGCATTATAAAATATGGATTTATTAAGCGATTTATATAAAAAATATACCCAAAATCATATAAGCAATTTTTTGGTTATTACGCTTATTTGCTTGGGGTATCTATTTTTAGCGCCTTCACAGGGCTGCCCTGTAGACTGGGATTGCAATGCCTATATCCAAATGCTCGATTCTCTTGCCTATGATCCGGCTTTATTGCCTCACCATGCGATGCGTATTTTACCTGCCCTTATTGTGAGGGGATTTGTTCATATACTCGGTTTAAGCATAGAACAAGGTTTTAATTTATTATCGGGCTTAAGCTATTTTTTATTTTCTATGGGGTTTTATTTTTTATTAAATACAAATACTAAGCCACATACTAAAATTTTCACATTGGGCATGACTTTATTGGCCATGGGCAGCCACCATGCCGTCATTCAAGCTTTGGTTAATGTTTATCAAAGCACCGATGCCTTAACCTATCCTATTGTTTTAGGCTTATTTTATTTTACCTATTATCAAAAACAATTTCATTGGGTCTTTATTTTAACTTTAATAGGCTTAATCACCAGGCAAAACTTATTTTTTATGGGAGAATTATGTTTGATTTTTGGCCTAATTTCCCATAAAAAAAAGGCCAACCTACTTTATATTATTTTAGCTGGCATAGCTTATCAGCTATTAGTTTCGTATTATCATGCGGGAGACATCTTACTGGCGTCTATTACCCCTGTGCCTTACTTTTTCACCCCAGAGCATATTTTGTATGTTATTCAAGATTCAGGATTACTCAACTTAATTATTCCGATTATGCCCATCGCTTTATGGGTAACAAAAGATTTGCTTATCTTTTATTTTAAAAATTGGTATATGCTGTTATATGCTGGCATTACTGTTGGACAGCCCTTTTTATCTTATCATTTAACCGGCAATAATTTTGAACGCATTGCCATGCAAGGAATTTGGCCCTTATATTTAATCACGGGTATGCTGTTTTACGAAAAATACCTCAAAAACAACACCAACCCCTTAATGTGTTTTCTTTTATTATTTTATTCGGGCAGTTTATTGTGGATGATGAAATTTATACCTGTGGTTGCCGAGCCATTACGCTTAGGATTGAGTGTGTTTTTGGGTTTGTTACTGTTAAGTGCTTTTTTAGCTATGAGAAAGCAGAAACACTCAAACTATCATATAAAAAAGGATGCCACTAATTGATACGCGCACAGTTTGATACCCCCTGGAAAATTATTTTCGACCATTTTTTTAAACAATTGGTTGAATTTTTTATGCCCAATGTGGCCAAAGAAATTAACTGGGAAAAACCTTATCAATTTTTAGATAAAGAATTACTCGCCATACAGAAAAAAGCCAAAGTTGGCAACAAAATAGCCGATAAACTCATCAAGGTTTTTACTTTTTCTGGAGAAGAAGTCTGGGTGATTTTGCATGTTGAGGTGCAAGGCGCGAAAGAAAAAGATTTTGCTGCCCGAATGTTTGAGTATTATTATCGCATTTATGATAAATACAAAGTAGAAATCATGAGTATGGCTATCTTGACCGATGAAAATGCCAATTGGAGACCCAACAAATTTCATCGTAGTTTATGGGGCTGTGAGCTTAATTTAGCTTTTCCAATTGTAAAATTAATCGATTTTCGAGATAAGATGGCACAGTTAGAATACAGTAAAAATCCTATTTCTAAGGTCGTCCAAGCTCACTTAACCGCTCTTGATGCAAAAGGCAATATTAAGTTAGAATACGAAAATAAGCTTTCTTTGGTTAAAAAGTTATATGGCTTAGGTTATACTGGAGAAGAAATTAGGATATTGTATACTTTTATTGATTATGTACTCGCTTTACCAGATGAGTTAGAGGAAGATTTTATGCAAAATATGCGCGAATTTGAAGACAGCCAAGAAAAGCATTATGTGACGTCAGCTGAGCGAATTGGCATAAAAAAAGGGTTAGAACAAGGTTTAGAGCAAGGTTTAGAGCAAGGTTTAGAACAAGGTTTAGAGCAAGGTTTAGAAAAAGGTAAGTGGGAAGGCCAAAAAGAAATTTTAAATCTGCTATTAATCAATAAATTTGGCCAAGTGCCCGCTGTCTATTTAACAAAAATTCGTGATGCTACACCCGAAAAAATACAGGAATGGTG
>CANJMM010000017.1 GCA_947475765.1 Legionellales bacterium | reverse complement strand
TGGTTGTTTCAGAAAAGAGCTGTATGCAAAAGCTTATTGTCGCATTTCCAGCTATTTGCAGACCATGGCAACCAAAGGATATAATCCTTTAATTGCAATTCAGATGGCACTTGCTGGTGAACTTGTCTGAAGGGTGCGAGTAGTTACCTCTTCAGAAGCCAGTGCTCATACGCTCTTACAACAAGGTAAAATTCAATTTGCCATTACCCTTCCCAGTGATTTTTCTAAAAATTTAACTCGAGGCAAAAAAACACAAGTATTATTCGAAGCCGATGCGACCGATCCCACTGCCATAGGCAATGCGATTTCTGCCCTGCAGCAACTGGCCAAAACAGCCTTAAGCAATGAATTAAAAGGCGTATTAACGCCCCCCCTCTCTCTTGAGCCTTTATTTGAGGTGATTATTCATAAACGCTTCAACCCTGAAGGTATCACAGCTTTTAATATCATCCCGGGCTTAATGGGTGTGATTTTAACCATGACCATGACCATGTATACCGCCATGGGCATTACACGAGAAGTTGAAGGGGGCACCATGGAAAATTTGCTGAGCACCCCTGTTTTACCCATTGAAGTCATGATAGGCAAAATTATGCCCTATGTTATTATTGGCTATATGCAAGTCAGTTTAATTTTATTTGCCGCTAAATGGGTATTCGGCGTGCCTTTTTTAGGCAATCTCTTTTTTCTGTTATTTTGTATTTTTTTATTTATTGTCGCTAATCTAACTGTGGGCATAACCATTTCTAGCATTGCCCGAACTCAGGCTCAAGCAATGCAATTGACTTTATTCTTTTTTTTACCCTCTTTATTATTATCTGGATTTATGTTTCCCTTTAGAGGCATGCCCTATTGGGCGCAATTTATAGGGAATGTCTTACCCCTTAGTTATTTCCAGCGCTTGATTCGTGGCATTATGCTTAAAGGTAATGGCTTCACAGACTCTTGGCCAAATATATGGCCCCTTTTAATTTTTACCTTAGTTGTTCTGCTGATTGGTTTGAAAAATTATCGTCAAACTTTAGATTAAACTTTAGATTAAAATCTAGATTAAAATTAAAATCAAAACTCAGCTTAATGGCTTATAATAAATATTATTACTCAGTTACTAGATTTACATCGCGTAGCAGTTTATAGTTTGCGATATTAAAATAACCGCTTCATTCACCAATTATAAAGAGCGTGTAATGGTATTCGGAAGACTGATACCCAGAGAAGAAAAGTTTGTAGACTTTTTCGTACAAGTTGCAGGGCTAACTGTGGATGGGGCTCGTGAATTAGAAAATCTGCTAAATAATTTAGCCGATTCTAAAAAACATGCTCAGCGTATTAAAGATCTTGAACATCAAGCAGATGATATTACACATCATACAGTCGAGCTCTTGCATAAGACTTTTATTACGCCTTTTGATAGAGAAGATATTTACCGCTTAATTGGCAAACTGGATGATATCCTAGATTTTATGGATGCCGCTGCCGAACGTTTATATCTATATGAAATTACGGCGGTTCCTAAAGAAATGTTACAACTGGCCGATATTTGCCTCAAATCGACTTACGCCATTAAAGATGCCATGGGTTATTTAAATGATTTAAAAAAACCTGAAGAAATGTTTAAAATTTGCGTTGAAGTACATCGTCTAGAAAATGAAGCCGATCAAATTCTTCGTCAAACCATCGCCAAGCTATTTAAAGAAGAAGCGGATATTCGGCAATTAATCAAACTAAAAGAAATTTTTGAGCTCCTCGAGACGGTAACCGATCGATGTGAAGATGTGGCCAATATCGTAGAAGGCATCTTGCTAGAATATGCTTAAGTGCTCTAAATAATGGAACATAGTGCTTTATTAATTTTTTCGATTGTAGGCATGGCGCTGCTTTTTGATTTTTTAAATGGCTTCCATGATGCTGCAAATTCTATTGCCACCATTGTTTCTACTCGGGTCTTACGCCCCCATTGGGCCGTGATTTGGGCTGCTTTTTTTAATTGCATTGCTTTCTTGTTTTTTGGCTTACACGTGGCCAATACTATTGGCACGGGTATTCTCGATCCTGCTTTTATCGATCCTATTGTGGTCCTTTCTGCTTTATTAGGCGCCATTTTTTGGAATATTTTTACCTGGTTTTTTGGTTTGCCTTCTAGTTCTTCTCATGCCTTAATAGGCGGATTAGGCGGAGCAGGTATTGCCAAAGCAGGATTTGTTGCCTTAAAACTCTCTGGTTTTGTTAAAATTGGCTTATCTATTGTGATATCCCCTGTTTTAGGCTTTCTTTTAGCCTTAATCTTTATGACCGCTATTTCACTTTGCTTATATCGCACGCTCCCTATCAAAGTCGATAGATGGGCCAGACGCGCCCAATTAGTATCGGCTTCACTCTACAGCCTAGGACATGGGGTCAATGACGCGCAAAAAACCATGGGGATTATTGCGGTCTTGCTTTTTTCTACCGGACATATTTCGCATTTTTATGTGCCCACTTGGGTTGTATTAGCCTGCCAATTTACCATGGGCCTTGGGACCTTATTTGGGGGCTGGCGTATTGTACGGACCATGGGCATGAAAATCACCAAACTCAAGCCTATTGGCGGCTTTTGCGCGGAAACCGGTGGTGCCATCACCTTGTTTTTAGCCACTTCACTTGGTATTCCCGTTTCCACCACGCACACCATTACAGGAGCCATTATGGGTGTTGGGGCTTTTACCCGTTTTAGCGCCGTTCGTTGGGGCGTAGCGGAACGCATTGTTTGGGCCTGGATACTGACCATTCCTGCAGCAGGAATGGTCTCTGGCGCAACTTGGTCGTTGTGCCAGTATTTCTTTGTTAACTAGGCGTTAAAAGCCGAATTTCTGAATTCTGACTCAAGGCTAGCAAGTACAGGGGGTAACTCACGCTGTCTTGCCAAAAGTTGCTTATCAAATACAGATAAAAAATAAAGGCCGCTCGCGGCATTTAATTTTACTTGTTCTGCCCCTATGGTTTTTCTCAACTCTGCTTTTTCTGTTTCTGGTATTTCATAATTAGAGCCCAATGCCTGATTTTCTCTCATTAATAAAATCAAGAGTCGCCTTTTTTGCTCGCTATTCAAGGCAATACCTGTTGGAATGGGCATGACGGGGCTTAAAACTTCTGGCTGAACCATTTCTGGCCTAAAAAAGCCCCCTATTTTTCGTGCCAACTTGAGCGCTATCCCTAGGCCTACTTCTACTAAACTAAAGCTTGCTGCAAGCATACCAATAAAATTCCAGCTCCAAGAAGCAGGAAAAATTTGCCAGCCTAAAGTCTGCTGAAGTGTAAATTGATGACCTGTATAATGTTTAACCGCTTTAAAAGCCCAACCAAATAATTTGTAGCTTAGAAAAAATTTAGCTAACCATTTAGCTAAAGGCAAAATTATAGGCATTCTTAGGTTTAGAAGGCGTTCTGGTAAAATTTGAGACAAAACATAATTTATAACATAATTTATGGCTATCTCTGCTAATCTTACACTTTCACGTACCAACGTCAATCCCAATCGATAAGGCAATAAAAAAGTCAGCCCTAGATCCACTGCAAAATCGATTCCATTTTTGAATTCATGCCATATGGCATGAGGCATGAAATTTTGACGTAAATTCTGATCGGCTATTCTATGGATACGTTCATGCGTTCTATTATATACTGCCAATATACGCTGAATCTCTTTTCGGAAAAATTGACTCAGCTGGCCAGCGCCCAAAATATAATATAAGTCTTGTGCCACAGGTACATGCTCAACACCCAAAACGATTTGGGCTCTTTTGTGATGGATCTCTCGTATTAATCGCTGTTTTTCTGGACTTGCTGCACTTTCTGACTCTATGGCATTCAGCATATGCTCTAATTGGTTTAGGATTTGAATTTGATTCAAGGCCTTAAGCTGCAAAGATAATGAAACGGGTAATTGAATAGACCATGCTGCCTCGCGATGCATCTGTGCACCTAACAGGCGATTATCCAGCGTTCTTTGTTGATCTACTGTATTGTTAACAAACTGATTGAGTGAATCCATGATGGTGCGAACATTATGCCCTAAACAAAGCTGCTCCCCTCTCAAAAAAGCCAACACTATTTTTACTTGATCTAAGCGAGAAGGGGCAGAACGTGCGGCATCGAAATCACTCAATGCACCAAAAGCATCATTTTCAATGAGGCTTTGTATGGCCACTTGGTTTCTTTGAATAAAATCCGTTAACCAAGGCCCTTGATGGGGAAGGCTCACAATCTGATTTTTTATGTTTTGCAGGGCCTCTAAATGTAACATGGATATCTCTCCTCCATAGTAAAAAAGCTGACTCTCATTATAAACAGATTATCAACTTAAATCAGTATTTTATAGCAGGAAAAATAAATTAAATAAAGTTAGTCTACTTCTTCTACAAACCAATTAGCTGATTGACTAATGGCCAAATAACCACTTTGAAAAAAATCGCGTATGGCTTGTTTGGGATCTAAGCTTTCTATGCATTGCTGATAGTTAAATATGCCCATCAAAGACTCTTCTTGTTCTCCTAACCACCTAGCCCCTTGTGGAAAAAGAGGGTATTTTAATAGCCCTGGATAGTCTGGATTGGCTTGTACATAAAAAACAGGTTCTGGTAAATAATCATCTCCTACCCAAAAGCCTATGCTAAACATTTCATGAGAATAAGTTTGTTGAAAAACTTTACCGTGCACGGCACTGCTTACCCCCTTAATTTCATTTCCGGTATAAATTGAACAACCTAAATCTAAGGTTTGCCAATATAAAAACACAGGGGAAACTTTTGTCACAAAAGCGCCTTTAAATTGCTCAAGAATAGGATACACTTGGGTTAAGATATACCAAAAACGACTAATATACTCTTTATCATATGCTCTAGCTTGCGTATTTTCTATAAAAGACATTTCTGTTCTCACGCGAGAAGGATCGTAAGGCTTAGCATAAATCACCAGCTCAATGCCCATTTTTTGGGTGAGCGCCACTGTTTTTTGATAAAATTCGGAAACACTTAAGGCCTCAATAGCAAAACCATAGCTTTGTCCATTTGAGTGTATTGCAATGCATTTATGTTTGACTAAATCTAGCTTAATTTCAAATAATCCTGTGGCATGCACCAACGGCCCTGTGGTGATGCCATTTGCCGTTACATAAAGTGGGGCATGCCAAAAATGTTGTTGAGGGGGAAAATAAGCCAGTCTGATTTTGCCTAAAATTTGTAAAAATAAATGCAGGGTAATTTTAGATTCAATCCAATTTTCTAATTTTAATTCCGGAAAATTCAAAAAAAGCATTTTATATCCTGCTAAGCTTTAATATTTAAGCTTTAATATTTAAGCTTTAAGCTGTAATTGCCAAGCTTCTAATAATTTTATAGAAACCCCTATACCGCCACAAACCACCACGACAATATGATTAAAGTCAGATAATATGGCTTGAGGCTCATAGACGGCGGCTAATGCCATACCACAAGAAGGCTCTACTAACATACGATGATCATCAGCAAAAGACAAACAAGCGCGAAGCGCTGCTTTATCGTCATAGACTGCATTCAAAATAACATGTTGTTTTGACCATTCTAAAGCCCTATAAGTCACACGCTTTGCGGCTAAGCTTGTGGCAAGGGTAGAAACCGTATCTAAAGTCCGTAATTCGTCTGCATCCACGCTGGCTTTAAAAGACGCGGCGCCCGTAGGTTCCACTGCCAAAATAGCCGTAGATTGCCAGCCAACTTGATGCAAGCCTTCTGCTACCCCACATAACAAGCCCCCGCCTCCAACCGCTAAAATAATTAAATCCGGTTGCTTTGGCATTTGTTGATGCAGCTCCGTAATTAAACTGGCATGCCCGGCCCATATAGTAGGATGATCAAAAGGTGGGATAAAGCCCCCTGAGACTTTATCATTAAAGGCCAAAGCAGCTTGATTGGCCTCATCCCAAGCTTGGCCAATGATTTTTACTTTTGCTTCTAATGAGATTAACGCTTGAATAAAAATAGGGTGGGTACTTTCAGGGACAAATACGGTGACCCCCATACCAAGCTTTTTAGCCGCGTAAGCTGCTGAATAGCCGGCATTTCCTCCAGAAGAACAAACCAGCTCGGTTTTGCCTAAAGCTTGCCATTGCTGGCACAATTTAGCGATGCCTCGAATTTTAAAGGATCCTGAAGGCTGTAAATTTTCACATTTTAAATAAATGGTTTTTCCTGACTTTTTGCTCAGGGGCAAAGAAGAAAGCAAAGGCGTTTTAATATGTAAAGACGTTTTCATACTCTTAACTATAGAGTAACTTTATCTTTCACATCAATTACTTTGGCCACACAAGAATCAGACCAGACATTTAAGGCCGTTTCGAGCATATCAATCACGGCATAAAACGGTAAAATCAAACCCAATAAAGTAATAGGTACGTCCATGCTAGTAAGTAAACTAGCGCTTAAGAAAAAACAGCCCATTGGCACACCTGCATTTCCAATGGCTGCAATCGTCGCTATTACTATCCAAAGTAGCATGGTGACCAAACTTATTTCCATGCCATTATTTTGCATTAAAAATATGACCGTGGTGAAAATAAAAGCAGCACAACCATTCATATTGATTGCCGTACAAAGGGGTAGAACAAATCGACTGACCTTAGGAGAAACACCCAATTGACGCTCAGCCGTTTCCATGGTGACAGGTAAAGTCGCCACCGATGATTTAGTGAAAAATGCCATAGATAAAGCTGGCATCATGCCACGCATGGCTTTAAAAGGATTGACTTTATATCTGAGCAAAAATAAAGGCAAAATAATGAAACCTTGAACTAAATTTGCCAAAACCACAACAGATAAATACCCCCCTAATCCACTCATGTCCATGCCGCTTTTCAGCTGAGTGACTGTTGTTGCAATAAAGCCATAAAGTGCAATAGGAATGATTTTAACCACCCAGGCGGTTATCACCAGAAAAATGCCGTGCGCGCCCTTAAAAAAATGGGTAATCGCCAGCCTTGATTCTGCAATAGGAATATATCGAATGGCCATCCCTAAAATTAGGCTGACTAATAAAGCGCTCATGACATGATGATCTAAAAAGGGAGAAAAAATGCTTTCTGGCACCAAATGGCTTAAAAAATCGATATAGTTGCCCTTAGGCGTTGCAAAGGGATCTGCTGTGGTAGAAAAAGACTGGGCCGTAATATTGTTGGGCGCAATGAGTAAATAAAGAAAAAATGACACAAAAGCCGCTATAAGCGTCGTACTAATCGTATATTTTAAAGCAGATTGCCATATCCTCTGCATTTTTGCATCGGCATTATATTGAGATAAAGTCACAATAAGAGATAAAGCAATAATAGGCAAACTAATGCATTTAAATATCTTAATAAATATATCTGAGACAAACAATGCAAAATTTTGTAATAGTGCAATTTCAGATAAGCCACTTGCTATGCCTAATAAGATAGCGCATAAGTAAAAAATAGCCCTGGTGGGACGGCGCTTTTTAGTATCAGCCGGCTGTTCTTGAGCACACATAATCTATTTCATTCCTTAGGCGCAAAAAAAACCCGGAATACTCCGGGCTTTTAAATGAATTTGTCAAAAAAAATTAAGCAAAATTTCTTTCACGATCAACCAATTCAACATAAGCCATTGGGGCATTGTCCCCAGGACGGAAACCACATTTTAAAATGCGCAAGTAGCCACCTGGACGGGTTAAATTACGTTGACCAATATCAGCAAACAATTTAGCCACAATTTCTTTATCCCGAATGGTACAAAAAGCCAAACGACGATTTGCAACAGAATCTGTTTTTGCTAAAGTAATTAAAGGTTCCACTTCCCCTCTTAAAGACTTAGCTTTAGGCAAGGTGGTACGAATAACTTCATGTCGCAATAAAGATGCCGCCATATTCTTGAACATTGCCTTTCGGTGCGAGCTGGTTCGGTTAAACTTTCTGCCGGATTTACGATGCCGCATATCACTACCTATTTAATTATAGAATTATAAAATTATAAAATACGAAAAAAACTATTTAATGCCTTCTTTTCTATCAAAGCCAACAGGTGGCCAGTTCTCTAAAGGCATGCCTAAGAAAAGACCTTTGGCTTCTAAAACATCTTTAATTTCAGTCAACGACTTTTTACCTAAATTAGGTGTTTTGAGCAATTCAAGCTCTGTACGTTGAATCAAATCTCCAATTAAGAAAATATTTTCTGCTTTTAAGCAATTAGCTGAACGAACGGTTAATTCTAGCTCATCTACTGGTCTTAATAAAACAGGGTCTATTGAATTATCCTTACGAAGCTCTTCGTGCTTTTCATCGCCTTTTAAAGCAACAAAAATAGACAGCTGATCGCTCAAAATTCGAGCTGCACGACGAATAGATTCTTCAGGATCTATCGTGCCATCTGTCGTTAATTCAATAATTAATTTATCTAAGTCTGTACGGCCTTCAACACGAGCACGCTCTACATTATAAGTAACGCGTTTAATTGGCGTAAAAGTGGAATCTAATTGTAAATGTCCAATTTTAGTACTAATTGCAGGCGTTGTTTCATCGTCTATATGTACTTTACGTGAAATAGCAGGCTCATATCCACGACCTTTTGCAATTTTTAAGGTCATTTTAAAGTCAATATTCTTAGTAAGATGTGCAATAACATAATCAGGATTAACTAAATCCACATCATGATCTAGCGTTATATCACGACCTGTTATCGGACCCACACCTGATTTATTCAGCTCTAAAGTGACTTCAGCTTTATCTTCAGTAAAAATACGGAAGGCCAAATTTTTTAAATTAAGCAAAATATCGATCACATCTTCTTGAACGCCATCTAAAGTGCTGTACTCATGTAGCACACCATCAATTTGCGCCTCAACCACCGCACAGCCTGGCATAGAAGATAAGAGTATACGTCTTATGGCATTACCCAAAGTATGGCCAAAACCACGCTCCAAAGGCTCCATCGTGATACGGGCTTGATTGTAGCCAATTGCTTGCACAGAAACCGAACGAGGTTTTAAAAATTCACTGACATGACGAACCATCATTTGAGACATTTAGCTTTCCTCCAAGGGGCGCAAGTATTTCAGTCTACTTAGAATTTAGAATATAATTCAACAACAAACTGCTCGTTGATATCAGAAGGTAAATCTGATCTATCTGGAACATGTTTATAAGTACCATGCATTTCTTTTGCATTAACATCTACCCACTCTGGTACGCCTTTATCTTGAGCCATTTTTAAGGCATCGATAATACGTACTTGCGATTGGCAACGCTCACGAATCGAGACTTGATCGTTAGGTTTAACAATAAAAGACGCGACAGTCACACAACGGGCATTAACCAAAATGGCACCGTGACTGACTAATTGGCGCGCTTCACGACGCGTGTTAGCAAATCCCATACGGAAAACTAAATTATCTAAACGGGACTCTAGCATCTGAAGCAATACCACACCTGTTGCACCTTTTTGACGCGAGGCTTCGTGGTAAAAACGTCTAAATTGACGCTCTAACATGCCATACTTCATTTTTAGAGCTTGTTTAGCGGCTAATTGAAGGCCATAGTTAGATTCGCGTTTCTTTTTAGCACCATGTTGACCAGGGGCAACTTTAAATTTACATTTTGTTTCAATACCACGCGTCTTGAATTCAAGATCTTTTTGCAAACGTCGTGATATGCGACACGTTGCGCCAATATGTCTAGCCATGCTTTACTCTTCTCTAAATCTATATAAAAATAAAATAAAAATATTTATCAATTACACACGTCTTTGTTTTTCTGGACGGCAGCCATTATGTGGAATACCAGTTACATCAGAAATCATTGACACCATGACATAATCACGAATCACGCGCACTGAAGCATCGCGACCTGGCCCAGGCCCGTATACTTTAATTTCAGCAGACTCAGCGCCGTATAAATCTTTTGCTTTTTGCAAGGCTTTAGCAGTTGCAACTTGACCAGCAAAAGGCGTACTTTTACGAGAACCACGAAAACCACAACCGCCTGCTGTTGCCCAAGACAAAGTATCGCCTTTCATATCCGTAATGGTGATGACCGTATTATTAAAAGAAGCAAAAATATTAATAATAATATCCGTCACATGCCTTTTAAACTTTTTACGATTCTTTGCCGCTGCTTTAGCTTTAAGTGCATTCGCAACTGAATCTATGCTACCAGAACTACTTCCTTCGCCAGACTCTCCGTCATTCAACTCGCTTGATTCTAGACCTATGTCAGTCATGATATTTCTTCAAACTCCACAATATGATTATTTACTTGCTTTTGCTTTTGCTTTTGCATCTTTTGATTTGGCCATTTTATTGCCACGCGGGCCTTTTCTAGTCCGAGCGTTTGTTTTGGTTCTTTGGCCTCTTACAGGCAAGCCACGCTTGTGTCTTAAACCTCTGTATGAGCCAATATCACGAAGACGCTTAATGTGCATCGCGACTTCTCGTCTTAAATCACCTTCGACTTTAAACTCAGTCACGGCATCACTTAAGAGCTTTGCCTGATCATCAGTTAATTGATTAACTTTTACAAAAGGCTCTAGCTCTAGCTTTTCACAAATCAGGCTAGCCCGCTTTGGGCCAATTCCATAAATTGACCGTAATGCAATTTTAACATGCTTACGGGGCTCTAAAACAATACCATGTATACGAACAACGGACATCAGATTCTCCAAGTCACTTAATGGCTTTCCTAATAAAGGCTTTTCTAATAAAGGCTAACAAGCCTACTTCAGGTTTGAAAATAAATCAATTTTTAGTAAAAAATAATACTAGTTCTCTAACTACCCTTGGCGTTGTTTATGCCTAGGATTATCTGTACATATGACAAAGAGGGTCTTCTTGTGTCTTTTAGTACGACTGACTATTTTGCATGTTTTGCACAATTTTTTTATTGAGGCTCTTACCTTCATGAAGCTACCCTACATTTTTAGTTTCTTGTGTGTGTTAAAGTTTCTATCTCAGCAGACCAAAACCATTTGATCCTGAACCGCTGTGACCGCCCGTTTTAATATGGCCTTTTTTAAGTAATGACTCATATTGCTGAGACATTAAATGTGCTTGCACCTGTGCAATAAAATCCATCACGACGACGACAATAATTAATAATGACGTCCCGCCGAAATTAAAGGGCACTTGCCAGGCAAGAATTAAAAATTCAGGCAGCAAAGAAACCGACATAATATACAGCCCGCCTACCAATGTTAAGCGAGTCATAACCTTATCAATAAAATTTGCGGTTTGATCGCCAGGTCGTAGTCCAGGAATTAAAGCCCCCGAACGTTTTAAATTATCAGCTGTTTCTCTTGGATTGAACACAAGCGCTGTATAGAAAAAACTAAAAAATAATATTAAAGCACCTAATATTAAAATATAAAGAGGCTGACCTGGAGACAAAGCCAAACTAATATCTGTTAGCCAACCAGCAGCGCTATCTTGGCTAAACCATTGACTAATAGTTGCTGGAAATAAAATCAAACTTGAGGCAAAAATAGGGGGAATCACCCCTGCCATATTAATTTTTAAGGGCAAATGGCTTTTTTGACCTGCATAAATTTTATTACCGACTTGCCTTTTGGCATAATTCACTGTAATACGCCTTTGTCCTCTCTCGACAAAGACCACAAAAGCCGTCACAAATAATAAGATAACGATTAGCATAATCAAAGCAATAGGATTCATTAAGCCCTGACGCACTTGCTCAAATGTATTGCTAATGGCACTAGGAAGTCCTGAGACAATCCCTGCAAAAATAATCAATGAAATGCCATTCCCTACACCGCGCTCTGTGATTCTTTCTCCTAACCACATCAAAAATAACGTACCGGTTACCAATGTCACTACTGTAGTGAGATAAAAACCAAGGCCTGTATCATAAGCTGTTCCGGAGCTTGCCAAGAACTTAGCCATCCCAAATGCCTGGAAAGTAGCCAAAAGCAGCGTACCATAACGGGTATACTGAGAAATCTTCCTTCGACCTGCATCCCCTTCTTTTTTAAGCTGTTCAAGCTTAGGAGAAACAACCGTCATGAGCTGAATAATAATAGAAGCCGATATATAAGGCATAATGCCCAGTGCAAAAACAGAAAGTCTTTGTAAAGCACCACCAGAAAACAAATTAAATAAACCCAAAATACCTTGTGAGCCTGAGTTAAATAATTCAGCCAAACGTAGCGAATCTAAGCCTGGAACAGGAATATGTGCGCCAATACGGAATACGACCAATCCTAAAAACACAAATAAAAGCCGTGATTTTAGTTCTTGTATTCCGCTTTTTTTCATTGGTTTCATCCTGGGTTATCTTCCTACGCTGCCACAGGCGCCGTAACCGTTCCACCAGCAGCTTGAATGGCTTCTAATGCCTTAGCTGTTACTTTAAGGCCGGTAATGGTCACTGGCTTAGTGATTTTACCACTAAAAATAACTTTCGCTTTTAATGCTTTTGCAGGTATAACGCTGACTAATTTTAAAGCTTCTAACGTTACAATACCATCTGGCACTTGCTCAAGTTCATGCAACCTAACTTCTACGCTAAGAGAAGCTTTCTGAGAAATAAACCCGACTTTAGGCAAACGTCTTTGTAAAGGCATTTGACCGCCTTCAAAGCCTACTTTATGGTAACCGCCTGCACGTGCTTTTTGACCCTTATGGCCTTTACCACAAGTCTTTCCTAGGCCTGAACCAATACCACGACCTAATTTTTTAGGCGCTTTTTTTGAGCCTTTTCCTGGCTTAATTGTATTTAAACGCATTCTCATTTTTTACTGCTCCATGATCTGTAGGAGATAATTAATTTTATTCACCATACCACGATTCTCAGGCGTATCGATAACCGACACTTCTTGGCGAATTTTTCTTAATCCTAATCCATTTGCACAAGCAATGTGGGATTTTAATCGACCACTTAAACTCTTCGTTAGCTTTAACTTGATTTGTTTTACCGGTTGATCTTTTGTCATGTTGATACCTATTTCACGATCTCTTCTAAAGATTTACTACGTTTATTCGCAAAATCCTGAGGGGATTTCATGCCAGACAATCCTTTTATCGTTGCGCGAACAACGTTATAAGCATTGGTTGAACCATAGCACTTAGCTAAAACGTTTTTAATACCGGCCACTTCAAATATGGCTCGCATACCACCACCTGCAATAATCCCTGTACCATCTGAAGCTGGCTTCATGAAAACTTTAGTCGCCCCATGATGTGCCACAATAGTATGATGCAAAGTTGTATCATTCAGTGGAATTAAAATAAGGTTGCGACGTGCACTCTCCATGGCTTTTCTAATTGCCTCTGGCACTTCTAGCGCTTTGCCTTTGCCTATGCCTACTCGTCCGTTGCCATCGCCAACAACTACTAGGGCGGCAAATCCAAATTTACGACCACCCTTAACAACTTTAGCAGTACGATTAACGGACACGAGTCTTTCTTCGTAACGACCATCTGTTTTGCTATTATGATCAGCTTGTGTAGCCACTGCCATGCCTTGTCCTACCCTTTAAACTGTTAAGCCATTTTCTCGAGCTGCTTCTACAAGAGCTGCTACTCGACCATGAAATTTAAAACCTGAACGATCACAAATTGCCCGGGTAACCCCTGCTTGTTTTGCACGCTCAGCCACTAATTTACCCACTACTTTTGCTTTATCCGCTTTCTTATGCTCACTGAAAGACTGATCTGCTCTTAATTCAAGCGTTGAAGCTTGAGCTAAGACTTTACCCCCTACTGGAGCAATAATTTGAGCATATATATGAGAAAGAGAACGGTGAATAGTCAGACGTGCTACGCCTTTTTCTATGCCGGCCAACTTAATCTTTGCTCGGGATTTCACCGACCTACGTATTCTTGCATCTATTTTATTCATGGTCTATTTCTTCTTCACTTCTTTCAAGATAATTTTCTCATCTGAATAGCGAATGCCTTTGCCTTTATAAGGCTCTGGCTCACGATATCGACGAATATCTGCGGCAACTTGACCTACCAACTGCTTATTTGTGCCTTTAATTTCTATTTCAGTTTGTGCAGCTGAAATAAATTCTATGCCTATTGGCGCAACATAACTAACAGGATGAGAAAAGCCAAGGGTTAAATCTGCTTTAGCGCAACCGTCTTTTGTTTTACTCACGGCAACACGATACCCCGTGCCTACTAATAAAAGCTTTTTAGAAAAACCTTGACTCACGCCTATTACATGATTTTGTAATACAGCACGAATGGTGCCTCTGAGTGCATCTGCATTGTCAAGACCGTTATTAGCAGAAACTGAAATACCTTCTGGCCCCTGACTAATATTTAAGCCTTGAGGAATAATTTGAAGCATTTCGCCTTTAGGGCCTTTAATAAGGACTTGGTTGCCGTCTACATTTACCACTACGCCTGTGGGCAGTAAAATGTTTAACTTACCTATACGTGATGACATTTTTTTTCCCTCTACCTTATGCTACGTGGCACAGAACTTCGCCGCCCACTCCAAGTTGTCTAGCCGATTTTTCGGTCATGACGCCTTTGGAAGTAGAAAGAATCGCAATACCAAAACCATCTAATACTTTAGGTAAATCACCCATTGGCTTGTAATGACGAAGACCTGGACGACTAATTCTTTTTATTAGCTCAATAACGGGCTTTCTGTTGTAATATTTTAAAGTGAGCTTCAAGGTTTTTTTGCAAGCAGAACCTGCTACTAACTCGACTTCTACTTCTGAAATATACCCTTCGTTTTTTAAAACAGTCGCAATCGCTAACTTGATTGTGGATAAATCCATGCTAACGGAAGCCTTTAACGATTTTTGTGCGTTTCGGATTCGGGTTAACATATCTGAAATGTGATCTTGATTACTCATTGTCTTGTTCTCATTCTTACCAGCTGGCCATAACTAAACCGGGAATTTCGCCACGCATTGCTAACTCACGTATTTTATTACGACATAGCTCAAATTTACGGTATACCCCTCTAGCGCGACCCGTCATTTGGCAACGATTTGTTTGACGTGTGTGACTAGAATCTCTTGGCATCTTTTCAATTTGGCTAATAAGCTTAAACTTTTCATTTAGATCTAGGCTTGGATCTTTCAGCTTATTACGAATTGCTTCCCGTTTTTCAAAACGTTGTTGCTGAGTTCGCAGAGTTTCTCGGCGAATCATTCTTTTACTTGCCATCTTCTTTACCCCTTGTGGGTTTATTCAACTCTCTAAATGGAAAATTGAATGCTTTTAACAATGCATATGCTTCTTGATCTGTTTTTGCTGTAGTGGTGATAGTAATATCCATCCCACGAACTGCATCCACTTTATCATAATTAATTTCTGGAAAAAGCGTTTGGTCTTTGATGCCCATGCTGTAATTGCCTCTAGAATCAAAGGATCTGGGATTTAAGCCCCGAAAATCTCTTGTTCTAGGAATGGCCACACTTAATAAACGATCTAAAAACTCAAACATCCGATCATTTCTTAAGGTCACTTTACAGCCAATTGGCCAGCCTTCCCGAATTTTAAAGGTCGCATTAGATATTTTAGCATAGGTCGTAATCGGCTTTTGGCCTGAGATTAAAGCCAAATTATCTTCTGCTAATTTAATAATTTTACGATCGTTAGCTGCTTCGCCCACACCCATATTAAGGGTAATCTTAGTGATTTTAGGCACTTGCATTACATTTTCATACTTAAATTGTGTTTTAAGCTCAGCAATGACTTTATCTTTATAATGCGCTTTTAGCCTAGGAGGACTTAGCGTTGACCCCACATTGGCATTGATATGCTTAGACATCCACAACCTCATTGTTAGACTTGAAATAACGTACTTTTTTGCCATCAGCCAAGAGCTTAAAGCCCACTTTGTCAGCCTTACCTGTTACGGGATTGAGTAAAGCAATATTTGAAACATGTAAAGCAGCTTCTTTAGAGATTATGCCACCTGGCTTGTTCGCTTGTGGATTGGCTTTTACATGCTTTTTAACAAGTTTGACGCCTTCCACAACTGCCCATAATCCAGATAAAGCTTTATTGGTTTTCTTCACCAAACGCAGTACTTTTCCAGTACTGCCTGCGTCTTTACCTGTGGTGACAATAACGTTATCACCTGTTTTAATTTTATTCATTTCAAATTACCTCAGGGGCAAGCGAAATAATCTTCATGAAAGTCTCACGAAGCTCTCTCGTCACTGGCCCAAATATACGAGTGCCTATGGGTTGTTTCTGTGGGTTCAACAAAACCGCTGCATTACTGTCAAAACGGATCAATGAACCATCATCGCGACGAACCCCTTTCTTGGTTCTAACCACGACGGCGTGTAACACTTCCCCTTTTTTGACTTTTCCTCGAGGAATAGCGTCTTTGACGCTCACTCGAATGACATCGCCAATATGAGCATACCGTCGGTGTGATCCACCTAGGACTTTAATACACATTACTCTACGAGCGCCACTATTATCGGCCACTTCAAGCACGGTTTCCGTTTGAATCATGATTCTTCTCCGCTAACGGACTAAATTAGCCAACATACTCACTGATTTGTGAGGCTTCTCAGTTTAACACTGTAAGCAACATTTTTACAGCAATTCAGTTTTTTCCGCTTGTTCAACTACTTCTACTAAATACCACGTTTTTGTTTTAGAGACAGGACGGCCTTCTTTTATTCGGACTCTGTCGCCTATTTTACATGTATTCGCTTCATCATGAATATGATAGCGAGTCTTCCCGCGCATTACTTTACCATATTGAGGATGCTTTTTGGACCAGTCTACCTCAACAGTACATGTTTTATTACGACCGTCACCAGTAACCCGACCAACTAATGTTCTTGTTACACTGGGAGTTGGTTGAATCATATACTACCCTTCCTATTCATTTCTGACAGAATTGTCTTTACTCGTGCAATTTGACGACGGTTTTCTTTAATTTTATGATTTTGTGCAAGCTCACCACTGCCCAAAATCATTCGTAATTTCATTTTTTCACGAAATAACGTATTTAGATCACTCGTTAACGTCTCTATTGATTTATTTCTTAATTCAGCATTTTTTTTAGCTGGCATTACATCACCGTACGTTCAACAATTTGTGTTTCAACAGGTAGCTTAGCAGCCGCCAACCGGAAGGCTTGCTCAGCCACTTCTTTGGTTACGCCTTCAATTTCATACAGCATGCGACCAGGCTGTACTAAAGCTACCCAATATTCAACATTACCCTTACCTTTACCTTGACGAACTTCAAGTGGTTTTTGAGTAATGGGTTTATCTGGAAAAATACGTATCCAAATCTTTCCGCCTCGCTTAACACACCGAGACATTGCCCGACGCGCCGCTTCGATTTGCCTTGAGGTAATCCGTCCGCGACCCAGGCATTTTAAGCCAAATTCGCCGAAACTAACTTTATTTCCTCTAAGAGCCATTCCAGGATTTCGGCCCTTATGCTGCTTACGGAATTTGGTTCGCTTAGGTTGTAACATAACAACTCACCTTATCCTTCTGCTATGGCAGCAGCTTTGTTACTGCCTACTTTTTCTAATAATTCGCCTTTAAAAATCCACACTTTTACGCCAATAATGCCGTAAGTGGTTGTGGCTTCAGCGGTCCCATAATCAATGTCTGCTCTAAAAGTATGAAGCGGAACACGGCCTTCACGATACCATTCAGCACGCGCAATTTCAGCGCCACCAAGCCGACCAGACACACAGATTTTAACTCCTTTTGCGCCCATTCTCAGTGCACTTGCTACCGCTCGCTTCATTGCACGCCTAAACATAACGCGTCTTTCAAGCTGCTCAGCAATACTTTTGGCGACCAAAAAAGAATCCAACTCCGGACGTCGAATTTCTTCCACATTAATGTGGACCGGCACGCCCATTAAAGCGGCAGTTTTGAACTTTAAGCGTTCAATATCTTCGCCTTTCTTGCCTATAACGATACCCGGACGAGCTGTATGAATCGTAATCCGAGCACTTTTTGCAGGTCGCTCGATTTGAATACGGCTAACAAATGCTTTTTCAAGCACTTTTCGCAAATACGCTCGAGTTTTAATATCGTTTTGCAGCAAATCAGCATAGTTCTTGCTGGCATACCACATAGAGCGGTGTGTCTCAACAATCCCTAAACGGATGCCTGTTGGATGTACTTTTTGGCCCATTGACGCCCTCTCTTAACTAATTTTATCTGCTACTTCTACTAAAATATGGCAGCGACGCTTTAAAACACGCGTCCCTCTACCTTTCGCACGAGCCGCAAACCGCTTTAATGCAGGCGCCTCATCAATGCATATTTTTGAAACAACCAGCTCATCAATATCTGCACCCTGGTTATGCTCTGCATTGGCAATAGCAGAATCCAAAACCTTTTTAATTATGCCGCTTGCTTTCTTTTGAATATAGGTTAATTTCTGAAGAGCTGGCTCAACTTTCATACCCCTAATTTCATCCGCAACCAAGCGCACTTTCTGAGCTGACATTGCCGCGTTTCTTAGGATCGCTTTATCTTGCATAACGTATACTCCCCCGCAATGTTTTACTTCGACTTCGAAGCTGTTTTCTTATCGCCAGAATGTGCGCGAAAAGTTCTTGTTGGCGAAAATTCGCCTAATTTATGGCCGACCATACCCTCTGTAATCAAAACGGGTACATGCTCTTTGCCATTATGAACAGCTAAAGTTACATCGATATATTCTGGCAAAATCGTACTTCTACGTGACCAGGTTTTAATCAATATTCTGCCGCCTTTTTGGCGTGCAGTCAGCACTTTTTTCCGTAAAGTTGGGCAGGTGTAGGGCCCTTTTCTTAATGAACGTGGCATAAAGTCATTCTCCCCTTAACCGCCCGCTCTTGCGGTACGTTTGTTAACCCGAGCGCGTACAATAAATTGATTCGAAGTTTTTCTACGATTGCGCGTTTTCTTGCCTTCTGGCTTTCCATTATGATTACAAGGCGGACGACCACCTGAAGTACGGCCTTCACCGCCCCCTAATGGATGATCCACTGGATTTTTCGCTACGCCTCTCACTGTCGGCCTAATACCGAGCCAACGTTTAGCGCCTGCTTTACCATATACTTTTAAGTTGTGCTCATTGTTGGATACTTCGCCCATCACTGCACGACACTCAACATGAATCTTTCTCATTTCTCCGCTGCGTAAGCGAATAGTGGCATAAGAACCTTCACGAGCAAGAAGTTGAACAAAACCACCCGCTGCTCTTGCAAGCTGGGCACCTTTGCCTATCTTCAACTCAATATTATGCACAACCGACCCAACAGGAATATTCGCCAAGGGTAAGCAATTTCCTACAGAAATAGGCGCCTCTCTACCAGACAAAACCGTATCCCCTACTTTTAAATAGCGCGGCGCAATAATATAGCGACGTTCACCATCTGCATAACAAAGTAAAGCAATATTTCCCGTACGATTGGGATCGTGCTCAATACGTTCTACTTTAGCCGGTATACCATCTTTATCGCGTTTAAAATCGATAAGACGTATACGTTTTTTATGACCGCCCCCACGATGAGGAACCGTCATACGACCTTGATTATTTCTACCGCCGGTACGTTTTTTTGCTTCCGTTAAACTCTCTACAGGACGGCCTTTATATAATTCGTTTTTTACGACGACTTTGAAGCGCTGTCCTGGTGTTATCGGCTTTAATTCAATTACAGCCATAGCCCACCTACATATTTTTTATGTTAATTCTGCAAAATTAATTTGCTGCCCATGTCTTAGTTTAACAAACGCTTTTTTACGCTTTACTGAGCGCCCTAAAGTTTGTCCAAACTTAACTTTCCTACGACCCAATATAGAAGTCGTTACTTTTTCTACTGTTGTATTAGGAAAGTAATGCTCTACTGCCCGCTTAATATCGTGCTTAGTAGACTTTGGGTTAACCCAAAAGCAAACAAAATTTGCTTTATCACCAGCTCTAGTTGCTTTTTCACTTACTAGAGGAGAAAGCAATACATAACTTAAACTTATCATGCTAGCGCCTCTTCACAATGTTTAATTGCTTCTACAGTCATAATGACTTTACTAAACTTCAGTAAATAAACTGGGGAGATATTACTTGAGTCTATTACTCTTACCCGCGGCACGTTACGCGCAGCAAGATAGAGTGCTTCATCCCAAGTTTTAACGACGATTAAGACGTCATCTAACCCAAATGATTTTATTTTGGCCACCAAAGATTTTGTCTTGGGTGCATCTAATATAAAATCTTTAACCGCAATCAATCTATCTTGACGTATAAGCTCAGATAAAATGGATTGCATGGCGTGAAGATGCATTTTCTTATTTACTTTCTGTGCATGATCACGTGGTACGGCAGCAAATGTTTTTCCGCCATGACGCCATAAAGGACTTCTGGTGGTACCTGCACGAGCACGACCTGTTCCTTTTTGAGCCCAAGGCTTTGCCCCGCCCCCGCTGACTTCAGCGCGAGTTTTTTGTTTCTTTGTGCCTGCCCGTTCAGCAGCCATTTGTGCCGTTACCACTTGATGGATAAGAGGCTCATTATACTCTCTGGCAAAAGTCGAATCAGAAATTTCTATGGTCTCACCTGAATTACTTCCAGGCGATGTTAATGCTAGCTTCATTATTATTCCTCCTAGGCGATGGCAGCTTCAGCCACGTACTTTGCCTTAACAGCTGGTAGAATGATGACATCGCCACCTGGTGCCCCTGGAATGGCGCCACGGATCAATATCACGTTCTTTTCTTTGTCTATTCTGACGATATCTAAGTTTTGAATAGTTACCTGTTCAGAACCCATATGGCCAGCCATTTTCTTGTTTTTAAACACGCGTCCGGGGGTCTGACGTTGACCAATAGAACCAGGCGCACGATGAGAACGAGAGTTACCATGTGTCGCATCTTGCGTTCTAAAATTATGACGCTTGACTACGCCAGCAAAACCCTTCCCTTTTGAGATAGCTTGCACATCAACTATTTGGCCTTCTTTAAAAGCTTCAACATGAATGCTTGCCCCAACTTCAAAATGGTCTTCAGGAGTGGTTCTAAATTCCCACAAACCTCGCCCGGCCTCAACCTTGGCTTTAGCAAAATGACCTTTTTCAGCACGTGTCACTCGGGAAGCCTTTTTAGCCCCAGTGGTCACTTGAATAGACTGATATCCATCATTTTCTAGTGTTTTTACTTGTGTTACAAGGTTAGGTAATACCTCAACTACTGTAACAGGCACGGATGCACCTTTTTCATTAAAAACCCGGGTCATCCCCAGTTTTTTACCTACCAACCCAATCGCCATTGTCTTCTCCCAATTAGGTAAATTAGCTTACTGCTATCTGGACATCTACGCCAGCAGCTAAATCCAGTTTCATTAAGGCATCTACTGTTTTATCAGTAGGCTCTTCAATAATCACTACCCGTTTGTGCGTACGAATCTCATATTGATCGCGAGCATTTGCATCGATATGAGGAGACACAAGAATCGTAAAACGTTCTTTTCTAGTCGGCATAGGCACAGGGCCTCTCACACGGGCGCCAGTTCGTTTTGCTGTTTCCACAATTTCTCTTGCTGATTTATCAATCAAGTTGTGATCAAAAGCTTTTAAACGAATGCGAATAATTTGACCTGTCATTTAATTATCCTTTGCGTTTTTCAATAATTTTTTCAGTTACAGATGTTGGAGCTTCAGCATATTTTTTAAATTCCATGGTCGATGTTGCACGACCTTGAGAAATAGAACGGAGCTGAGTTACATAACCAAACATCTCGGACAGAGGAACTTCTGCTTGAATGATTTTTCCAGAAATCGTTTCATCCATACCAAGCAACATGCCGCGACGACGATTTAAATCGCCCATCACATCGCCCATATACTCTTCTGGCGTGACGACTTCAACACTCATAATAGGCTCCAGTATTTTAGGCGCTGCTTTTAAGGCAGCTTCTTTAAATGCCATGGACCCTGCAATTTTGAATGCATTTTCATTCGAATCTACTTCATGGAATGAACCATCAAATAAGGCAACACAAACATCCACAACGGGATAGCCTGCAATCACACCATTTTCCATCTGCTCACGAATACCCTTTTCAACAGCAGGAATATATTCTTTGGGAACCGTACCGCCTTTGATTTCATCGATAAACAAGAAACCTTCACCAGGCTTTCTTGGTTCAATGCGAACCCAAACATGTCCATACTGCCCACGACCACCTGATTGGCGAATGAATTTGCCTTCTTGCTCTACGATTTTAGAAATGGTTTCACGATAAGCCACTTGCGGTGCACCTACGTTTGTTTCAACCCCAAATTCTCGCTTCATGATATCCACTTTAATTTCTAAGTGAAGCTCACCCATACCACCAATAATGGTCTGACCAGATTCTTGATCGGTGTATACTCTAAAGGAAGGATCTTCTTTAACCAGACGACCTAGGGCCATACCCATTTTTTCTTGATCTGCCTTTGTTTTAGGCTCAATCGCAACCGAAATCACAGGCTCTGGGAATTTCATTTGCTCAAGCACAATGACTTTATTCTCATCACACAAAGTATCGCCTGTTGTGGTATTTTTTAATCCCACTACAGCAGCAATATCGCCTGTTCGAACTACTTTAATTTCTTCACGATCATTTGCGTGCATTCTAAGAATACGACCAAAACGTTCATTTCTACCTTTTAAAGGATTTAAAACAGAGGTACCTGCTTCAAGTACGCCTGAGTACACCCTAAAGAAAGTAAGAGAGCCTACATAAGGGTCGTTTAATATTTTAAAAGCTAAAGCTGAAAAAGGCTCATCATCAGAAGGCTTACGTGATACTTCTTTGTCTGAATCTAGACCTGCTTTACCTATCATAGGCGGAATATCAACTGGAGAAGGCAAGTAATAAATAACCGCGTCTAATACTGCTTGCACGCCTTTATTTTTAAAAGCAGAACCACATAAAACAGGGACAATTTCACCTGCAATGGTTCGCTTTCTTAAACCAATACGAATTTCTTCTTCAGTGAGATCCCCGGTTTCGAGGTATTTATTCATGTATTCATCACTGGCTTCTGAAGCAGCTGCCACCATGTTTTCACGAAAAATAGCACATTTTTCTATTAAATCAGCAGGAATAGGTTCGGCTTTATAGCTCATTCCTTGGGTTTTATCATCCCAAAATATGGCTTGCTGTCTGATTAAATCGACCACGCCCACAAATTCTTGCTCTGCGCCAATTGGCAAATTAACTGGCACAGGCGTTGCGCCTAAACGTGCTTTTATCATGTCTACGACACGATAAAAATTAGCACCCGCTCTGTCCATTTTGTTCACAAAACACATACGGGGAACATGGTATTTATTTGCTTGACGCCAAACCGTTTCTGACTGGGGCTCTACGCCTGCAACCGCATCAAATACCGCTACCGCACCATCTAATACTCTAAGAGAACGTTCTACTTCAATCGTAAAATCCACATGCCCTGGGGTATCGATAATATTAATTACATGATCTGGAAATTGAACATCCATCCCCTTCCAAATACAAGTGGTCGCAGCAGAAGTAATAGTAATACCTCGCTCCTGCTCTTGCTCCATGTAATCCATGACAGCCGTTCCTTCATGAACTTCCCCAATTTTATGAGAAACCCCTGTATAAAACAAAACACGCTCAGTAGTCGTTGTTTTACCTGCATCGATATGCGCCATAATGCCGATATTTCTAACGCGCTCTAGCGGGGTTGTACGAATTCCCGTTGCCACGACTGTTCCCCTTAATATTTATAATTCTATACACTTTGGCTTAGACCAAAATGCTACTACCATTTAAAGTGTGAAAAGGCTTTATTGGCTTCTGCCATACGGTGGACATCTTCGCGTTTTTTAACCGCTCCGCCCTTACCACGGCCGCCGCCATCTTCATCTGCCGCATCGACGATTTCGCCTGCTAACTGGGCTGTAATGCCTTTTTCACTGCGCTTTCTTGAATATTCAACCAACCATCTCATGGCAAGCGCCAAAGCACGATTTTGTCTTACTTCAACAGGGATTTGATAAGTCGCTCCCCCCACACGCCTTGAACGTACTTCTACTGTAGGACGAATGTTTTCAATGGCTCGTTTGAAAATTTCAACTGGATCCCGTTTAATTTTTTCTTGGATCATTTCAAAAGCGCCATAAACAATACGTTCAGCCAAGGATTTTTTACCCTCGACCATAACATGATTTACAAACTTAGCTACTACCTGACTACCGTAAATTGGGTCTGGTAAAATAACTCTTTTGGCAACAACTTTTCTTCTTGGCATAACTCAATCTCGCTTCACTAATTTCTAAGCCGCTGCTTTAGGGCGCTTTGTACCGTATTTAGAACGGCTCTGCTTACGATTGCTCACCCCAGCAGTATCTAAGCTACCGCGTACCACATGATAACGTACACCTGGTAAATCGGGCACCCGACCGCCTCTTACGAGCACGACGGAATGTTCTTGTAAATTATGGCCTTCACCACCAATGTAAGCCGTGATTTCATAGCCATTGGTTAGCTTAACTCTGCATACTTTACGTAAAGCTGAGTTGGGTTTCTTTGGAGTTTGGGTGTAAACACGTGTACAGACACCTCTTCTCAGCGGACAGCCGGTTAAGGCGGGCGCTTTTGTTTTGCGCCGGATTTGAGTCCGTCCTTTTCTAACTAACTGATTTGTTGTTGCCATATTAATAAATGTCCCACTTTGTTTCGACAAAAAAAAGTAAACCGCTTCTCTCACCTATACGTGTTGCGAAGCGGAATCCTATGCGGAAGTGGACCTGATGTCAAGTCCGAGCATCCAACTAAAGGTACTGCGCTTAAAATTTGATGCAGTACCGGTGTATTTAAAACTAAATCTAAGAGCCTGAGGGTAAGTTTAGCGCCTCACTTAAAGCATGTTCCACCTGACTAGCGGTTATTTTAGCCTTATCTCCTTTAGATTCAAGTGCAAATTGAACCTGAGCTTGCGCTCGAGCCTCACGACGTTGCTTATGATACGCTAATCCTGTCCCGGCTGGAATCAGTCTACCCACAATAACGTTCTCTTTAAGGCCTCTTAGCTCATCTCTTTTACCACTAACAGCTGCTTCGGTTAAAACTCGTGTCGTCTCTTGGAAAGAGGCGGCAGAAATAAACGACTCAGTCGCTAAAGATGCTTTAGTAATCCCTAACAATATACGCTCATAACGAACTGGCAACTTTTGTTCTTTGATCAATTTTTCATTGATTTCCAGTACTTTCTGAAGCTCAACCGTTTCGCCTTGAAGCAATTTAGAATCGCCCTGATAGCTGATTAAGATTTTTCTTAACATTTGGCGAATAATCACTTCAATGTGCTTATCATTGATACGTACACCTTGAAGGCGATACACATCCTGAACTTCATTTACAATGTAGTTAGCTAATACACTTACGCCGAGTAATCTCAAAATATCATGAGAATTTCGTGCACCATCTGCTATCATTTCACCACGTTGTACATGCTCTCCTTCAAAAACGCCTACATGACGCCACTTAGGTATCAGCTCTTCATGCAACACGCCATCTAGGCCTGTTATCATTAAACGGCGCTTACCCTTGGTTTCTTTACCAAAGCTAACAACACCAGAGATTTCAGCTAATATCGCCGATTCTTTAGGCTTTCTGGCCTCAAATAAATCTGCCACTCGAGGTAAGCCCCCGGTGATATCCCGTGTTTTAGACGTTTCTTGTGGGATCCGTGCTAATACATCACCGATTTTAATTTCACTGCCATCTTCTAAGGCTGTGAGCGCATTGGCTGGCAAGAAATAATGTGCCGGCAAAGTGGTCCCCGCCAAACACAAGTCTTCATCTTTTTCATCAACCAATTTCAGTAAAGGTCTAAGCTCTTTACCTTGATAACCACGATGCTGCTTAGGATCGGAGATAACAATACTAGATAAGCCTGTTAATTCGTCTGTCTGGCGATGCATGGTTGCACCTTCCACCATGTCCACAAATTTTACGCGCCCTGCTACTTCCGTAATAATAGGATGGGTATGGGGATCCCAATTGGCCACAGTTTGACCTATGCTGACAATATCCCCATCTGCTATAGTCAAGACCGCACCATAAGGCAATTTATAACGCTCACGATCACGACCATGATCGTCAACAACACAGACCTCACCAGATCGAGATACGGTAATATAATTACCCGCTGCATTTTTAACAACTTTAATGTTATGTAGCTTAATTCTACCTTTGGATTTTACCATCACTGAGTTTTCAGCGGTGGTTCGAGAAGCGGCGCCCCCAATATGGAAGGTTCTCATTGTAAGCTGGGTACCCGGTTCACCAATTGACTGTGCCGCAATGACCCCAACGGCTTCACCAATATTGACAATATGCCCTCGTGCTAAATCACGACCATAGCATTTGCCACATACGCCATAACGAGATTCACAGGTAATAGGAGAACGTACATAAACTTTATCTACGCTTAATTCTTCTAATTTATCGACCCACTTCTCATCTAAGAACGTATCTGCAGGAATGACTTCTTCGCCAGTGCTTGCGCTTAATACTGGGGTAATCAATACTCGGCCTAAAACACGCTCACGAAGTGGCTCTACGACGTCCCCCCCTTCAATAAGCGGCGTCATAATCAACCCTGACGTGGTACCACAATCGACTTCGGTTACCACCACATCTTGTGCAACGTCTACCAATCTTCGGGTTAAATAACCAGAATTTGCTGTTTTTAATGCCGTATCAGCCAAACCTTTACGTGCACCATGCGTAGAAATAAAGTATTGGAGTACGTTTAAGCCTTCTCTGAAATTCGCCGTAATAGGCGTTTCAATAATAGAACCATCTGGCTTAGCCATTAGGCCCCGCATACCTGCTAATTGTCTAATCTGAGCAGCTGAGCCTCTGGCACCTGAATCGGCCATCATATAGATAGAATTGAACGATTCTTGTTTTATTTTTTGACCTGTCGCATCGAGCGCATACTCGCTGGAAATTTCGACCATCATCGCTTTAGCGACTTGATCATTGGCTCTTGACCAAATATCAATGACTTTGTTATATCTTTCGCCATGTGTGACCAAACCTGAGGCATATTGGCTTTCAATTTCTTTAACTTCATCTTCAGCCTTGCTGATCATGCCACTTTTCGCTTCCGGAATAATCAAATCGTTTATCCCAATCGAGACGCCGGAACGTGTTGCATAATGAAAGCCCGTATACATGAGCTGATCGGCAAAAACCACCGATTCTTTTAGGCCCACTTGACGGTAGCAAGTATTAATTAAATTTGAAATCTCTTTCTTGGTTAAAGTCTTATTCACCAGATTATAGGTCATGCCTCTTGGCAAAATTTCAGATAATAAGGCGCGACCAATAGTCGTCTCAACAATAACATAGCCCTCTCCGATTTCCGGATCTTGAGCAACGCGAACTTTTACTTTTGCTTGTAATTCAACTGAGTTTGTCGAGTAAGCACGGTGTACTTCAGCCACATCTGAGAAAACCATGCCTTCACCCTTGGCATTGATTTTTTCTCGTGTCATATAATACAAGCCCAAGACCACGTCTTGAGAAGGAACAATAATAGGCTCACCATGAGCAGGTGACAACACATTATTAGTCGACATCATCAAAGCACGCGCTTCAAGCTGTGCTTCAATAGTCAAGGGGATATGAACCGCCATTTGATCTCCGTCAAAGTCGGCGTTATACGCCGCACAGACTAACGGATGCAATTGAATGGCTTTACCTTCAATTAACACAGGTTCGAAAGCTTGAATACCCAAACGATGCAAAGTAGGGGCACGATTTAAGAGTACAGGATGTTCACGGATCACTTCTTCTAGAATATCCCAAACTTCTGCGCCTTCACGCTCAACCATTTTCTTGGCAGCTTTAATCGTCGTGGCCAAACCGCGCATTTCTAATTTACTGAAAATAAACGGTTTAAATAATTCTAAGGCCATTTTCTTAGGCAACCCGCACTGATGCAATCTCAATGTTGGGCCAACCACAATAACCGAACGGCCTGAATAATCCACTCGCTTACCGAGTAAGTTTTGGCGGAATCGACCTTGCTTACCTTTAATCATGTCTGCTAAAGATTTAAGCGGACGCTTATTAGAACCTGTGATAGCACGACCTCGACGACCGTTGTCTAATAAAGCATCGACAGATTCTTGCAACATACGCTTTTCATTGCGCACGATAATATCAGGCGCATTTAAATCTAATAAGCGCTTTAAACGATTATTACGGTTAATCACGCGTCTGTATAAATCATTTAAGTCGGATGTCGCAAATCTACCCCCATCCAATGGCACCAATGGCCTTAAATCAGGTGGCAAAACTGGCAACATGGTCAAAATCATCCATTCAGGACGATTGCCCGAATCGACAAAAGACTCGATGAGCTTTAAGCGCTTAGCAAGCTTCTTTAATTTTGTCTCAGAACTGGTTTCCGGTATTTCTAAGCGTAAACGTTCTGCTTCGCCCTTCATATCAATGGCTTTCAGCAATTCTTTAATGGCTTCTGCGCCCATACGCGCATCAAACTCATCACCATATTGTTCAATGGCTTCTAAATAAGATTCTTCTGATAATAACTGCCCTTTTTCAAGAGGGGTCATACCTGGATCTATCGTTACATAGGCCTCAAAATAAAGAATGCGCTCAATGTCTCTTAACGTCATATCGAGCAATAAACCAATTCTAGAAGGCAATGATTTTAAAAACCAAATATGCGCAACAGGACTGGCCAACTCAACATGCCCCATGCGCTCACGGCGCACTTTAGCAAGCGTGACTTCTACACCACATTTTTCGCAAATCACGCCGCGATGTTTAAGACGCTTATATTTCCCACAAAGACATTCATAATCTTTGACTGGGCCAAATATCTTGGCACAGAACAACCCATCGCGTTCTGGCTTAAACGTACGATAATTAATCGTTTCAGGTTTTTTGACTTCACCATACGACCACGATCTAATTAAATCAGGTGGAGCAAGTCCAACCGCAACACGATCAAAATCAAGGGCTTTACCTTGTGTACGATAAACAGAAAGTAAGTCTTTCAAGGGGACTCTCCAATATATTAGTCGTGTTCAAGTTCGATATTAATGCACAATGAGCGAATTTCTTTAACTAAAACATTAAATGATTCGGGCATGCCTGCATCCATGCGGTGATCACCATCGACGATATTTTTATACATCTTGGTTCGACCGGCCACATCATCAGACTTAACCGTTAACATTTCTTGCAAAGTGTAAGCTGCGCCGTACGCTTGTAATGCCCATACTTCCATTTCACCAAAACGCTGCCCCCCAAATTGGGCTTTACCACCCAAGGGTTGTTGCGTGACCAAACTATATGATCCCGTCGAACGCGCATGCATTTTGTCATCGACTAAATGATTTAGTTTTAGCATGTACATATAGCCACACGTGACAGGCCTATCAAAAGCATCGCCTGTACGCCCGTCATATAAAACCGTTTGTCCACTTTCAGGCAATCCCGCCAGCTTAAGAAGCGTTTTTATTTCTTCTTCTGTTACCCCATCAAATACTGGGGTAGCCATTGGGATACCTTCTTTGAGGTTTTCAGCCAATTCAAAAAGCGCTTGCTCAGAAAAAGCAGAAAAATCTATTTTTTCGGTGCCTGATAAATTATAAACTTTATCTAAAAAGTGCCGAATTTCTTCATGACTTTTATTTTGCGCTTCTAACATTTGGCCAACTTTGTAACCTAAGCCTTTTGCTGCCCAACCTAAATGGGTTTCTAACACCTGCCCAATGTTCATACGAGAAGGCACACCCAAGGGATTCAAGACAATATCGACTTGCGTGCCATCGGCCATATAAGGCATATCTTCTACCGGAACGATAGTTGAAATAACCCCTTTATTACCATGACGGCCTGCCATTTTATCCCCTGGCTGAATACGGCGTTTAACAGCCATATACACTTTGGCAATTTTTAATACACCAGGCGCAAGATCATCACCTTGTTGCAACTTGGCGCGTTTTTCTTCTTTCTTTTTTTCGTGCTGATCACGTAAATGTTGTAATTGCTCTTGATAAGCTTCTAAGCTTTCATTTGCTTCATCATTTTTCAGACGAATTTCAAACCATTTTTCTCTGTCGAAAGCTTTCAAATTATCTTCAGCAATTTCCCCGCCGGCCTTCAAGCCACCAGGGCCACCTTGCGCGGTTTTACCAATCAATAATTTTTCAATACGATTGAAAATATCTTCTTCTCGAATACGCAGTTCATCGGCTAAGTCTTTGGAAATACGTTCGAAACCAGACTTTTCAATTTGAAGCGCTCTGGCATCTTTTTGTACGCCATCTCGTGTAAACACTTGAACATCAATTACTGTCCCACTCATGCCAGTGGGCACGCGTAAAGAAGTGTCTTTTACATCAGAGGCTTTTTCACCAAAAATGGCTCTTAAAAGTTTTTCTTCTGGGGTAAGCTGTGTTTCACCTTTAGGTGTTACTTTCCCAACTAAAATATCCCCTGGCTCAACTTCTGCGCCAATATACACCACGCCTGATTCATCTAATTTTGCCAAAGAACTCTCACCGACATTAGGAATGTCTGAGGTAATTTCTTCTGCGCCCAATTTTGTATCTCGGGCAACACAAGTCAGTTCTTCAATATGAATGGTGGTAAATCTATCTTCTTGAACCACACGCTCTGAAATCAAAATAGAATCTTCAAAGTTGTAGCCATTCCAAGGCATAAAGGCCACCAATAAATTTTGGCCCAAGGCTAATTCACCCAGATCGGTAGATGGCCCGTCTGCCAATACGTCAAATTTCGAAATTTGATCGCCTTTTTTAATCAAGGGACGTTGATTAATACAGGTATTTTGGTTAGATCGGGTATATTTCGTTAAATTATAAATATCGACGCCAGCTTCGCCTTCAATCGTTTCATTATCATTGGCTTTTACCACAATACGAGACGCATCAACAGAATCGACTATACCGCCACGACGTGCAACCACGGTCACACCCGAGTCTCTGGCAACGGTACGTTCCATGCCTGTTCCAACCAGCGGTTTTTCGGCACGCAAAGTGGGGACGGCTTGACGCTGCATGTTTGAGCCCATTAATGCACGATTCGCATCATCATGCTCTAAAAATGGAATTAAAGAGGCCGCAACTGAAACCATTTGTTTAGGAGAAACGTCCATATATTGAACTCTTTCAATCGAGGTCAACATCGCTTCGTTCTTATAGCGACAAGGAACTAACTCATCGACTAACTCTAAATTTTCATTAATGCTGGCATTCGCCTGAGCAATAACATATTCACCCTCTTCAATAGCGGATAAATATTCTATGACTTCGGTGACTTTATTATTAATCACTTTTCTATATGGGCTTTCTAAGAAGCCATATTTATTTGTACGGGCATAAACCGCCAACGAGTTGATTAACCCAATATTTGGACCTTCTGGAGTTTCAATAGGGCAAACACGACCATAATGTGTTGGATGTACGTCACGGACTTCAAAGCCCGCACGTTCACGTGTTAAACCACCAGGCCCAAGAGCCGAAACCCGACGCTTATGCGTCACTTCAGATAAAGGATTATTTTGGTCCATAAACTGTGACAGTTGAGAAGAGCCAAAAAATTCTTTAATTGCAGCAGAAACTGGCTTAGCATTAATTAAATCATGCGGCATTAAATTTTCAGATTCTGCGACACTGACCCGTTCTTTTACTGCACGTTCAACACGAATCAATCCCAATCGGAATTGATTTTCGGTCATTTCACCTACACTTCTGACACGTCGATTGCCTAAATGATCGATGTCATCGATTTCACCACGGCCATCTCGAATGTCAATTAATACACGCAAAACAGAAATAATATCGTCTTTAGATAAGGTACCTTGACCTTCAATTTCTTTTTTACCTACCCGACGATTGAATTTCATCCGGCCTACGCCAGATAGATCATATCTATCTGCGGCAAAAAAGAGATTTTCAAACAGTGTTTCAGCTGCTTCTTTTGTCGGTGGCTCACCTGGACGCATCATTCTATAGATTTCAACCAAAGCCTCTAATCGTGTCGAGGTTGGATCCAGTCTGAGCGTATCAGAAATATAAGGCCCATGATCTAAGTCATTGGTAAATATAGTCGAAAATTCTGTAATTTTTTGCGAAACTATCTTTTCAAGCAGTTCAGAATTCAGTTCAGTATTAGCGGGCGCCAACACTTCTCCTGTCTGGGTATCAATTAAATCTTTTGCTAAAGCACGTGTATATAAATATTCTCTTGGAACACGTAGCTCGGTTAATTTATGCTGCTCCATTAGGCGCACATGTCTTGCCGTAATTCTACGGCTTTCTTCCACAATTACGGTGCCATCGGCTGCTTTAATTTCGAATAGCGCCGTTTCACCACGCAATCTTGCAGGTATAAGCTTTAAGAAAAATTGGCCTTCACGAATAATATATTCATTTTTTTCAAAAAATAAGCCTAAAATTTCTTCGGCATTAAAACCCAAGGCACGCAACATAATGGTCGCCGGTATTTTTCGACGTCTGTCGATACGGGCAAAAATACAATCTTTGGGATCAAATTCAAAATCTAACCAAGATCCACGGTAAGGTATAATTCTAGCGGAATACAGTAATTTTCCAGATGAATGTGTTTTACCTTTATCATGATCAAAAAACACACCAGGAGAACGATGTAACTGAGAAACCACCACTCGTTCAGTACCATTAATCACAAAAGTACCGTTATCTGTCATGAGCGGAATTTCGCCCATGTAGACTTCTTGTTCACGAATGTCTTTTACAGGTTTATTGGGACCTGCTGCTTCTTTATCATAAATAACTAAACGAACGAGCACTCTTAAAGGCGCTGCATACGTTAAGCCTCTTTGTTGGCATTCTTTTACATCAAATGCAGGATCACCTAAACGATAACGCAGGTATTCTAAACGTGCGTGTCCAGAAAAACTGGATATCGGAAAAACCGACTGAAACGCTGCCTCTAACCCTATATTTTCTCGCATTTCTTCACTGACGGATGCTTGCAAGAATTGATTTTTATAAGAATTCAGTTGAATTTCTAATAATGGGGGTACGGCCAAAGTATCTAGACGTTTACCAAAATTTGCGCGGGGTCGCTTTTTCTCGGTATAGGATAATTCCATCGGGTTCCTCTGCCTTTAAGCCAAACAAAGAAGGGCCATTGAGAGTATCTCAACGACCCGTGAATAAAAAATCAAGTAATAATTACTTAATTTCTACTTGAGCGCCTGCATCTTCAAGTTGTTTCTTGAATTCAGCTGCTTTTTCTTTAGTCACTGCTTCTTTAACAGAAGCTGGTGCGCTTTCTACTAAATCTTTAGCTTCTTTTAAGCCAAGACCAGTGATAACACGAACTACTTTAATTACTTCTACTTTTTTCGCGCCAGCTGCTTTCAAGACAACATCAAATTCTGTTTTTTCTTCTTGAGGAGCAGCGGCTACAGCGGCTGCAGCGGCTGCAACAGGTGCTGCTGCAGAAATGCCTAGCTCGTCTTCCATTTTTTTAACCAGTTCAACGGTTTCCATAATGGTTAACTCAACGATTGAGTCAAATAATTTTTGTACTTTAGTATTGGACATTTTAACACTCCTGATAACAATTTAATTTAAGCCACATTTAACCAATCAACCCTACTAGGAAGACTTTTGTTCATTATGCGCATTCAACGCACGAGCCAACTTAGTATGAGGCTCGGACAATAGTCTTGCTAACATAGTAGCTGGTGCATTTAAAGTTCTGGCCAACTGTGATAATGCTTCTTCTCTTGTTGGTAAAGAAGCCACAGAGGCAAGCTGATTCGCTGTAAAAAATTGCGTTCCTACTGCTAAAGCTTTAACTTCAATACTCGATCGATTTTTAATAAAATCATTAAAGAGTTTTGCTGCACTACCGGGTTCATTTTTAGAAAAACCTAATACTACGGGGCCCACTAAAGACTCACACATGCACTCAAATTGCGTGCCTTGAAAGCCTCGTCTCACTAAAGTATTTCGAATAACTTTTAAATACACTCCTGCTTGCCTTGCTTTAGTACGAAGTTCATTAACTTCTGAAACTTTCATACCTTTATTAATCGCGGCAACAACAGAAATTGAATTATTCGCTACCTCTGAGACCTGGGCGACGATAGCTTCTTTTTGCGCTAAACTTAACGCCACCTGACATTCTCCTCTAGGTTTTATTACTACAATTCCCTACTTCTTTTCTTTGCGGCAACTGTTACCAGCGTTTAAGCTGGCTTGAGTGATCCGCCTGCGCAGGCTGCTTTTATTTTTTAAGTACATACACTGTACACCTGCGGTCTTTGACGGTGAATTATTTAGTTAATAAAAAATAAATAACCTCACCCAAAGTTCTCTTTTTATCCAATCAAAATGGAAGTTTGATCTACCGTCAAACCTGGGCCCATCGTTGAAGATAAAATAATTTTCTTTAAGTAAACCCCTTTTGAGGTGGCTGGCTTGGCTTTTCTTAAATCAGTGACTAAACGCTCTAAATTTTCTTTAAGCGCCTGTGTATCAAAGGTAATTTTACCAATAGTACAATGCACAATCCCCGATTTATCTGCCCTAAAAGTCACCTGGCCTGATTTCGCATTATGTACGGCTTTAGCCACATCAGGTGTCACTGTGCCTACTTTAGGATTAGGCATTAAGCCTCTAGGTCCTAAAATACGACCGATCTGGCCAATTAAACGCATCGCATCTGGGGTTGCAATCAAGACATCAAAATCAAATTTTTCGCCTGCTGTATCTTTGCGCTTAATTTCTTCGGCTAAATCTTCAAAACCGACGATTTCTGCACCCGCTTCTTTTGCTTTATCGGCTTGAAGACCTTGTGCAAATACGGCAACTCGCACAGAACGCCCTGTTCCATGAGGCAACATAGAGGCGCCTCGAACAACTTGGTCTGATTTTTTAGGATCAATACCCAACATAACAGCAACATCAACACTTTCAGTAAACTTTACTTTTGATACTTTTTTCAAGTTATCTATTGCCTCTATTGCCGCATAAGCTGCTGCTTTAGTAGGACAGACTTCCAGAATAGCCTTCATTCTTTTTGCTAATTTTGCCATGATACTATCCTTCCACCACATCAATACCCATACTACGCGCTGTGCCTGCAATGGTACGCTTAGCTGCCTCAATATCTGCTGCACTTAAATCTGGCATTTTTTGCTTAGCAATTGCCTCAATTTGAGACCATTTGATTTTGCCTACTTTGTTTGTATGGGGTGTACTGCTGCCTTTGGAGACACCCGCCGCTTTCAATACTAAATAAGAAGCCGGTGGGGTTTTAATTGCAAAAGTAAAACTTCTATCGCTGTAAACGGTAATAATAACAGGACAGGGTAATCCCTTTTCCATGGATTGTGTTTGCGCATTAAACGTTTTGCAAAACTCCATAATGTTCACACCATGTTGACCTAATGCAGGACCAACTGGAGGACTAGGATTTGCAGCCCCTGCAGGAACTTGCAGTCTGACATATGCGGTGACTTTCTTTGCCATTTTTCTTAACTACCTCTAAGTGAGTTCAAACGCCTTTCGGCTCCTCGTTATGTTTTATATAAAAAACAAAAATTTATGCTTTTTCAACTTGAGCAAATTCAAGTTCAACAGGCGTTGAACGTCCAAAAATAAGTACCGCAACTCTTAAGCGGCTTTTCTCATAATTAACTTCTTCTACTACCCCATTAAAGTCAGCAAAGGGCCCTGCTGTAACCCGAACCACTTCACCTGGCTCGAATAAGGTTTTAGGTTTAGGTTTATCTACCCCGTCTTTAATGCGATTTAATATCACTTGAACTTCTTTATCACTAATGGGCGCAGGGCGATCGCTCGTTCCCCCAATAAAACCCAGCACTCTTGGCGTTCGGCGCACTAAATGCCAAGTATCATCATCTAGCTCCATGTGCACAAGCACATAGCCAGGGAAAAATTTACGCTCACTCTTTCTTTTTTGCCCAGATCGAATTTCGATGACTTCTTCAGTGGGCACCAAAATCTCACCAAATTTTTCTTCTAAATGGTAAAGCTTAACGGCTTCAGTCAAATTTTTAACTACTTGGTTTTCATGGCCAACCAGTGCTTGTACAACAAACCAACGTCGACCTTTGGATTCTAAAGCAACCATTTTAATTCGCCCCTAATCCCGTTAACCAAGCTATCATATGAAGTAATAGTGCATCAATTCCCCAAAGAATCATGCCGACTACCACTACAACCACCAGAACAATGCTCGTTATTTGTATGGTTTCTTGTTTAGTAGGCCAAACTACCTTACGAACTTCAGATCGCGCCTCTTTGGCAAAAGCCAGAAAAACATGACCTTTAGTTGTCCATAATCCTAAGCCAAGCGCCATCATAAAAAATACGCTTATAAGCAATACTCTTAGTGCCAACGTTTGCTCTGATAAAAAATAATGGGTTGTCACCCCTGATCCCAACAATAATAACGCGCCCAGCCATTTTATTTTGTCTAGCACTGCGCTATTTTGATTTGTTATTTGGGTCATTGAGTCTTACTCGCATTATGCTTGGCAGGCCAGGAGGGAATCGAACCCCCAACCTGCGGTTTTGGAGACCGCCGCTCTGCCAATTGAGCTACTGGCCTTTATTTACACTGCTTTAGCGGAAAAAACTCATGTGTGATAAAAACACATGAGTTTTAACCAAATCTTTCTCATCATTTCAAAAAATGATTACTCAAGAATTTTTGCTACTACACCCGCACCGACTGTTCTACCACCTTCACGGATAGCAAATTTCAGCCCATCTTCCATTGCGATTGGCGTAATAAGCGTGACGGTTACTTTAATATTATCTCCTGGCATAATCATTTCTACGCCAGCAGGTAACTCAACCGCACCCGTTACGTCAGTCGTACGGAAATAAAACTGAGGACGGTAACCCGCTACAAACGGTGTATGACGTCCACCTTCCTCTTTCGACAATACATAAATTTCAGCTTCAAACTTAGTATGTGGCGTAACAGAACCCACATGTGCTAATACTTGTCCACGCTCGATGTCTTCACGCTTTACGCCACGAAGTAACACACCCACGTTATCGCCTGCACGACCTTCTTTCAAGAGCTTACGGAACATTTCAACGCCCGTAACCACTGATTTAACCGTATCTTTCAGGCCAATAATTGCCACTTCTTCACCGACTTTAACAATCCCTCTTTCTATACGACCGGTCACTACTGTGCCACGGCCAGAGATTGAAAATACGTCTTCTACTGGTAATAAAAATGGCTTATCAATATCCCGCTTAGGAAGAGGGATATAAGTATCTAATGCTTCTATTAATTTTAAAATAGCGCCTTCAGCAATTTCTGACTTATCGCCTTCTAGTGCTTTAAGTGCAGAACCCTGAATAATTGGCGTATCGTCACCTGGAAAGCCATAAAGCGTTAACAGATCCCGAATTTCCATTTCAACTAATTCTAATAATTCAGCGTCATCTACCATGTCTACTTTGTTCATGAATACAACGATGTAAGGCACACCAACTTGACGTGCTAACAAAATGTGTTCGCGTGTTTGAGGCATAGGGCCATCTGCTGCGGATACCACTAAAATGGCACCGTCCATTTGAGCCGCACCCGTTATCATGTTTTTCACATAATCTGCGTGACCTGGGCAATCGACGTGAGCATAGTGACGAGTCGGAGACTCGTACTCAACGTGTGAAGTGGAAATAGTAATACCACGAGCGCGCTCTTCAGGTGCTTTGTCAATCTTGTCAAAAGCGATAAATTCCGCCATGCCCCTGCTAGCCGATACTTGCGTGATTGCGGCGGTTAAAGTCGTTTTGCCATGATCAACGTGACCGATGGTACCGACGTTAACGTGTTCTTTGTTACGTTGAAACTCTGCAGCCATTTTTATAGCCCCCTGAATAATGCTTGATTTTGATTGATGCCAATAAACCCGTCATTGTACCAAAAATATATGGTGCCCACAACCAGACTCGAACTGGTGACCTCTTCCTTACCAAGGAAGTGCTCTACCGCCTGAGCTATGTGGGCATCGCCTACTGCTAATACTTTAATATCATCTGGATCTTGGAGCGGGTGATGGGAATCGAACCCACGCCATCAGCTTGGAAGGCTGAGGTTCTACCATTGAACTACACCCGCATCTGTTTTTTTATTCACCGCATTAACACTTTGTCAGCTGACAAAATATTAAGTC